>NZ_JBJGYK010000050.1:0-31590 GCF_054049955.1 Geodermatophilus sp. SYSU D00758
GACGTGCAAGGACGGGGCCACCCCCACACGGCCGACACATCCCACAGCAGGACAGCAAGGCGTCGGTCAGGCGGAGAGTCAGACCACCAGGGGTGACCCCGTCCCCTCACATCCTCACTGTCAGGCGACGGGGCGCTGCACGTCCGGCGGGGCGAGGACCCACGTCGTGCGGCCGTGCAGCGGCGGGGTCTTGGTCCCGTCGGTGAACCAGACGACGACTCCGCCGTGCGCCCGGCAGTGCGCGCGGACGGTCCGGACCTGGCTCCCCTGGCGGGTCCTGGTCGGCCGGACCAGCGGGAGCCCGAAGTCGCTGCCGACCACGTCGGTGGTCAGGACCGGCTCGCCGGCGGGCAGGTGGGCCGTCGGGACGGTGACCACCGGCGGCCTGGCGGCGGACCGGGCCGGGGCGGGCGCGGCGGACCGGGTCCGGGCAGGCGCGGCCGACCGCGCCGGGGCGCGCCTGGCGGACCGCGCCGGCTCCGTCGTGGCAGACCTGGCCGGGGCGGGTGCAGCGGACCCGGCCGAGGCGTGCCCGGCAGACCTGGCCGGGGCGGGGGTGGCCGACTTGGCCGCCGGGGCGAGGGCAGCGGACCGCGCCCGGGCGGGCGTGCCCGGATTCGCCGCCGGGGCGGCGGCACCGCGGTGGACGGCGGCGTTGCGGCTCCGGCCGCAGGCGCAGCGCCAGGCGACCTCCCCGGCGGCCCGGCGGAACGGGTGGGCGGACGTGGGCTCGGTCATCGGGACCTCTCCGGGATCAGGGGACGCGGGGGCCGGCCGGTGCACCGGTGCGACCCGGACGGGCCGGGACGGCAACCGTCCGGGGCCGCGCGACGCGACCGGGCGGCGCGGCCGGGTGACGAGGGCGGCGCCCCCGCCACCGGGCCGAGGGGCGACCGCAGCGGTACGAACACGTGTTCGATTATGCGACCGGGTGTGACAGCCCCGCCGTCCGCGGGTCGCCACCCGAGCCGCGCCCCGGCAGGACGGGTGGCCTCCCGTCGGCCGCGGAGGGGGCCTGCGGCCGGCCGGTCACCCTCCCGCGCGACCACTCGTCCGGTCCTGGGGACGACGACTGGACAGATGGCCGGGGCGACCCGAGTGTTGCCCGGGAGGTCACGCCACCGGCTGAGCCCACCGGTCGCGGCCGCCGCCCGCTGCCCACCCGAACGAGGAGGCGAGTTCGCCATGGTCCTGCACGAAGCGCCGCCCCTCTCGCTGGACGACAAGTTCACCGTCGAGAACGGCACCATCTACCTGACCGGGGTGCAGGCGCTGGTCCGCCTGCCCCTCGTCCAGCGGCGGGCGGACCTCGCGCGGGGGCTGGACACGGCGACGTTCATCTCGGGGTACCCGGGCTCGCCCCTCGGCGGCTACGACCTGGAGCTGCAGCGCCGCCGGGCCATGCTGACCGAGCACCACGTCGTCCACACGATGGGCGTGAACGAGGAGCTGGCCGCGACGTCGGTCATGGGCAGCCAGCTGGCCCAGCAGCTGCCCGAGCCGCGGTACGACGGCGTCGTCGGCATGTGGTACGGCAAGGCCAACGGCTTCGACCGGGCCATGGACGCGCTGCGCCAGGCCAACCTGTGCGGCACCACGCGGACCGGTGGCGCGCTGGCCCTGGTCGGTGACGACCCCACCGCCAAGTCCTCCCCCACCCCCGGGGCCAGCGAGCTCGCCGCGGCGGCGCTGCTGATGCCCATGCTCTACCCCGGGGACGTCCAGGAGGTCCTCGACCTGGGGCTGCACGCGATCGCGATGTCCCGGTGCTCGGGCCTGTGGACCGCGCTCAAGATGTCCACCCCGGTCGCCGACGGGTCGGGCTCGGCGCTGGTGTCGCCCGACCGGGTCGACCCCGTCATGGTCACCGCCGAGCTCGACGGCCGCCCCTACGAGCACGTCCCCTCCTCGCACCTGTACGGGGAGAGCGTGCTGCGGCTGGAGCGCTCGATGGTCTACGCGCGCATCGAGGCGGCGCTGGCCTACGCCCGCGCGAACGACGTCAACCGGATCACCGTCCGGACGCCCGGCGACCGGCTGGGCCTGGTCGCCTCCGGCAAGACCTACTTCGAGCTGCGCCAGGCGCTGCGCGAGCTCGGGCTGGACGACGACGAGCTGCGCCGCCTCGGCGTCCGGCTGCTGCACCTGCGCATGCCCTACCCGCTCGACGGCCGGGTCGTCCGGGAGTTCGCCTCGGGGCTGCAGGAGATCCTGGTCCTGGAGGACAAGCGGCCGTTCGTCGAGCTGTTCGTCAAGGACGAGCTGTACGGCCTGACCGACCGGCCGCAGGTCTTCGGCAAGCTCGACGAGCGGGGCGCCCACCTCGTGCCGATCCACGCCGAGCTGGACACCCGGTCCATCGCCCGGCTGGTGGCCGGGCGCCTGCGTCGCTTCGCGGACCTGCCGGCCGTCGAGGAGCGGCTGGAGCGGCTGGCCGGCGGACCGCAGCTCGCGCCGCTGACCCTGTCCCGCTCGCCGTACTTCTGCTCCGGGTGCCCGCACAACTCCTCGGCCGCGGCGGTACCGGACGGGGCGGTCGTCGGCGGGGGGACCGGCTGCCACGTCCTCGCCGTCTTCATGCGCCCGGAGGACGTCGGATCGATCATCGGCATCACCGCGATGGGCAACGAGGGCGCCCAGTGGATCGGGGCCGCGCCGTTCACCGGCCTGCCGCACCTGATCCAGAACATCGGGGACGGCACGTACGCCCACTCCGGCACCCTCGCCATCCGCGCCTCGATCGCCGCGGGCACGAACATCACCTACAAGCTGCTCTACAACGACCACGTCGCGATGACGGGGGCGCAGCCGGCGATCGGCATCCAGGCGGTGCCGCAGCTGGTGCAGGAGCTGCTCGCCGAGGGCGTGAAGCGGGTCATCGTCACCACCGAGGACCTCGACCGGTACGCCGGCGTGCGGCTGCCGGTGGGCGTCGAGGTCTGGGACCGCGACCGCATGGTGGAGGCCCAGGAGCTGCTGCGCGGCATCGAGGGCGTGACCGTCATCGTGCACGACCAGGAGTGCGCGGCCGAGAAGCGCCGCAAGCGCAAGCGCGGCAAGCTCGAGGACCCGGCGATGCGCGTCCTGATCAACGAGCGGGTCTGCGAGGGGTGCGGGGACTGCGGCGTCCAGTCCAACTGCCTGTCCGTGCACCCGGTCGAGACGGAGTTCGGCCGCAAGACGCAGATCCACCAGCCGTCCTGCAACAAGGACTACTCCTGCCTGAAGGGCAACTGCCCCTCCTTCCTCACCGTCGTCCCCGGCACGCGGGGGCCCAGCCGCTCCGCCGTGGCCGAGCTCGACGGCACGGAGCTCCCGGAGCCCGAGCTGCGGGTGCCCACCGACGAGTTCGGGATGCGGATCACCGGCATCGGGGGGACCGGCGTCGTCACCGTGGCGCAGACGCTGGCCACGGCCGCCCTGCTGGACGGCCGGTTCGTCCGCGGCCTGGACCAGACCGGGCTGGCGCAGAAGGGCGGCCCGGTCGTCTCGGACCTGCGGGTCACGACCGCCCCGGTCGACCAGGCCAACAAGCTCACCGCGGCCGACTGCGACCTCTACCTCGCCTGCGACCTGCTCGTCGGCGCCCAGCAGGGCAACCTCGCGGTCACCGACCGGGCGCGGACGATCGCCGTGGTGTCCACCGCCCAGGTGCCCACCGGGCAGATGGTCGTGGACACGAGGACGACCTTCCCGGACCCCGGCGTGCTGCTGCGGCGCATCGAACGGGCGGCCCGGCCGGACGCCGCCGTCGGCCTCGACGCGCAGGCGGTGTCGGAGCGGCTGTTCGGCAGCGACCAGGCCGCCAACATCCTGCTGGTCGGCGCCGCCTACCAGAGCGGCGCGCTGCCGCTGAGCGCGGACGCCATCGAGCGGGCGATCGAGCTCAACGGGGTGGCGGTGGCGACCAACCTCCAGGCCTTCCGCCGGGGCCGGCAGGCGGTCAGCGACCCGGAGGGCCTGGAGGCGGCGCTGACCCCGGCGGCCGCCCCCGGGACCCCCGCGCAGCCGGCCCGCTCGCGCACCGCCCGCAGGCTCGCCGCCCTCGTCCGGTCCGAGCCCGGGTCCCACCTCGAGCACCTGGTCGACGTCCGGGTGGCCGACCTCATCGGCTACCAGGACGCCGCCTACGCCGAGCGCTACGCCCGCGCCGTCGAGCGGGTGCGCGCCACCGAGGCGGAGCGGGTGCCGGGGCACTCGGAGCTGGCCGAGGCCGCCGCCGCCGGCCTGTACAAGCTGATGGCCTACAAGGACGAGTACGAGGTCGCCCGGCTGCACCTCGACGACGCCCTCACCGCCGACCTCCGGGCGCGGTTCGGCCCCGACGCGAGGTTCGGCTTCATGCTGCACCCGCCGACGCTGAAGGCGCTCGGCATGCAGCGGAAGATCACCGTCCCGGGCCGGGCGGGGCTGGCGGCGTTCCGGGCGCTCGCCGGGATGAAGCGGCTGCGCGGGACGCGGCTGGACCCCTTCGGCCGCGACCACGTCCGGGTCGTCGAGCGCGGGCTCGTCACGGAGTACGAGCAGCTCCTGGAGGAGATCGTCGACCGCCTCACCCCGGCCGACCACGAGCTGGCGGTGGAGCTGGCCGGGCTGCCCGACATGGTGCGCGGCTACGACGAGATCAAGCTGCGCAACGTCGACCTCTACCACGAGCAGATGGGACGGCTCCGGGCGCGGCTGACCGACGGCCGCCTGCGCGGCGGAACGCTCCCGGTGGTCGGCTGACGCGGTCCCGTCCACCCCGACCAGCCGGCACCCCGCCCGACGAGGAGGCCCCCGTGGCCCTGCTACGACGCTGGCTCGCCCACCTGCCCGGCCGCGGCCGCCGCGGCGCACCGGGCGCCCGGGACGACGACGGCCTCGAGGCCGACCCGGCGGTCGAGGGGCGGCTGGACCCCAACACCGCCGCGCTCACCGAGGGGGCCCCGCCCGCGGGCGCGGACGGCCGGGTCCAGCCCAGCGGGACCTCCCCGGACCCGCGCCCGCCCCGGGGACCCTCGGAGGGCGACGTGCAGAACCTCCCCGGCTGACCCGGGGGCGGGCCGCGGCGCGGGTCCCGCGGTGCGCCACCATGGCCTCGTGAATACTGCCCTGCCGGACCCGGGCCGAGCGGCGGCGCCGGCGGACCCGCCCGCCGCCGGTGGCTGAACGACCACCCGGGGCCGGCGCACCCGCCGCGCCCGAGGTGCCGGGGGCGGCCGCGCCCCGGCTGGACGACGTCGACCGGCGCATCCTCGACGCCCTGCGCGGGGACGGGCGCCTGTCGGTCCGCGCCCTCGCCGAGCAGGTGCACGTCTCGCGGGCGGCGGTGCACGCCCGGGTCCAGCGCCTGGAGCGGGAGGGCGTGATCCTGGGCTACCAGGCGGTCGTCGACCCCGAGCGGCTGGGGCTGGCCGTCTCGGCGCTCGTGCACCTGCGCATCGCCCAGCAGACCTGGAAGGACGTGCGCGAGGCCATCCGGGCCATCCCGGAGGTGTGGCACGCGACCCTGGTCTCCGGCGACTACGACCTGGTGCTGCTGGTGCGCACCACCGACGCCCCGGCGCTGCGCGACCTGGTCCTCAACCGGCTCCAGGCGATCCCCGGGGTCCGGGCGACGCACACCCTCCTGGTCCTCGACGAGATGGGCGACGCCTCAGCCGGGCGGGACGGCGCCGGGCGGGACGGCGCCGGGCGGCCGTAGCCGCTCCCGCAGCCGCCGTCCCCCGGCCCCGGCGTCCGAGGCCGGGAGGAGCACGATCACCGGGTGACGCTGCTCCTGGTCCTGGACCTCGTGGGCACCTTCGCCTTCGCGCTGAACGGCGCGCTGACCGCCGTCCGCGCCGCGGACCTCGACATCGTCGGTGTCATCGCGCTGGCCCTGACCACCGCGCTCGGTGGCGGGATCCTCCGCGACATCGTGCTCGACGACCTGCCACCGGCCACCTTCAGCGACTGGCGCTACCTCGCGGTGGCCGCCGGCGGCGGCCTGCTGGCGTTCGGCTTCGCCCGCCCCCTGGAACGGCTCCGCACGCCGATCACCGTGCTCGACGCGGCCGGCCTGAGCCTGTTCGCGGTCACCGGGGCCAGCAAGGCGCTCGAGTTCGGCCTCGGCCCGGTCCAGGCGGTGCTCCTCGGGGCGCTCACCGGGGTCGGGGGCGGGACGCTGCGCGACGTCCTCGTCCGACGGGTCCCCACCGTCCTCACCAGCGACCTCTACGCGATCCCCGCGCTCGCCGCGGCCACGGTCACCGTCGTCACCAGCCTCGCCGGCGTCTACGGGCCACCGGCCGCGATCGGCGCCGCGGCCCTCTGCTTCGGCGTCCGCATGGTCGGCGTCCGCTACCGCCTCGACGCACCCGGCCCGCCCACCTGGCGGCGCCGGCAGCGCGGCGCGGACGGCTGACCGGTCACGCGCCCAGGTCGCGGGCGATCGCCGCCGCCGCGGTGGTGAGGTGGCCGGCCCAGCCCGGCAGCCGGTCCGCCGAGCAGCGCACCGTGGGGGCGGCCACCGACAGCGCGGCGCCGGCGAGGCCGCCCGCGGGCGGGACGGCGACACCCACCGCGGTCAGCCCCTCCTCGGTGCCCTGGTCGTTGACCGCGAACCCCCGGCGCCGGACGGTGCGCAGCTCCCGCACCAGCCGCGCCGCCGCGGCCTCCCCCAGCGACGCGAGCAGCGGGGCGAGCTCCGCGCCCTCGAGCGTGGCCAGCACGGCCTTGCCGCCCGAGCTCAGGTGCGCGGGCAGCGTCCGGCCGGTGCGGTCGCCGACCCGCAGCACCCGGTCGCACTCCACCGTGGCGACGAAGCGGACGTCCGCGCCGGCCAGCACCACGACGTTGGCCGTCTCCCCCACCGCGCCGACCAGCGCGCGCAGGTGCGGCAGGGCGACCTCGCGCAGCCGGGCGACCGGCGCCGGGGGCAGCGCTCCCCGCCGCAGCACCGGCCCGGGCCCGTACCGGCGGTCGGCCAGCTGCTCGGCGAAGTCGCGGTAGACGAGCATCCCCAGCAGCCGGTGCGCCGTGGAGACCGAGACCCCCAGTCGGGCGGCGGCGTCGGTCACCCGCAGGGCGCCCTCCTGCTGGAGCAGGGTAGCCAGCAGCAGCGCGGAGTCGACGGACCCGATCGCGTAGGCCGGTCGGTTCCTCACAGCAGAAAAGGCTATCCCTCGTCGCGGGACGTCCGGGACCGTCGGGGATGAGGTCGGACGTGTCGAGGGAGTCGAGTCGTGCAGTTCTACCTGGACGGTTACCGGGCCGGCGACCCGCTGGTCGAGGAGCCGCACCCCGCCGTCGCCGGGCGGCCCGAGGGCCTGCCCGAGGAGGCCGACGTCGTCATCGTCGGCTGCGGCCCGGCCGGCCTGGTCCTGGCCGCGCAGCTGGCCGCCTTCCCCGACATCCGCACGGTCGTCGTCGACCGGCGGGACGGGCCGCTCGAGGTCGGCCAGGCCGACGGCGTCGCCGTGCGCACCGTCGAGGTGTTCGAGGCGTTCGGCCTGGCGACCCGCCTGGTCGACGAGGCGTACTGGGTCAACGAGGTCGCCTTCTGGCGTCCCGACCCGCACGACCGCAGCCGGATCACCCGCACCGGCCGCGTCCGGGACACCGAGGAGGGCCTGTCGGAGTTCCCGCACGTCATCGTCAACCAGGCCCGGATGCTCGCCTGGCTGCGCGAGCACATGGCGCGGTCGGCCGGCCGGCTGCGACCCTGCTACGGGCTGCACGCCACCGGCGTCGACATCGACACCGGCGGCGCCTCGGACCACCCGGTGACCCTCACCCTGCAGCACCTCCGGGGCGGGCAGGGGACGGGCGAGACCTCGACGGTCCGGGCGAGGTACGTCGTCGGCTGCGACGGCGCCCGCAGCAGCATCCGCACCGCGATCGGCCGCGAGCTCGTCGGGGACCCGATGAACTCCTCCTGGGGCGTGATGGACGTCCTGGCGGTCACCGACTTCCCCGACATCCGGCTCAAGTGCGCCATCCACTCGGCCAACCAGGGCAACCTGCTGATCATCCCGCGCGAGGGCGGGTACCTGGTCCGCCTCTACGTCGAGCTGGACGCGGTGCACGACCGCGAGCTGCTCGACCGGCGCACCGTCACGCCGGAGAAACTGGCCGCGGTCGCCAACCGGATCCTGCACCCGTACTCGATCGACGTGAAGGACGTCGGCTGGTGGTCGGTCTACGAGATCGGCCAGCGGCTGTGCGACCGGTTCGATGACGTCCCCGCCGAGGAGGCCGCCACCCGCCTGCCGCGGGTGTTCATCGCCGGCGACGCCTGCCACACCCACAGCGCCAAGGCCGGCCAGGGCATGAACGTCTCCATGGCCGACGCCTGGAACCTGGGCTGGAAGCTGGCCGCGGTCCTCCGCGGCACCGCCCGCCCGGAGCTGCTGCGCACCTACACCGAGGAGCGGCAGGCGGTCGCCCGGGAGCTCATCGACTTCGACCGCGAGTTCGCCCGCATGTTCAGCGCCCCACCGAGGGACGACGGGGACGGTGAGGGGGTGGACCCGGCGGAGTTCCAGCGGTACTTCGTGCAGCAGGGCCGCTTCACCGCCGGCGTCGCCACCCGGTACGCATCCTCCATGATCACCGCTCCGGCCGACCACCAGCACCTCGCCGAGGGGTTCCCGGTGGGCATGCGCTTCCACTCCGCCCCGGTCGTCCGGCTGGCCGACGCCAAGCCGCTGCACCTCGGGCACGTCGCCCGCGCGGACGGCGCCTGGCGGCTCTACGTGTTCGCCGACCGGGCCGACCCCGCGTCGGCAAGCTCCCGGACCCGGGCGCTGCTCGACGCGCTCGCCGCGGAGGGGTCACCGCTCCTGCGCTGCACACCGGCCGGCGCCGACCCGGACGCGGTGGTCGACGTCCGCGCCGTCTTCCAGCAGGGGCACCGCGACCTGGCCGTCGAGGCCCTGCCGCCGGTGCTGCTGCCCCGGAAGGGCAGGTTCGGGCTGGTCGACCACGAGAAGGCGTTCTGCGCCGACCCCGGGCAGGACGTCTTCGACCTGCGGGGCATCGACCGGGAGCAGGGCTGCACGGTGCTGGTCCGGCCCGACCAGCACGTCGCCGCCGTGCTGCCCCTGGACGCGCACCGGGAGCTGGCCGACTTCCTGTCCGGCGTGCTCCTCGACGCCCGGTAGCCGGGCCGCCCGGTGGCCCCGGCGCCGGGGTCGCCGGGCGTCCCCGGCTGTCGGGAGCGGCCGGTGGTCGTAGGTTGGTCGCATCTGCCCGGACCGGCCCGGTCCGCGCGACGAGCGGCACACGGTCTGGAGGAGACGGATGGCCAGCGACCGACCCGACCCCGGCGAGTTCCTCGAGCTGGCGCAGCGGATGCTGCGCCAGTTCCTCGGCGACCAGGGCGGCGACGAGGAGCCGTGGGCGCAGGCGACGCGCGGTCCCGGGCGCACCCGGATACCGCCGTCCGAACGGGAGCCGAGCCCCGAGCGGCAGCGCGAGAACCTGACCTTCGCGCTCGGGACGCGCGCCGTGGAGGCGCTCGAGGACCTCGCGCTCAACGTCGCGGCCATCCGCCAGCGCCTCGAACGCATGGACGCCCGGTCCCCGGGGGTGCGGCTGGGGAAGGGCCAGGAGCAGGGCGGGGACGAGCGCGGCCCGGACGGGGACGACGCCGCCGGGCGCTGACCCGTCCCGACCGCCCGGCTCAGGACCGCCGGGGCAGCGCCGTCAGGCGGACGGTCTCCGGGAGGGCCCGGAGGGCGGCCAGCAGCGCGGGGGGCACGGTGTCGTTGACGTCGGTGACGACGTAGCCGAGCTCCCCGCGGGTGGCCAGCACCTGGCCGTCCACGTTCAGCCCGTGCTCGCCGACCAGCGCGTCGACGCGCGCCATGACGCCGGGCACGTTGCGGTGCAGCAGCGCGAACCGGCCCGCGGAGGACCCGTGCAGGGCCACCGCGGGCAGGTTCACGCTCAGCGTCGTCGTCCCGGTGCGCCCGTAGTCGGCCAGCTTGCCGGCCACGAACCGGCCGATGTCGTACTGCGCCTCCTGGGTCGACCCGCCGACGTGCGGGGTGAGGATGACGTTGGGCAGCCCGCGCAGCACCGAGTCGAAGGGGTCGCCCTGCTCGCGCGGCTCGTCGGGGAAGACGTCGACCGCCGCCCCGGCGATGTGGCCGGACAGGACGTGCTCGCGCAGCGCCCGGTGGTCGACGACGAAGCCGCGCGAGAGGTTGAGGAACAGGCTGCGCCGGCGCATCCGGGCGAACTGCTCGGCGCCGAAGAGCCCGGCGTTGCCGGCCCGCCCGTCCACGTGCAGCGACACGGTCTCCGCCCGCTCCAGCAGCTCCTCCAGGCTGCCGCAGGCCTCGGCGTTGCCGAGGGCGAGCTTGTCCTCCAGGTCGTAGAACAGCACCCGCATGCCCAGCGCCTCGGCCAGCACCGACAGCTGGCTGCCGATGTTGCCGTAGCCGACGATGCCCAGCGTCCGCCCGCGGATCTCGTGGCTGCCGGTCGCCGACTTGTCCCAGATCCCGGCGTGCAGCGCGCGGTCCCGGTCGTTCAGCCGCCGCGCCAGGCTGATGATCTCCGCGATCGCCAGCTCGACGACGCTGCGGGTGTTCGAGTAGGGCGCGTTGAACACCGCCACGCCCGCGCCCGCCGCGGCGGCCAGGTCGATCTGGTTGGTGCCGATGCAGAAGGCCCCCACCGCCGCCAGACCGGGGTGCCGGCGCACGACCTCCGCGGTCACCTGCGTCTTCGACCGGATGCCGAGCAGGTCCACGCCGTCCAGGGCGGCGACCAGGTCGGCCTCGTCGAGCGCACCTCGCCGCGCCTCCACCTCGTACCCGGCCGAGGACAGCAGCTCCACCGCCACCGGGTCGATGTTCTCCAGCAGCAGGGCTCTGGGCATGTCGGACTCGTCCTCCTCGGGATGCGGGCTCGCACCGATCCTCGCAGGGCCGCGCGGGAGGCCCGCCGTCGACCGGGCGGGCCGGCCGCTGGGATCATCGGCCGGGTGTGCACCGTGGTCGTCCGCTGGGCCGCCGGCCGTCCGGTCCGGGTCCTGGCGTTGCGCGACGAGCTGACGACGCGGGAGTTCGACGACCCCGGCCGGTGGTGGCCCGAGCTGCCCGACGTCGTCGGCGGCCGGGACCGCGCCGCCGGCGGCACCTGGTGCGCCACCGACGTCGGCACCGGCGTCACCGCCCTGGTGCTCAACCGGCCGCAGCGGCCGGCCGCCGCACCGGGAGCGGCCAGCCGCGGCGTCCTCCCCCTGCTGGGGGTGGCGCACGGCGCGGACTGGCCCGCGCACGTGCGGCTGGAGGGGATGGCGAGCTTCCTGCTGGCGCTGGCGGCCCCGGACGGGCTGACCACCTGGGACTTCGACGGTGCCGCGCTGACCCGCACGGCCCACGCCGAGGGGACGACGATGATCACCTCCGGCGGCCCCGAGGACCGCAAGGCCGACCGCCACCTGCCCGCCTTCGCCGCGGCGGAGGTCCCGGAGGGCTGGCGCGCGCTCGTCCGGGCGGCACCGCCCCAGGACGACCCCGGCGCGCTGGTGGTCCGCCACGAGCAGGACGGGCTGGTCTTCGCCACCGTGTGCGGCCAGTTGATCGACGCCCGGCCCGGCGCCCTGCGCCTGGAGTTCAGCCGGCGGCCCTGGACCGGTGGGGCCTGGCGGACCCTCGACCTCTCGGCCGCGCCGGGCCCGCTCAGTTCTTGACTCGTTCCAGACAGGGGGCCACGATGGGGCCGTGCCGGACGCCGCAGACCTCGAACGCCTCCTGCGGGCGGCGGGTCTGCGGGTCACCCGCCCGCGGCTGGCGGTGCTGGACGCCGTCCACGCGCACCCGCACGTCGACACCGAGACGCTGATCGGCGCCGCCCGGGCCCGCATGGGGGCGGTGTCGCACCAGGCCGTGTACGACGTGCTGCGCGCCCTGACCGACAGCGGGCTGGTGCGGCGCATCCAGCCGCAGGGCTCGGTCGCGCGCTACGAGGCGCGGGTCGGCGACAACCACCACCACCTGGTCTGCCGGTCCTGCGGCGCCATCGTCGACGTCGACTGCGCCACGGGTGCCGCACCCTGCCTGACCCCCTCCGACGACGGCGGCTTCGTCATCGACGAGGCCGAGGTCGTCTACTGGGGCCGCTGCCCGTCCTGCGCGGCCGGCCCGTCCCCCGCCCCACCCGACCGCACCGCAGCAGAGAGAGGGACACCGTGAAGAGCGAAGAGAACAAGGTCGCGACCGACAGCACCAGCGAGAGCGAGAACCCGGCGATCCCGTCGCCGACCCAGGTGACGAACCGGCGGCCCCAGAGCAACCGGGACTGGTGGCCGAACCAGGTCGACCTCTCGGTGCTGAACAAGCCGTCGAAGGACTCCGACCCGCTGGGCGAGGACTTCGACTACAAGGCCGAGTTCGCGAAGCTCGACGTCGAGGCGGTCAAGCGCGACGTCGTCGAGGTCATGCGCACCTCGCAGGACTGGTGGCCGGCCGACTGGGGCCACTACGGCCCGCTGTTCATCCGCATGTCGTGGCACGCGGCCGGCACCTACCGGATCGCCGACGGCCGCGGCGGCGGCGGTGACGGCGGCCAGCGGTTCGCCCCGCTGAACAGCTGGCCGGACAACGCCAACCTCGACAAGGCCCGCCGCCTGCTGCTGCCGGTCAAGCAGAAGTACGGCCGCAAGCTGTCCTGGGCCGACCTGCTCGTGCTCGCCGGCAACGTCGCGCACGACGACATGGGCCTGCCGACCTTCGGCTTCGCCTTCGGCCGCGAGGACGTCTGGCAGCCCGAGGAGGTCTTCTGGGGTCCGGAGGACACCTGGCTCGGCGACGAGCGCTACGCCGACGAGGCCCCGCTCGACCTCGACGAGGGGCACCTCGCCGCGGTGACCATGGGTCTGATCTACGTCAACCCCGAGGGTCCGAAGGGCCAGCCCGACCCGCTCGCCTCGGCCCACGACATCAAGGTGACCTTCCGCCGGATGGGCATGACCGACGAGGAGACCGTCGCCCTCATCGGCGGTGGCCACACCTTCGGCAAGACGCACGGCGCGGGCAACCCCGAGCTCGTCGGCCCGGAGCCCGAGGGCTGCCCGGTGCACGGCAACGGCCTGGGCTGGATCAGCCAGCACGGCACCGGCAAGGGCGCCGACACGATCACCAGCGGCCTCGAGGGCGCCTGGACCCCGACGCCCACGCAGTGGGACAACTCCTACTGGGAGACGCTGTTCGGCTACGACTGGGAGCTCACCGAGAGCCCGGCCGGCGCCAAGCAGTGGAAGCCCAAGAACCCCGAGGCGCAGGAGCTCGTCCCCGACGCGCACATCGAGGGCAAGAAGAACCCGCCGATGATGGCGACCACGGACCTCGCGCTCAAGGTCGACCCCGAGCTCCGGCTGTACGCCGAGCGGTTCCGGGACGACCCGGAGTACTTCGCCGACCAGTACGCGCGCGCCTGGTTCAAGCTGCTGCACCGCGACATGGGCCCGAAGAGCCGCTACCTCGGCCCGGACGTGCCGGCCGAGGAGCTCATCTGGCAGGACCCGGTCCCCGCCGTCGACCACGAGCTCGTGGGCGAGGCGGAGGTCGCCGACCTCAAGCAGCGCCTGCTCGCCTCCGGGCTGACCGTCCCCCAGCTGGTGCACACGGCCTGGTCCGCCGCCGCGTCCTACCGCGGCACGGACAAGCGCGGCGGCGCCAACGGCGCCCGGCTGCGGCTCGAGCCGCAGATCGGCTGGGCGGTCAACGAGGGCGTCCGGGACGTGCTGCCGGTGCTCGAGCGCGTGAAGGCGGAGTTCGAGGAGCAGACCGGCAAGCGGGTCTCGCTCGCCGACGTGATCGTGCTCGGCGGCAGCGCGGCGGTGGAGAAGGCCGCGGCCGACGCCGGCGTCCAGGTGACCGTGCCCTTCTCCCCGGGCCGCACCGACGCCTCCCAGGAGCAGACCGACGTCGACAACTTCCGCTGGCTCGAGCCGCGGGCCGACGGCTTCCGCAACTGGATCGCACCGGGCAGCAAGCTCCAGCCGGAGACGCTGCTGGTCGACAGGGCCTACATGCTCGAGCTGACCGCCAAGGAGATGACCCTGCTCGTCGGCGGCCTGCGGGTGCTCGGCGCCAACACCGGCGGTGTCCGGCACGGCGTCTTCACCGACAACCCCGGCGTGCTGTCGCAGGACTTCTTCCGCAACCTGCTCGACCTGGGGATCTCGTGGCGGACCTCGGTCGACACCGAGGGCATCTACGAGGGGCTGGACGCCGACGGCAACGTCGTGCGCACCGCCACCGCGGCCGACCTGGTGTTCAACTCGAACTCCATCCTCCGGGGCATCGTCGAGGTCTACTCGGCCGACGACGCCGAGGAGAAGTTCGTGCGCGACTTCGTCGCCGCCTGGGTCAAGGTCATGGAGCTCGACCGCTTCGACCTGCGGTAGGCACTGCCCGACCGGACGCCCCGGCCCGCACCGCGCGGGCCGGGGCGTCCGCGCATCCGGGGTGGCTCAGCGCTCGACGACGTTGCGCAGCCGCCCGCCGGCCAGCAGCGCCGCGGCGTTCGCGGCGATCAGCTCGTCGGAGCCGACGGGCCGGCCCCCGGCGGCGTGCGGGGTGAGGAGGAGGCCCGGCGCGTCCCACAGCGGGGAGTCAGGCGGCAGCGGCTCGGTCTCGGTCACGTCGAGCGCCGCGCCGGCGAGCCGGCCCTCCGCCAGGGCCGCGGTGAGCGCAGCCTCGTCGACGGTGGAGCCGCGGCCGACGTTGACCACGTGGGCGTGCGCCGGCAGCGCGCCCAGGCGGCGGGCGTCCAGGGCGTGCCTGGTCCCGGCGGTCGAGGGCAGGATCATCACCAGCACGTCGGTGCGTGCGAGCTCCCGCTCCAGGTCGGCCTCGGCGGCGACGGGGAACCCGGCCCGCTCCCCCTCGTTGCGCGCCACGCCCCGCACGCGGGCGCCGAGCGCGCGCAGCACCGGCGCCAGGGTCTGGCCGATCGAACCGAAGCCCCAGATGAGCACCCGGGCGTCGATGAGGGTCGTCACCGCCCCCTCGGGGTGCAGCGGCTGGAGCCCCCCGAGCTCCCCGGCCCAGCGGTGCCCGGCCTGGGCCCGCCCGGCGGCGGGCAGCCGGCGCAGCAGCGCGAGCACCAGGGCCAGCGCGTGCTCGGTGACCGTCCGGTTGTGCAGCCCCGCCCCCGAGGTGAGGACGACGCCCTCGGGGAAGCCCGCGCCGAGCACCGCGTCCGGCCCGGCCGCGAGGGTCTGCACCCAGCGCAGCCGCGGCATCCGTCCGGCGATCGCGGCGAGATCGGCCTCGGAGCTGCCCCACACCACCAGCGCGTCGGCGTCGAGGTGCTCGTCGGGCACCGGTGCGCCGGCGCCGTAGACGACCGCCTGGACACCCTCGGGCAGGTCCGGGGCCAGCGGGACCGAGTCGGGCAGCAGCAGCTTCACGTCGGGTTCCTCCCTCGCGCTCCCCGCGGCACCGGGGGCCGGCCCACGACCGGGCCGGCTCCCCGTACACCTTGCCGAGGACCGGCACGGTCGGCTCGACGAGGACCGGCACGGTCGGCTCGACGAGGCCCGGCCGCGGCGCCGGGCAGCAGGGACGGCCCGTGTCGGGGGCGCGTGCTCCGGGAGCGTCGTGCCCGGGCGGGTGGGAGGCTCGTGACCGTGGAGGACGGAGAGATGCAGCGGCAGGGACGTTCTCGTCGCGAGGCGCCGCGCAGCGTGCCGTGGCCGGTCGAGGGGGCCACGGACGTCGTCGCGGTGGACACCACGTGGGGCGAGCTGCAGAGCCTCGAGTCCGCTCCCGGCGTCCGCACCGTCGGCGAGCTGGAGCTCACCGACCTGGCCGCACGGGGAGCACTGCTCGTCGACTGCCGCACGGCCGGGTCGTTCGGCGGCCGCACGATCCCCGGCTCGGTGCTCATCCCCCACGACCAGGTGGTCGAGCGCCGCGGTGAGCTGGACCCCCACCGGCTGTCGATCCTCTTCTGCAACGGCCCCCAGTGCCCCCAGTCCCCGGACGCCATCCGGCAGCTGCTGGAGGCCGGCCACCCCGCCGGTGCGCTGGCGTACTACCGCGGCGGCATGCACGACTGGGTGACGCTGGCGATGCCGACTCAGCCACGCGAGGACTGACCGGCCGCCCGACGGCGCATCGACGGGTGGGTGGGCGCGGGACGGGTGGACGGCTCAGCGAACCGCGGTCAGGGCGTCGTCGAGCCAACGGCGCATCGCCGGAGCGGGCAGCGCACCCGTGACCCGGGCCTGCTCCTGCCCGTTCGCGAAGAGCACGAGGGTCGGGATGCTCCGCACCCCGAGGCGGCTGCTGACCTGCGGGGCGGCGTCCGCGTCGACCTTGACCACCTTGAGCCGGCCGGCCCGCTCGCGGGCGATCTGCTCCACCACGGGAGCGACCATCCGGCACGGCCCGCACCACGGCGTCCAGACGTCGACGAGCACCGGCAGCCGGCTCTCCTCGACCACGCCGGTGAAGTCGGTGTCGTCCGCGCTCACCAGCCAGGGCAGGTCGGCGCCGCACGCGGCGCAGCGCGCGCGCCCGCGGCCGGTGCTCGGCACCCGGTTGCCTCGTCCGCACCGGGTGCAGCCGACGACCGTCGGACCGGTCGTGTCGGTACCCATCCCGCCTCCCTGCTTGCCGATCCACCCGGTGGCCGGGGCCGGCCGGGTGCCCGCGCCCGGGTAACGCGCGCAAGGCGGCAGCGGATTCCCTCGGTGGCGCCGGCGTGACCAGCCCGGTCGAGGGCCACGGGCGCAGCCCCGGGCGGCCGGGTCAGCGGAAGACGACGGTGCTGTGCCCGTTGAGCAGCACCCGCTGCTCGCTGTGCCACCGGACGGCGCGCGACAGCGCCAGCGCCTCGGCGTCCTGGCCGACCGTGGCGAGGGCGCGCGGGTCGTAGGTGTGGTCGATGCGGATGACCTCCTGCTCGATGATCGGCCCCTCGTCCAGGTCGGGGGTGACGTAGTGGGCGGTCGCACCGACCAGCTTCACCCCCCGGTCGAAGGCCTGGTGGTAGGGCTTGGCCCCCTTGAACCCCGGCAGGAACGAGTGGTGGATGTTGATCGCCCGGCCGTACAGGGCGGCGCACGTCTCGTCGGAGAGGATCTGCATGTAGCGGGCCAGGACGACCAGATCGGCCCGGTGCTCGTCGACCAGGTCGAGCAGCCGTGCCTCGGCCTCGCGCTTGGTGGCCGGCGTCACCGGGACGTGGACGAACGGGAGACCGGCCGCCTCCGCCATCGGGCGCAGGTCCTCGTGGTTGGACACCACGGCGACGAGCTCGGCGCCCAGGCTGCCGGCCCGCCAGCGGAAGATCAGGTCGTTGAGGCAGTGACCGAGCTTCGACACCATGACGACCACCCGCAGCGGCCGGTCGCCGCTGACCTGGTAGCTCATGCCGAACTCGTCGGCCACCGCCCGGAAGTCCGCCGAGAGGCGCTCGCAGTCGGTGTCCTCGGCGCAGACGAAGGCGGTGCGCAGGAACAGCTGGCCGCGGACGGCGTCGTCGAACTGCTGGTGCTCGACGATGTCGCAGCCGTGCCCGAACAGGAACGAGCTGACCGCGTGCACGATCCCCGGGCGCTCCTGGCAGCTGAGCGTGAGGGTGAACGGGTGGGACACGGGTGCCTCCTCAGCACTCGACGATGTTGAGCGCCAGCCCGCCACGGGCGGTCTCCTTGTACTTGTCCTTCATGTCCGCACCGGTCTCGCGCATCGTCTTGATCGCCTTGTCGAGCGGGACGTGGTGCCGGCCGTCGCCGCGGACGGCCATGCGCGCCGCGGTGATCGCCTTGACCGAGCCGACGGCGTTGCGCTCGATGCAGGGGATCTGCACCAGCCCGCCGACCGGGTCGCAGGTGAGCCCGAGGTTGTGCTCGATGCCGATCTCGGCGGCGTTCTCCACCTGCTCCGGCGTCCCGCCGAGGACCTCGGCCAGCCCGGCGGCGGCCATGGAGCAGGCCGAGCCGACCTCGCCCTGGCAGCCGACCTCCGCCCCGGAGATCGAGGCGTTCTCCTTGAACAGCAGCCCGATCGCAGCGGCGGTGAGCAGGAACCGCACCACCCCGTCCTCGGAGCACGAGCCCACGAAGTCGCGGTAGTAGTGCAGGACGGCCGGCACGATCCCGGCCGCGCCGTTCGTCGGGGCGGTGACCACCCGCCCGCCGGCCGCGTTCTCCTCGTTGACCGCGAGGGCGTAGAGGGTGACCCACTCCATCGCGCGCAGCGGGTCGGCCTCGTCCGGGTGGGCCTCCAGCTGGGCGCGCAGCGCGGCCGCGCGCCGGCGGACCTTGAGCCCGCCGGGCAGGACGCCGGGGGTCCGGGTGCCGCGCGCCACGCACTCCTGCATGACCGACCAGATGTGCAGCAGCCCGGCGCGGACCTCCGCCTCGCTGCGCCAGGCCAGCTCGTTGGCCAGCATCACGTCGCTGATCCGCAGCCCCGTCTCGCGCGTCCGGGCCAGCAGCTCCTCGCCGGTGCGGAAGGGGTACCGCACGGGCGTGCTGTCCTCGACGACGACAGGGTTGCCGGCGTCGTCCTCGTCGAGGACGAACCCGCCACCCACCGAGTAGTACTCGCGCCGGTCGACCTCGTCACCGCCCGCGTCCAGGGCCCGGAAGCGCATGCCGTTGCTGTGGAAGTCCAGCCGCTTGCGCCGGTGCAGCACGACGTCGTCGTCCACGGAGAAGGCGACGACGTGCTCGCCGGCCAGGGCCAGCTTGCCCTCGCGGCGGACGGTGTCGACCCGTGGTCCGGCCGCGACGGGGTCGACGAGGTCGGGCTGCTCGCCCTCGAGGCCGAGGACGACGGCCTTGACGCTGCCGTGCCCGTGCCCGGTGGCGCCGAGGGAGCCGAACAGCTCGCACCGGACGCCGGCCACCCGCCCGAGCAACCCCTGCTCGGACAGGCGCGAGACGAAGGTGGCGGCGGCCCGCATGGGACCGACGGTGTGCGAGCTGGACGGGCCGATCCCCACCTTGAACAGGTCGAAGGCGCTGATGGTCACCCGTGCCTCCCTCTCCCCCGTCGGTGTGCGACCCCGACACCAACCGCGAAGCAGATACACAGTTGGTATATCAGATGTAGAGTGACGGTATGTCGATCCCTCTGAAGAGGCAAGACCCGTTGGCCGACAACCTCTACGATCTGCTGGTGACCGCCGCACCGCTGGATCTGGACCCGTCGGCTGCCACGTCCCTGGCGGACAGGGCCTACGTGGCGATCCGGGACCGGCTGATCATGCTCGACATCCGACCGGGCGACCCGATCGACGACGACGCCCTGGCCAAGGACCTCGGCGTGGGCCGGACACCGGTCCGCGAGGCGCTGAAGCGTCTGGAGGGCGACCGGCTCGTGGTGTCCTACCCGCGGCGAGGGACCTTCGCGACCGGGATGGACATCTCCGACCTCGCGCACATCTCCGACATCCGCGCGCAGCTCGAGCCGCTGGCGGCCCGCCGTGCCGCCGAGCGGGCCGCCCGCACGGGGCATGCCGAGCTCGAGGAGCTGGCCTCGCGCATCCAGCACCTGGACGTCGCGCAGACCGACCAGACCGAGCTCATGCGCTGGGATCTCGCCGTGCACCGGGCCATCTACCGGGCGGCCGGCAACCCCCACCTGGAGGACGTCCTCATCCGCTACGACAACCTCGCGACGCGGATCTTCTGCCTGTTCCTCGACCGCCTGCCCACGGTGGACGAGCACGTCGGCGAGCACGTGGAGCTGCTCCGGGCGATCGCCGCCGGCGACGCCGACCGGGCCGACGACCTCGCCCGCGAGCACGTCCTGGGGTTCGAGCAGGCGATCCGCGCGGTGATCTGACAGAGAGCCCCCTGCCCCCCACCGCTCGCACGCTCGCCGCGGGACCCTGCAGGGGAGCCGTTCCGGCACGTCACCAGGCCGCCGGCCGGTTACACGGGGCCGAGGGCGTCCAGGACCGTCAGGACGTCCCGCGTCGCCGCGACGTCGTGCACGCGGAGCACGGAGGCTCCTCGCTGGACCGCGGCGAGCGCCGCGGCCAGCGATCCGGGCAGCCGGTCCCCCACGGTCCGCCCGGTCAGCTGCCCGAGCATCGACTTGCGGGACAGCCCCACCATGACCGGGACACCCAGGCCGGTGAACGCGTCCAGCGACGCCAGGAGCGCGACGTTGTGCGACAGCGTCTTGCCGAACCCGAACCCCGGGTCGACCACCACGTGCTCGGGGCGGACGCCGGCGTCGAGGCAGGCACCGATGCGCCCGGCGAGGAAGGCGCGGACGTCGGTGACGACGTCCCGGTAGCGCGGGTCCTCCTGCATGGTCTCCGGCGAGCGCTGCATGTGCACGAGGCACACCGGCACGCCGAGCTGCGCGGCCGCCTCCAGGGCGCCCGGCCGTTGCAGCGCCCGGACGTCGTTGACCATGCTCGCCCCGGCGGCCACCGCGGCCCGCATCACCTCGGGGCGGGAGGTGTCCACCGAGAGCGGGACGGGGACCTGCCGGGCCAGGACCTCGACCACCGGGACGACGCGGTCGAGCTCCTCGGCGAGGGTCGGCGGGCGTGAGCCGGGTCGGGTCGACTCCCCGCCGATGTCGATGAGATCGGCTCCCTCGGCGGCCAGGCCTCGCCCGTGCTCCACGGCTCGCTCGAGGCTGTCGAACAACCCGCCGTCGGAGAAGGAGTCGGGGGTGACGTTGAGGATGCCGCAGACCAGCGGCCGACCCGCGCGGAGCACCCGGCCGAGGGGGTGCGTCGAGTTGCGCGTGTCCACGGGCGGGCGGTCGGCCAACGCCGTGCCGGTCATGGAAGTGCTCCGTCGCGCGCGGAGGAGACCGTGTGCTGCAGGAGCAGTGCCGTGGTGACCGGGCCGACCCCGCCGGGAACCGGTGTCAGCCCCGCGGCGCGTCCGGCGACCGAGCCGGCGTCGACGTCGCCGACCAGTCCGCCGTCGGGCGTCGGGTTGGTCCCGACGTCGATGACGACCGCGTCCTCGGCGACGTGCTCGCTCGTGAGGAGCTCCGGCCGCCCGACCGCCGCGACGAGCACGTCCGCCGACCGGGTGACCGCGGCCAGATCCTTGGAGCGGCTGTGGCAGACGGTCACGGTCGCGTCCCGCTGCAGCAGCAGGTGGGCCGCCGGCTTGCCGACGACGGTGGACCGCCCGACCACGACCGCGTGCGCACCGGACAGCGGGACGCAGTGGTGGTCCAGGAGCGCGAGCACCGCTTCCGCGGTCGCCGGCGGGAAGGCGGGCAGGCCCGCGGCCAGCCGGCCCAGGCTGAGCGGGTTGGCGCCGTCGACGTCCTTGGCCGGGTCGATCGACGCGGCGAGGTCCTCGAGGACGGCGTCGGCCGGCAGCGGGGTCTGCAGGATGATGCCGTGCACGGTGGGGTCCGCGCTCAGCGCGGCCAGCTCGGCGCGGATCCGGTCCGGCGTCGCCGTCTCCCCGAGGGCGACCACGGTGCAGGCGATGCCGGTCCGCTCGGCGGCCCGGGCGATGGAGCGGACGTACCAGGCGCTGGACTCGTCGGCCGTCGCGACGACCACGGCCAGCCGGGGCGGCGTCCCGGCGGCGGCCAGGTCCGCGGCCGCGGCGGCGACCTCCGCGCGGATGCCCGCGGCCAGCTCGGTACCGCTCAACGTCGCGGTCACCGGACCAGCCCGTCCCGGACGGCGGCGGTGACCTTCTCCGCGCGGAGGACGAGGTCGTCGACGGTGTCGACCACCGCTGCGAGCTCCCCCCAGACCGCCGCGTCCGTGATGCCGCCCAGGTTGACCTCCACGTTGACCCGGGCCGTCGTGGCCGCGGCCCGGGCGGCCTCGGCGGCCGCGGCGACGTCGGTGATCACGTTGCGGTTGCCGATCGGCAGGAGCTGCTCGGCCAGGTCCAGGACCTGCTCGGCGACGACGACGACGATCGCCGGCACGTTCGCGGCCGCGACCAGGGCCCTCGCGATGGCCTCCGACCGCGTGGCCGACTCGTCATCTGTCCCCTTGGGGAGCCGGTAGGCCTCGGTGACCGCGGTGAAGGCCGCGGCGTCCTCCTCGGCCAGGCCCACCGCGTTCTGACGCAGCCGGTCGGCGGTGGCCGTGACGGTGGCGATCTCCTCGGCGTGGTCGGCGTACTTCGCCGAGTCGCTGTAGCGGGCGACCATCGCCACCAGGGCGGCGGCCTGGGCCGCGTGCAGCGCGGCGGTGGCGCCGCCTCCCGGGGCGGGCACCCTGGCGGCGAGCTGCTCCAGGAACGTCTCGATGGTGTCGGTGCGCATGGGGGGTCCTCCGGGGGTGGGCGAGGGCGCGGGCGGACGGCCCCGGGGGTGGTCGGGGTCGCCCGCCGGTCCGGCGGTTGGTGGCGGCCCCCTTGCAGGGTCCCGCCGCGAGCCTGCGAGTGGCGGGGGGCAAGGGGGTCCTTGACTCAGCCGCGGAGCCGGGTCATCTCCGGGTCGACGAGCGGCTCGGCGGTGACGGTGGCGGGGACGCGGGTGCCGAAGTAGTCGATCTCGACGCCTGTCCCGACGGTCGCCGAGGCCGGCAGCCAGGCGTAGGCGATCGGCCGGCCGACGGTGTGCCCGAAGGCCGCGCTGGTCACGTAGCCGGCCGGGCGGCCGTCGACGAACACCGGCTCGTGGCCGAGGACGACGCTGCGGCCGTCGTCGATCGTCAGGCAGGACAGCCGGCGGCTCACCGTGTCGTCGCCGACTTCGGCGAGGGCGTCCCGCCCGACGAAGTCGGCCGTCTTCTGCTTCCGCACGGCGAAGCCGAGGCCGGCCTCGTAGGGGTCGTGCTCGGTGGTCATGTCGTGGCCCCAGGCGCGGTAGCCCTTCTCCAGCCGCAGGCTGTTGAAGGCCGCGCGGCCCGCCGCGATCACCCCGAGGTCCTGGCCGGCACGCCACAGCACGTCCCACAGCCGCCGGCCGTTGTCGGCGCTCGTGTAGAGCTCCCAGCCGAGCTCGCCGACGTAGGACAGCCGCATCGCCGTGACCGGCACCCCGCCGATCCGGGCCCGCTTCGCGCGGAAGTACTTCAGCCCGTCGTTGGAGAAGTCGTCCGCGCTGAGCCGCTGCACGAGGTCGCGGGCCCGGGGGCCCCACAGGCCGATGCAGCACGTGCCGCCGGTGATGTCGCGGACCTGCACGCTGCCGTCGTCCGGCGCCTCGCGGAGCAGGTGGTCGTGGTCGAGGGGGCCGTTCGCGCCGACCTGGAACAGCTGCTCCCCCAGCCGGGCGACGGTGAGGTCGCTGCGGATGCCGCCGGCCTCGTCGAGGGCGAGCGTGTAGGTCACCGACCCGACGGACTTGTCCATCTCCCCGGTCGTCAGCCGCTGAAGGAGCGCCAGGGCGCCGGGCCCGCTGACCTCGAGCCGCTTGAGCGGCGTCATGTCGTACATGGCCACGGCGGTGCGGGTCTTCCACGCCTCGGCGGCCGCGATCGGGGACCAGAACCGCCCCGCCCACGCGTCGCGCCCGGGCGGCACCCACTCGGCGGGCAGCTCGTCCACCAGGTGCGCGTTGGCCTCGTACCAGTGCGGCCGCTCCCAGCCGGCGGCCTCGAGGAAGACCGCGCCGAGCTCCTGCTGACGGTCGTGGAAGGGGCTGACCCGCAGGTCGCGCGGCGACAGCCGCGGCTCCAGCGGGTGGATCACGTCGTAGACCTCCACGAAGTTCTGCTGCGAGGTCTCGCTGACGTACTCCGGGGCGAGCTGGACGTCCTCGAAGCGGTGCACGTCGCAGCCGTGCAGGTCGACCTCGCTGCGCCCGTCGACGAGCAGCTGGGCCACCGACCGGGCCACCCCCGCCGAGTGGGTCACCCAGACCGCCTCGGCGATCCAGAAGCCGGCCACGTCCCGGGACTCGCCGATCAGCGGGCCGCCGTCCGGGGTGAACGAGAAGACGCCGTTGAAGCCGCTGTCGATCTTGGACGAACGCAGCGAGGGCAGCAGCAGCTGGCTCTGCTCCCACGCCGGGGCGAAGTCCTCCTCGGTGAAGGGCAGCATCGAGGGCATCGACGACTCGCGGACGCCGTCCCCCTGGGGCAGCTCGCGCAGGTCGACCGGCATCGGCCGGTGGGCGTAGGAACCGATGCCCAGGCGGTCGGCGCGCTCCCGGTAGTAGAGGTCCTGGTCCTGGTGGCGCAGGATCGGCAGGCTCGCCTCGCTCAGCTCGTCGTTGCGGCCGACCAGCTCCGGCACCTGGCCGGTCCAGACGAACTGGTGGGCCAGCGGCAGCAGCGGCACGTCCATCCCGACCATCGCGCCGAGCTCCTGGCCCCAGAAGCCGGCGCAGGAGACCACGACGTCGGCGGGGATGACGCCGTCCGGGGTCCGGACGCCGGTCACCCGGCCGCCGGTCTGCTCGATGCCGGTCACCCGTGTCGAGCCCTGGAAGCGGGCCCCCCGGGCCTCGGCGCGGCGGGCCAGCGCGACGACGGCCCGGGAGGCCTTGGCCAGGCCGTCGCTGGGGATGTGCAGGCCGCCGAGGATGCGGTCGCGGTCGACCAGCGGGTGCAGCCGCACGCACTCGTCCACGTCGACCACCTGGGCCTCGACGCCCCAGGAGGTGGCCCAGCCCTGCTTGCGGTGCAGGTCGGCGAGCCGCTCCGGCGTGGTGGCGACCTCGAGGCCGCCGACCTGGTTGAAGCACCAGGCGCCGTCGACGTCGATGCTCAGGAGCTTCTCGACGGTGTAGCTGGCGAACGCCGTCATCGTCCTGGAGGGGTTGGTCTGGAAGACCAGCCCGGGGGCGTGCGAGGTGGAGCCCCCGGTCAGCGGGAGGGGGCCCTGGTCGACCACGGTGACGCGGTCCCAGCCGCGGGCGGTCAGCTCGTCGGCCAGGTTGGCGCCGACGATCCCCGCTCCGATGATGACCACTCGAGGGGTGGTGGACATTGCTCTGCTCCTGACGTGCGGGCCGGTCAGCGGTCGGGGGTGGGGGTGAACTCGAGGGCCGCGTCGAGCAGCCAGTCGGCGAGGTAGCCGGCGAAGGAGGACCGGACGAGGACGACGACGTCGTCGCCGCTGTCGGACAGGGCCAGCAGCACGATCCCGGCCTGGCCGAGCGTCGTCTGCGCGCTGCTCCCCCGACCGAAGGCCCGCGGGTGCAGGTCGATCGAGCAGCCCTTGGCCAGGACGTCGCGCACCCGGGCGCCGGTCAGCCGCAGGCCGATCCGCTGGGCGGAGACGTCGGTGGCCGCCCCGCCCAGGCCGACGACGGCGGCGCGGACCCGGGCCTCGAGCTCCTCGGGCGCCTCGGTGGTGCTGGTGAGCAGCCACTCGTCGGGGCCGAGCCAGACGGCCCGCCCCGACCCGGCCGGCACCCAGGTGTTGGGCGCCGTCGGCAGGTCGACGCCCAGCGCGGCGGACGCCTCGGCGTCGACCGTGCGCAGCCGGACGTCGGCCATCGCGACGAACGGCTCGGCGGTGACGCGGACGGTGTCGGGCAGGCGCTCGAACGCGGTACGCCACCCCTCGAGCGGGTGCGTGCGCAGCAGCTCAGCCATCGCGGCGGGCTCCTTCGGGATCGACCAGCACCGAGCCGGTGACCTCGACCGGGACGAGGGTGCCGTTGACGGGGACGTGGACGGTCTCGCCGATGCGCTCCCGGCCGCCCTTGACCAGTGCCAGGGCGAAGGGACGGGCGAGCTCGGCGCTGCGGTAGCTGGAGGTGACGTGGCCCAGCATCGGGACCGGCGGGGGCGGCAGCTGCCCGTCGGCGCGGTACTCGACGATCTGCGAGCCCTCCGGCAGCACGGTCCGCCGGTCGACGGGCAGCAGCCCGACGAGCTGCTTGCGCAGCGGGTTCTGGTTCTCGACGCGGGCGAAGGACCGCTTGCCGACGAAGTCGGGCTTCTTCTTCGACACCGCCCAGGCCATGCCCAGGTCGTGCGGGGTCACGGTGCCGTCGGTGTCCTGCCCGATGATCGGGTAGCCCTTCTCCGCGCGCAGGACGTGCATCGTCTCCGTGCCGTACGGCGTGATGCCGTACGGGCGGCCGGCCTCGAGCAGCCGCTGCCAGACCGCGACCGCGTACCAGGGGTTGACGTAGACCTCGTAGGCGAGCTCGCCGGAGAAGCTGATCCGGGCCAGCCGGACCGGCACGCCCTCGAGGGTGGTGTCCCGCCAGGTCATGAACGGGAACGCCTCGGCGGAGACGTCCACGCCGGGGAAGACGGCACCGACGACGTCGCGGGAGCGCGGGCCGACGACCGGGAAGGTGACCCACTGCTCGGTGACCGAGGTGCAGTGGACCCGCAGGTCCGGCCACTCGGTCTGGGCCCACTCCTCCATCCAGTCGAGGATCTTCGCCGCGCCGCCGGTGGTGGTGAGCACGAGGAAGCGGTCCTCGGCCAGGCGCAGCACCGTGCCGTCGTCGATGACCATGCCGTCGACGCCGCACATGACCCCGTAGCGGACCGAGCCGACCTTCAGGCTGCTCATCAGGTTGGTGTAGAGCCGGTCCAGGAGGACGGCGGCGTCCGGGCCCTGGACGTCGATCTTGCCGAGGGTGGAGCCGTCGAGGAGCCCGACACCGGTGCGGGCCGCGGCGCACTCGCGGAGGACCGCGGTCTCCATGTCCTCGCCGGGCTGCGGGTAGTACCGGGGACGCTTCCACTGGCCGACGTCCTCGAAGACCGCCCCGGCCGCTCCGTGCCACTCGTGCAGGGCGGTGACCCGCTCGGGGTCGAAGAGCCGGCCGCGGTCGCGGCCGGCCAGCGCGGCGAAGGCCACCGGCGTGTAGGGCGGCCGGAAGGTGGTGGTCCCGGTCTCCTGCACCGGGACCCCCAGCAGCTCGGCGACGATCCCCGAGGTCAGGACGCCGGAGGTCTTGCCCTGGTCGTGCGCCGTCCCGATCGTCGTGTACCGCTTGACGTGCTCCATGGAGCGCAGGCCGGCGCCGACCGCCCGGGCGATGTCGGCGACCGTCGCGTCGCGCTGCAGGTCGACGAACGACGTGCTGCCGTCGGCGCCGGAGGTGTCCGGCACCCGCCACAGCACCAGCGGCGCGGCCGGGACGACGGGGTCCGGGGTGGCGGGCAGCCGGTCCTCCCCCGCCGGGGGGATCGCCAGTGCCGACAGCGCGGCGCGCGTCCCGCGCTGCCCGTCGGCCAGGCACCCGGCCAGGTCGAGCACGCCGGCGGCCGAGCCGGTGACGGTCAGGCCGTCGAGCGCCTCCCCGGGGAGGAACGCGCCGAGGTCTTCGTCGTAGCGGAGCCGGCCGCGGGCCTGGCTGTACAGGTGCACCGCGGGGTTCCAGCCCCCGCTGACCAGGAGCAGGTCGCAGCCGATCGCGCTGCCGGCGCCGACCTCCCCGTCCGCGAACGGGGCGACGAGGGCGTGCGTGACCCGCTCGACGCCCTGCGTGCCGGACACGACGGCACCGGGCAGGACGCGGATGCCGGCGTGCTCGCACTCCTCGCGGCGCGGCGAGCCCTCCGGCCGGGCGTCGACGACCGCCTGCACCCGTACCCCCGCGCGGTGCAGGTCGAGGGCGGCGTCGTAGGCGCTGTCGTTCGTGGTGAACACGACGGCCTCGCGGCCGGGCAGCACGCCGTAGCGGTGCAGGAACGTCCGGGCGGCGCCGGCGAGCATGATCCCCGGGCGGTCGTTGTCGGCGAAGACGACCGGGCGCTCGTGCGCCCCCGTCGCGAGGACGACCGACCGTGCCCGGATGCGCCAGACCCGCTGGCGGGACACGGTGCGCGGCGCGGCGGCGCCGAGGTGGTCGGTCCGCCGCTCGAGCGCCAGGACGAAACCGTCGTCGTAGCTGCCGAACGCGGTGGTGCGCTGCAGGTGCAGCACCTCCGGGGAGCCGGCCAGCTCCGCCACCGCCGAGGCGACCCACTGCAGCGCCGGAGCCCCGTCGAGCCGGTCGGTGCCCGACAGCAGGGAACCGCCGGCCTCGGACTGCTCGTCGACGAGCGCGACGCGAGCCCCGGACCGGGCGGCCGTGAGCGCGGCGGCCAGCCCCGCGGGTCCGGCGCCCACGACGAGCACGTCCACGTGGTGGTGGACCGCGTCGTAGCGGGCGGAGTCGGGGACGTCGGCGAGGCGGCCCTGGCCCGGCAGGCCGTGGGCGACCAGGCCGTCGTACAGCTCGACGGTGGTGGCCAGCAGCATGGGCTCGGGGAAGGGTTCCTCGATCTGCACCAGGCCGCCCGGGTCCTCGGCCCAGGCGGCGGCGATGCCGCGCGGCCGGCCGAGCTTGATGCTCGTGGCGACCTGGTGCCGGCCGTTGGCGAGCAGCGCCGAGGCCAGGGTGTCGCCGGGGTGGCCGGGAAGGGTCTGCCCGTCGAAGGTGAACTCGACGGTGGTGGTGCGGTCGATGCGACCACCCGCGGAGGTGCGGAAGGGGGTGCTCACGGGGCTGTCCTCCCCTCGCGTGACCTCGCGAGCTCGGTCACGCCCGGCTTCGGGTCGTCGAGGCGGTACACGCTCTCGAAGCGGTAGGTGGTGGTGTCGCGGATCGCGTTGAACCAGCGCCGGCAGCCGGCGCTGTGGTTCCAGCGCTCGGCGAAGCGGCCCTTGGGGTTGTCGCGGAAGAAGACGTAGTGCGCCCACTCCTCGTCGGAGAGCTCGGCGGGGTTGTCCGGGTAGGGGACGTGGGCCTGCCCGCCGTAGTGGAATTCGACCTCCTCGCGGGGGCCGCACCACGGGCATGCGATGAGTTGCACGGGAACTCCTGGGTGGATGGGCGAGGGCGTCAGTGGGCCACGGCGGCCGCGCCGTGCTCGTCGACGAGCGCGCCGGTGACGAACCGGTCGAGGCTGAACGGCGCCACGAGCGGGTGGGGCTCGTCGTGGGCGATGGTGTGCGCCAGGGCCGAGCCGATGCCGGGCGTGGCCTTGAACCCGCCGGTGCCCCAGCCGCAGTTGAGGTAGACGTTGTCGTAGGGCGTGCGCCCGACGATCGGCGAGGCGTCGGGGCTGGTGTCGACGATGCCGCCCCAGGTGCGCAGCAGGTGCGCCCGCGCGAACACCGGAAAGAGCTCGACGGCGGCGGCCATCTGGCGCTCGATGATGTGGAACGCGCCGCGCTGGCCGTAGCCGTTGTACGAGTCGACGCCGGCGCCCATGACCAGCTCACCCTTGTGCGCCTGCGAGACGTACACGTGGACGGCGTTGGACATGACCACCGTGGGGTGCACCGGCTCGAGCAGCTCGGAGACCAGCGCCTGCAGCGGGTGGCTCTGGATCGGCACGCGGATGCCGAGCATGTCGGTGAGCACGGAGGTGTGGCCCGCCGCGCAGAGGGCCACGGTGCCCGCGCCGATGGTGCCGCGGGTGGTCTGCACCCCGGTGACCCGGTTGCCGTCGGTGGCGAACCCGGTGACCTCGCAGTCCTGGACGAGGTCGATCCCGGCCTCGTCGGCGCGGCGGGCGAAGCCCCAGGCCACGTAGTCGTGCTTGGCGATGCCGGCGCGCGGCTGGTACGTCGCCCCCAGGACCGGGTAGCGGATGTCGGTCGAGGTGTTGACGACCGGGCAGACCTTGCGGACCTCGTCCGGCTCCAGCCACTCCGCGTCGACGCCGTTGAGCTTGTTGGCCTCGACCCGACGCACGCTGTCACGGACGTCCTGCAGGGTGTGGGCCAGGTTGAGCACGCCGCGCTGGCTGAACAGGATCGGGTAGCCGAGGTCCTCCTCGAGCCCCTCCCACAGCTTGAGCGCGTGCTCGTAGATGCCCGAGCTCTCGTCCCACAGGTAGTTGGACCGGATGATCGTGGTGTTGCGGGCCATGTTGCCGCCGGCCAGCCAGCCCTTCTCCAGCACCGCGACGTTCGTGATGCCGTGGTTCTTCGCCAGGTAGTGCGCGGTGGCCAGGCCGTGCCCGCCGCCACCGACGATGACCACGTCGTAGGAGCGCTTCGGCTCCGCGTCGCGCCAGAGGAAGTCGGGGTGCTCCGGCAGGTCCGCGCCCGGGGTGCGGGGGACGTGGGAGGAACCGGGGCTCATCGGGGGACCTCCGTCAGGTCGGGGTAGAGCGGGTGGCGTTCGGCGAGCCGGGTGACCCTCGTACGGAGCTCGGCGAGCAGCTCCTCGCTCACCTCGGGCCGCAGCGCGGCGGCGATCACGTCGGCCACCTCGGCGAAGTCGTCGAGGTCGAAGCCGCGGGCGGCCAGCGCGGGGGTGCCGATGCGCACCCCGGAGCTGACCATCGGCGGGCGGGGGTCGAAGGGCACGGCGTTGCGGTTGACGGTGATGCCGATGGCGTGCAGCCGGTCCTCGGCCTGCCGGCCGTCGAGCGCCGACTCCCGCAGGTCCACGAGGACGAGGTGGACGTCGGTGCCGCCGCTGACCACGTCGATGCCCGCCTCGCGGGAGTCGGCGGCCAGCAGCCGGTCGGCCAGGATCCGGGCGCCGGCGAGGGTGCGCTCCTGCCGCTCGCGGAAGGCCGGCTCCCCGGCCAGCTTGAAGGCCACCGCCTTGGCGGCGATCACGTGCTCCAGCGGCCCGCCCTGCTGGCCGGGGAACACCGACGAGTTGAACTTCTTGGCCAGGTCCGCCGTGGCCAGGATGACCCCGCCGCGCGGGCCGCCCAGGGTCTTGTGGGTGGTCGAGGTGACCACGTGCGCGTGCGGCACCGGGGAGGGGTGCAGCCCGGCGGCGACGAGCCCGGCGAAGTGCGCCATGTCGACCATCAGGTAGGCCCCGACCTCGTCGGCGATCCGGCGGAACTCGGCGAAGTCCAGGTGCCGGGGGTAGGCCGACCAGCCGGCCACGATGAGCTTGGGCCGCCGCTCCAGCGCCAGCTTCTCCACCTCGGCCATGTCGACCCGGTGGTCCTCGCGGCCCACGTGGTAGGCGGCGACGTCGTAGAGCTTGCCGGAGAAGTTGAGCCTCATCCCGTGGGTCAGGTGCCCACCGTGGGCCAGGTCGAGACCCAGGATGGTGTCGCCGGGCTCCAGCAGGGCGGACATCGCCGCGGCGTTGGCCTGCGCGCCCGAGTGCGGCTGCACGTTGGCGTACTCCGCACCGAACAGCGCCTCGAGCCGGTCGATGGCCAACTGCTCGACGACGTCGACGTGCTCGCAGCCGCCGTAGTAGCGCCGGCCCGGGTAGCCCTCCGCGTACTTGTTGGTCAGCACCGAGCCCTGGGCCTGCATGACGGCCACCGGGGCGAAGTTCTCGCTGGCGATCATCTCCAGCGTGCTCTGCTGCCGGTTCAGCTCGGCGGCGATCGCTCCGGCGACCTCCGGGTCGGTGTCCGCCAGCGACCGGTCGAGCGCGCGGCCCGGAACGGCCGAGGCCTGCGGTGCTCCGTCAACCTGGACGACCATGCCGGAGTCCCTTCTGTCATGAGATGAAGCAAAAGACTGGTATATCAGTCGTGCAACACCGTAGGCTGGCGGCCGGACGCGGTCAAGGGGTGTCGAGGAAGCACCTCGCCGGCCCACCGTGGAAGGACCCTCCTGCCCCCACCGTTCGCGAGCGCACGGCGGGGCCCTGCAGGAGGGCCGCGGCCGGCCCCTGCAGGGAGGCTGCCGCGTCCGGTACGCACATCCGCGAGAGGAGATCCACCGCCATGGCCTACGAGGTGAAGGGCGTCGTCGCCCGCAGCAAGGGAGCCCCGGTCACCGTCGAGACGATCATCGTGCCCGACCCGGGCCCCGGTGAGGCCGTCGTCGACGTGCAGGCGTGCGGGGTCTGC
>NZ_JBJGYK010000051.1:0-31347 GCF_054049955.1 Geodermatophilus sp. SYSU D00758
GTCGGCCGGGCGTCCCCCGGCCGACCCACCCCGCCGGCGTCACGCCGACAGCGTCGAGCCGAACCCGCCGCCGGCCAGCTTGGCCATCAGCTGGGTGCGGTCCAGCCCCGCGGCCGCCAGCGCGTCGCCGTCCCGGTCGGTGTCGATCTCGTCCGGCAGGCCGCTGTCGACCCGGTCGGCGGTGTCGTTGTCGCCCTCGGTGCGCAGCACCTTGAGCAGTTCCTTCTTGTCCAGCTTCACGCCCGACCTCCTCCTCCGGTGGTGCACGACCGGTCCAGCGTGATCCGGGTCACGGCCTCCGGCAAACCGGGCGGCCCGGCTCAGCGCCGCCCCGGCCGCCGGTACAGGAACAGCGCCACCCCGACGAGGACCGCGCCCAGGAGGAGCTGCACCAGCCCGACGACGACCGACCCGGCGGCGAACCAGGTGGGCGAGGAGAGCAGCAGCACCGCGGCCACCCCGCCCAGCAGGAGGGCCACCAGTCGTTCCCGGCCCTCGGTGCGGCCGGCCGGTCCACGAGACGTCATGCCCCGACAGTAGGAGCCGCGGAGGCCGGCGTCAGGCGGTGATCCCGGCCGCCCGCTCGGCGGCCAGCCGGTCGCGCTCGGCCGGCCACCGGCGGACGGCGTCGGCCATCGCGGCCTGCAGGAAGGCCATGAAGTCGCGGGTCTCGGCCAGCCGGCGGCCGCCCGGGCGGTCGAGCCCCAGCAGCTCGACGCCACCGGCCACGGCGTCCTCGAACCGCTGCAGCGTGGCGAGCTCGGCGCCCATGAACCGGGACCACAGGTCGCGGTCGTCGAGGACGTACAGGTCGCTGCGGGTGCCCGGCTCGCGCTCGCGGACCAGCAGGCCGACCTGCACCAGCTGGCGCACCGCCCCGCTGATCGCCGCGGGGCTGACGTCCAGGCCGCGTGCGAGGTCCCCGGCGGTGTACCGGTCCGAGTCGTCGGCGAGGGCGTACGCCAGCACCCGCGCCGGCATGGGCGCCATGCCGGCCTCGCGGAGGACCAGTGCGAAGCGCTCGACGAAGCGCAGCAGGGTCATCCGGTCGCCCTCGTCCCCATCGGTCGCCATGCGCCTCCCCGTTCGTCGGTGGCCTCCACGGTAACCGAGAGCTCGGGCCTTTAATACACTTCACGAACTCGTGAAGCTTGTGTACGTTGCGACGCATGACCACCGCGATCTCGGTGTCCGGCCTCGTCAAGGCCTTCGGCGCCACCCGGGCCCTCGACGGCCTCGACCTGGAGGTGGCCTCCGGCGAGGTGCACGGCTTCCTCGGCCCCAACGGCTCGGGGAAGTCCACGACCATCCGCGTCCTGCTCGGGCTGCTGCGCGCGGACGCCGGCCGGGTGCAGCTGCTCGGGGGGGACCCCTGGCGCGACGCGGTCGCGCTGCACCGCCGGCTGGCCTACGTCCCGGGTGACGTGACCCTGTGGCCGCAGCTCACCGGCGGGGAAGCGATCGACCTGCTCGGCCGCCTGCAGGGCGGGCTCGACCCGGCCCGCCGGGCCGAGCTGCTCGACCGGTTCGACCTCGACCCCCGCAAGCGGGCCCGCACCTACTCCAAGGGCAACCGGCAGAAGGTCGCGCTGGTCGCGGCGCTGGCCTCGGACGTCGAGCTCTACGTGCTGGACGAGCCCACCTCGGGCCTCGACCCGCTCATGGAGGCGGTCTTCCAGGAGGAGGTGCGCCGGCTGCGGGCCGAGGGCCGCACGGTGCTGCTCTCCAGCCACATCCTGGCCGAGGCCGAGGCCCTGTGCGACCGGGTCAGCATCATCCGGCACGGCCGGACGGTGCAGAGCGGCACGCTGGCCGAGCTGCGCCACCTGACGCGGACGTCGATGACCGTGGAGACCGCCCGCCCGGTCACCGGCCTGGACGGGCTCGACGGTGTCCACGGCCTGACCACCGAGGACGGCCGGGTGCACCTCGACGTCGACAGCGACGCGCTCGACCCCGTGGTCCGGCACCTGGGCGGCTTCGGCATCCGTGCCCTCACCAGCGCGCCGCCGACCCTGGAGGAGCTGTTCCTCCGCCACTACGGCGACCAGCCGGCCGAGGACGGCGCCACGAGCGGTGCCACGCCGGTCGGGGCGGTGCGGTCGTGAGCGCGGTCCGCCCGGAGCTGGCCGGCGCGGGCCCGCTGCTGCGGCTCGCGCTGCGCCGCGACCGCCTCCGGCTCCCGATCTGGATCGCCGCCGGCGCCCTGCTCGTGGCGACCCAGTCGGTCTCCAGCCAGGCGCTGTACGACACCCCGCAGGACCTCGCCGCGTACGAGGCCTCGGTGGGGAGCAACGCGGCGACCATCGCGCTGGCCGGGCCCCCGGTGGGCCTGGACACCGTGGCCGGTGCGGTGGCGTTCGAGATCTCCGCCTTCGTCATCCTCGTGGCCGCGCTGATGGCCCTGTTCACGACCGGGCGGCACACCCGGGGCGACGAGGAGGCCGGGCGCACCGAGCTGGTCCGCGCCACGCGGGTCGGCCGGCACGCGCCGCTGCTGGCCGCCGTCCTGACCTCCGCGGCCGCGTGCGTCGCGATCGCCCTGGCCGTGGGCGTGGCCGCCACCGCCACCGGGCTGCCGGCCGGGGGGTCCTTCCTGCTGGGCGCTGCGGTGGGCGCGGCCGGCCTGGTCACCACCGGCGCCACGGCGGTCGTCGCCCAGGTCACCGGGTCGGTGCGGGCCACCTACGGGGCGGTCGGGGCGCTGCTCGCCGTCGCGTTCGTGCTGCGGGCCGTCGGCGACATCAACGGCAGCTGGCTGGTGTGGACCTCGCCGATCGGCTGGGCCCAGGCCACGCACCCGTACTCCGACGACCGGTGGGCACCGCTGCTGCTGTGCCTGGGGGTGGCCGCCGTCCTCCTGGTGCTCGCGGTCGCGCTGCTGGACCGCCGCGACCTCGGGGCCGGCCTGGTGCCACCGCGGCCCGGTGCCGCCGCGGCGCCGCGGTCGCTGCTCTCCCCCCTCGGCCTGGCGTTCCGGCTCCAGCGCGGCTGGCTCGCCGGCTGGGCCGTGGGCCTGACCCTGCTCGGGGTCGTCTACGGCGGGCTGGCCGAGTCGGTGGAGACCCTGTTCGCGGACAACCCCGACGCCCGGGCGTTCCTGCCCGACGCCGAGAGCCTGGTCGACGCCTACCTGGCCACCACCCTGGCGATCACCGCGCTGCTGGCCGCGGCCGCCGCGGTCTCGGCGGTGCTGCGCGCCCGCACCGAGGAGTCCGCCGGACGGGCCGAGCCGGTGCTGGCGGCCGCGGTGAGCCGCCCCGCCTGGCTGGGCGCGCAGGCGGCCGTCGCGCTGCTGGGCTCCGGGCTGGTGCTGCTGCTCTCGGGGGCCGCGACCGGCGCCGTCCGCGCCGTCGCGACCGGCGACGCCGGGCAGCTCGGCCGGCTGCTCGCAGCGACCGCGGCCTACCTGCCGGCGGTGTGGGTCGTGGCCGGCGTGGCCCTGGCCCTGTTCGGGCTGCTGCCGCGGGCGGCCGCGGCGGTGGCGTGGACGGTCGTGGGCTACGTGGCGGTGATGACGATGTTCGCGGAGTCCTTCGACTGGCCGGGATGGGTCGACGACGCCTCCCCGCTGGCCTGGACGCCGCTGGTGCCGGTCGAGGACTGGCGGCCGGCGCCGCTGGCCGTCCTCACCGCCGTCGCCGCCGGGCTGCTGGCCGCGGGCCTGGCCGGGTTCCGCCGCCGGGACCTCGCGACCGGCTGACAGCGCCCCCTCCAGGGGCGCGTGCGGGGAGGGGTCCTTCAGCCGCCCCGGGTCGGCGGCTCGCCGGCCTCCCGGGCCGCCTGCGCCTGCGCCGGGTCGTAGGCGCAGGCGTCCCCGACCTCGGTGATCGGTGCGCCCCCGTCCTCCGGGGCCGGCGGCGGCGACTGCCCGGACGGCGGTGCCGCGGTGGTGGGCTCGGGAGCGGGCTCGGTGGGCGGGGCGGGTGCGTCGTCCGCCGGCGGGGAGTTCAGCGCGTCGTCCACGATCTGGCGGATGCGGTCGTAGTCCGGGTAGGCGGGGTCGATCAGGCTGGTGTCGAAGACGACGCTGCGCACGGTGGCGTCCTTCACCAGGAACCCGAGGTCGACGAAGTCGTCGAGCGCCGTGCGGGGGATGTCGGTGCTCACGATGTCCTGCGTGGTGGCCGCCAGCTCCTGGTAGCGCCGCAGCAGGGTGACCGGGTCGGCGGCGTCGATGATCGCCGCGATGGCGCAGCGCTGGCGGGCCATCCGGTCGTAGTCGGTGAGCCCGTAGCGGCCGCGGGCGAACTGCAGGGCGGTCCAGCCGTCCATGTGCTGGTCCGGCCCCGGCTCGATGTAGTCGTCCGGGAGCTCCTCGCCGACGATGCCGTTGATCGGCACGTAGTAGTTGACGTTCACCGTGATGCCGCCGAGGGCGTCGACCATCCGCGCGAAGCCGTCGAGGTTGACCAGCACGAAGTAGTCGATGTCGAGACCGAGCGCCTCGCCGACCCCGAGCTTGAGGAAGTCCGCACCCGGGTCGTCGGTGGGGCCGAGGATGTCCGGGTACCAGGCCGGCCCGGTCCGGTAGACGGCGTTGAGCAGGCTGTCGGACTCGTTGGCGCCCTCGAACCCGTCCGGGTAGACCTCGGCCAGCGGGCTGTCGGCCGGGAACGGCAGGTCCTGGAGGTTGCGCGGCAGGCTGAACAGCGTCGTGTCACCGGTCTCGGTGTCGATGCTGGCCACGATGACGGTGTCGGTGCGCACGCCCTCGCGGCCCTCGCCGCCGTCGCCGCCGAGCAGCAGCACGTTGACCCGGTCCTGGTCCCCGAAGGGGTCGGGGTCCTGGTCGTCCACGGTGGCCGACTCCCGGTCGGCGAAGAGGCCGTCGATGAGCCCCCGCTGGGCCAGCGCGACCTGGACGCCGAGGACGGCGGGGACGGCAGCACCGGCGACGAGCGCCACGACCACGACGGCCCCGAGCGCCCGCCGCAGCCGCGGGACACCGCGCGGCAGCAGCGCCCGGTAGCCGGCGACGACGACGACCACCCACAGCAGCGCCACGGCGACCAGGCCGCCCAGCAACCAGCCGAGGGAGGTGGTGTCGACGGCGATCTGCGCCGCGGTGCGCTGACCGGCGGTGGCCAGCCAGGCCACGGCCCCGAGCAGGAGGAGGAACAGCGCCAGGACCACCCCGCCGAGCACGCGGCGGCCCGCGGCGAGGAACGCGGTGCCCGGCAGGAACGCGTTGAGGACGGTCAGCCCGAGCGCGGCGCCGAAGCCGCGCCGCCGGGAGCCGGCATCGGTGCTGCCCCCGTCGTCCCCGTGCTCGCTCACCCGCAGCCCCTGCCTCTCCCGGTCATCCGCTCACTGTCCCACCCGGCGGCCGTGCCGAGCGCGGGCGCGGGCCTCCTACCTGCACGTCCCTACCCGGACGCGGGGGAGGTCGCACGCACCCCGGGCGTCCGTAAGGTCGGGAGGCGTGCGACTGGCGACCTGGAACGTGAACTCGATCCGCACCCGCGTCGACCGCGTGGCCGCGTGGCTGCAGCGCCGGGACGTCGACGTCCTGGCCCTGCAGGAGACGAAGTGCCGCGACGACCAGTTCCCGGAGTCCCGGTTCACCGACCTCGGCTACCAGGTCGCGCACGTCGGCCACTCGCAGTGGAACGGCGTCGCCGTGCTCTCCCGGGTGGGTCTCGGGGACGTGCAGGTCGGCTTCCCGGGCCAGCCCGGCTGGGGCGAGGAGCCGGTCTCCGAGGCCCGCGCCCTCGGCGCCACGTGCGGGGGCGTGCGGGTGTGGAGCCTCTACGTGCCCAACGGGCGGACGCTCACCGACCCGCACTACGGGTACAAGCTGCGGTGGCTCGAGGCGCTGCGGACGACGGCGGCCGGGTGGCTGGCCGAGGATGCCGACGCCCCGATCGCGCTGGTCGGCGACTGGAACATCGCCCCGCAGGACGAGGACGTGTGGGACATGCGGGTGTTCGCCACCTCCACGCACGTCTCCGAGCCGGAGCGGGCGGCCTTCCGCGCCGTGGTGGACGCCGGGTACGCCGACGTCGTCCGCCCGCACGCCCCGGGGCCGGGGGTCTACACCTACTGGGACTACACCCAGCTGCGCTTCCCCCGCCGCGAGGGCATGCGGATCGACTTCGTGCTGGGCTCCCCCGCCCTGGCCGGCCGGGTGACGGGCGCGCTGATCGACCGCGAGGAGCGCAAGGGCAAGGGCGCCAGCGACCACGCGCCCGTGGTGGTCGAGCTCACCGGCTGATCCGGCAGTCCGCTCCCCGGCGGCGCGTTCTCCCCGGTGATGACCGCAGTCGCCGCCACCGCTCCCCCGCCTACCCGCCTGTGGACGCCCGCGCGCGTCCTCGTCACCCGCTCGGCCGCCGAGCGCCCGCACGGGCGGCGCGTGCTGGCCCGGCTCGAGGCCGCGGGGGTCTCCGACGTCGAGCTGCTGCGCGGCGACCGGCTGCCCTCCCTGCGCGGCGACGGGGACCGGGCGGCGTTCATGCGGGCCAAGGACACCCTGGCCCTCGTCGTCCCCCCGCCCTCCAAGCGCCGGCTGCAGCCGATCCCGCCGTCGGCCGACTTCCGGCTCGACCTCGCCGAGGGCTGCCCGGCCCACTGCCAGTACTGCTACCTCGCCGGCTCGCTGTCCGGCCCGCCGGTGACCCGGGTGTTCGCCGACCTCGACGAGGTCCTCGACGGGCTCGACGGGTACGTGGGGCGCGGCGGGGTCACCTCCGGCACCAGCGCCCGCGGGGACGAGGGGACGACGTTCGAGGCCTCCTGCTACACCGATCCCCTCGCCCTCGAGCACCTCACCGGCGGCCTCGCGCGGATGGTGGAGCACTTCGGCACCCACGACTGGCCCGGCCCGGTGCAGCTGCGGGCCACGACCAAGTTCGACGACGTCACCGGCCTGCTCGGCCTCCCCCACGGCGGGCGCACCCGGCTCCGGTTCTCGGTCAACGCCGCCCCGGTGGCCCGCCGGTTCGAGGGTGCGACCGCGCCCGTGCCCGCCCGGCTCGCGGCCATGGCCGCGGTGGCGGCCGCCGGCTACCCGGTCGGCCTCACCGTCGCGCCGATCATGCCGGTCGAGGGCTGGCGGGAGGCCTACGGCGAGCTGCTGGACGACGTCGCGGCCGCGCTGCCGCCGGGGGCGGACCTCACCGTCGAGTGCATCACCCACCGGTTCACGCCCGGCAGCAAGGAGACGCTGCTGGACTGGTACCCGCGTACCCGGCTGGAGATGGACGAGTCCCGCCGCACCACCAAGCGGGGCCGGTACGGCTCGGTCAAGCACGTCTACCCGCGGGGGACGATGGTCGAGCTGCGCGGCTGGTTCGAGGACGCGCTGGCCGACCGGCTGCCGATGGCCCGCCTCCTGTACTGGACCTGAAGGACCCCTCGGAGGACCCCGTCCCCCTCACCCCTCGCGAGCCCGGGATGAGCCTCCGGACGGGGCCAGGACGGGGTCCGGGGCACCGGCCGGTCGGCACGTAGCCTGGCGCCTCGTGCTCGTCCTCCTGCCGCCGTCGGAGACCAAGGCCCCCGGCGGGGACGGTGCCCCGCTCGACCTCGCCGGGCTGTCGCACCCGGAGCTCACGCCGGTGCGCACGGACCTGGCCGGCGCCCTCGTGGGGCTGGCCGCCGACCCGCCGGCCGCCCGGGCCGCGCTCGGCCTCTCCCCGCGCCAGGACGACGAGGCGGCCCGCAACGGGGCCCTCTTCACCGGCCCCACCCTGCCGGCCCTGGAGCGCTACACCGGCGTCCTCTACGACGCCCTGGGCGTGCGCTCCCTGACCCGCGCGCAGCGGACCCGGGCGGACCGGCGGCTGGCCGTCGGCTCCGCCCTGTTCGGGCTGCTGCGCGGGGACGACCGGATCCCGGCCTACCGGCTCTCGGCGGGCTCGGCCCTGCCCGGCCGGCCGACGCTGCGGGCGGTGTGGCGGCCGGCGCTCGGCCCGGTCCTGTGCGGCCTGGACGAGCTCGTGGTCGACCTGCGCAGCGGCTCCTACGCCGCGCTGGCCCCGGTCCCGGGAGCGGTGACCGTCGACGTCGTCAGCGAGCGGCCCGACGGCAGCCGGGCGGTGGTGAGCCACGCGAACAAGGCGCACAAGGGCCGGGTCGCCCGGCTGCTGGCGACGACCACCGCCGAGCCGGGGGACGCCGTCCGGGTCCGCGCACTGCTGCGCCGGGCCGGGTTGCACGTGGAACACGACGGCGGCGACGGGCTCACGCTCGTCGTCCCGGCGCCCTGACCCCGGGTCGGGACGACGCTCACGGAGCGTCCCTGGGACAGTGACCTCCGTCAGGTCTGCTTGTCCCCGACCCCTGCGGCATGGCATAACTGACGCGACGCGCGGGACCCCAACCACGCGGTCCGCGTCACGAGGCCCCGGTGGATGCCGCCGGGCGAGAAGGGCTCACGTGCAGCACACCCCGTCCGGCGTCGGTGAGGCGCGCCCGCTCGACGCCGTCCGCGCGGCGGAGGCGCTCCGCGACGACCGCGCGCGAACCCGTGCCGCCCGCCGGCTGCGGCTGCCCGAGGGCGGCAGCGGCGCGCTCGACCGGCTCGTGGAGCTGGCGACCCGTCTGCTCGCCGCCGAGGCCGGGCAGATCTCCCTCCTGGACGAGGTGCAGACCGTCGCCGGGGTCACCGGCCTCGCGGTGGAGGAGGGGCTCGAGGGCACCGCGCTCGAGGAGTCGCTGTGCACGGTCACCGCGGCCGGGGGCCGGCCGCTCGCCATCCCCGACGCCCGGGCCGACGACCGGGTCGCCGGCCTGCCCCCCGTGGCCTCCGGCGCGGTCCGGTCCTACCTCGGCGTCCCGCTGGCCGACGGCGACGGGCACATCGTCGGCGTGCTGTGCGTGTTCAGCGCCGCGCCGCGCGACTGGTCGGACACCGACGTCGCCACGCTGCGGCAACTGGCCGCCTCGGTGCTCACCGAGCTCGAGTACGCCGCGCTGACCGCCGAGTACGAGCGGCAGCACGTGCGGTCGACCCTCGCGATGGACGCCGCCGGCGTCGGCACCTTCGACTGGGACCTGCGCACCGGCGAGCTCACCTGGGACGAGCCGCTGCTGGCGATCTTCGGCTACACCCCGGCCGACTTCGGCGGGACGATCGCCGCCTTCAACGCGCGCCTGCACCCCGACGACGTCGAGCGGGTCGGCGAGGCGCTGCAGAGCTCGATCGAGGCCGTCGGCGACTTCGAGGCCCAGTACCGGGTGGTGCGCCCCGACGGCGCGGTGCGGTGGGTGCGGGCCCGGGGGCGGGCGCTCGCCGGCGCCTCCGGGCGCGCGGTGCGGCTCATCGGCGCCGCCTTCGACACCACCGAGGAGCGCGACGTCGAGGCCCGGGTGGCCCGGGTGCTCGAGTCGATGCCCGCCGGCTTCTACTCGCTGGACCGGGAGTGGCGGTTCACCCACGTCAACGCCGAGGGCGAGCGGCTGCTGCAGCGCAGCCGCGAGGAGCTCCTCGGCCGGGACCTCTGGGAGTCGTTCCCGTCGGCCCTGGACGGGCCGTTCGAGCGGCACTTCCGGGCGGCCACGGAGTCCGGGGAGCCGGTCGCCTTCGACGCCTACTACCCCGCCCCCCTGGACGGCTGGTACGAGGTGCGGGCCTGGCCGAGCCCCGAGGGCCTGTCGGTGTACTTCCTGGAGGTCACCGAGCGCCGCCGGATCCGCGACCGGGCGGAGCGCTCCGCCCAGCGGCTGGCCCTGCTGGCCCAGGTCAGCGCGGAGCTGGCCGGCACCCTCGACGCGCGGACGGCGACCGGGCACCTGCCCCGGCTGGTCGTCCCCGCGCTGGCCGACTGGTGCATCGTCACCGTCGTCGACCCCGACGGCCGCCCCCGCGACGTCGGCCACTGGCACGCCGACCCGGCCGCCCGGCCGCTGGTCGAGCGGTACGCCGCGGTCCGGCTGGACGCGATGCCGGCGACCTCCCCCGTGGCCCGCGCCCTGGTCACCGGCGAGCCGGTGCACGCCGACGCCTCCGAGGTCGCCGACCTGCTCGGGGAGAGCGAGGCCCGGGCCCTGCTGACCGCGCTGGCCCCCGGCTCCGCGGTCGCGCTCCCCCTGCGCGGGCGGGGCCGGACCCTCGGCGTCCTCACGCTGTTCTTCCGCACCGGCGAGACGGCGTCGGCCGAGGACCTCGCCACCGCGCGGGACGTCGCCGACCGCGCGGGGCTGGCGCTGGACAACGCCCGGCTGTACGCCCAGCAGCGCCAGCTCGCCGAGGGGCTGCAGCGCAGCCTGCTCACCCGGCCGCCGGAGCCCGACCACGCGGAGATCGCCGTCCGCTACCTGCCGGCCGCCGAGGCCGCCCGGGTCGGCGGTGACTGGTACGACGCGTTCCTCCAGCCCTCCGGTGCGACGATGCTGGTCATCGGCGACGTGGTCGGGCACGACACCGAGGCCGCGGCCGCGATGGGGCAGCTGCGCGGCCTGCTGCGGGGCATCGCGACGTACAGCGACGCGCCGCCGGCCGAGGTGCTGCGCGGGCTGGACGCCTCCATGGCGGTGCTGCAGACCCGGGTGCTGGCCACCGCCGCGGTGGCCCGCTTCGAGCAGACCGACGAGGAGCGGCAGCGCGGCATCACGCGGATGCGCTGGGCCAACGCCGGGCACCTGCCGCCGCTGGTGGTCAACCCCGACGGCACCGTGGCCGAGCTGGCCTCCTGGCGGGGCGACCTGCTGCTCGGGGTGGACGCCGAGGTCCGCCGGTCGGAGTCCGTGGTGACGCTCGACCGCGGTTCCACCGTCCTGCTGTTCACCGACGGCCTGGTCGAGCGCCGGGACGCCGACCTCGACGCCGGCATGCTGCGGCTGCGCGACGCCCTCGCCGAGTTCGCCGGGCTGCCGCTGGGCGAGGTGCTGGACCGGGTGATCGACCGGCTGGTCGACGGCCGCCCCGAGGACGACGTCGCCCTGGTCGCCGTCCGGCTGCACCCCCAGGACCGCCCCCGGCCGCTGGAGGCCGGTCCCCGCGACGTGCCGGACGTCGTCCCGGAGGACCCCGCCGGCCCGTAGCCGGTGCCCACCCGCGGTCGCCGGCGCCGCCGCGGTGATCATGGGCATCCGGCGTCCCGACACGCCGGCGCCGGCGTGTCCCGCTGCCCGATCCCCGTGATCACCGCCGGGGAGGCGGGGGACGGCACCCGGCAGCCGGGGTTCCTGGGGGCAGGGTGCCGACCGGTGGTGTGGCAGCCTTCCCGGGTGACCTCCGCCGACGACCTCTGCCTCCGCCCGGCGACCGAGCTGGCCGCGTTGATCGCCGACCGCCGGCTCTCCGCCCGGGAGCTGACCGACGCCTGCCTGGACCGCATCGACCGGCTGGACCCGCGGGTCAACGCCCTCGTGACGGTCGACGCCGAGGGGGCCCGCGCGGCCGCCGACGCCGCCGACGCCGCGCTGGCCGCCGGCGAGGAGATCGGCCCGCTGCACGGGCTCCCGGTCGCCCACAAGGACACCCACGCGACCGGCGGCATGCGCACCACCTGGGGCTCGCCGCTGCACGCCGGGACGGTCCCGGCCGAGGACGAGCTGGTCGTCGCCCGGCTGCGCGCGGCCGGCGCGGTGCGGCTGGGCAAGACGAACGTGCCGGAGTTCGCGGCCGGCTCGCACACGTTCAACACGCTCTTCGGCGCGACGCACAACCCCTACCGGCACGGGCTGTCGGCGGGCGGCTCGAGCGGCGGGGCGGCGGCGGCCCTCGCGGCGGGCCTGGTCCCCGTCGCCGAGGGCAGCGACATGGGCGGGTCGCTGCGCAACCCGGCCGCCTTCTGCAACGTCGTGGGGCTGCGGCCCACGCCGGGCCGGGTGCCGACCTGGCCGGCGCCCCTCGCCTGGTCGCAGCTGTCGGTCCAGGGGCCGATGGGCCGGACGGTGGCCGACGTCGCGCTGGTCCTCTCCGTGCTCGCCGGGCCCGACCGCCGGGTGCCGATCTCGCTCGACGACGACGGTGCCGGGTTCGCCGCTCCCCTGCCGGAGCGGCTCGACGGGCTGCGGGTGGCGTGGGCACCGGACCTGGGCGGCCGGGTGGCGGTCGACCCCGCGGTCACCGACGTCCTGGCGGGCACCGTGCGGGTGGTCGAGGAGCTGGGCGCGACCGTGGAGGCCGACTGCCCCGACCTGACCGGCGCCGACGACGTCTTCGGCACGCTGCGGGCCTGGCTGTTCGACGCCTCGTTCTCCGAGCTGATCCGGCAGCACCCGGACCGGGTGAAGGAGTCGATCCGGTGGAACGCGGCGATGGGTGCGCGGCTGACCGGTGCCGACCTCGCCCGCGCCGAGGCCGCGCACACCCGCCTGTACGAGCAGGTGGTCGCGTTCTTCGACCGCTACGACGTCCTGCTGGCCCCGACCACCCAGGTGCTGCCGTTCCCGGTCGAGCAGGAGTACCCCACGGAGATCGCCGGGGTCCCGATGGACGACTACCTGGAGTGGATGCGCTCCTGCACGCTGATCTCGGCCACCGGCTGCCCGGCGCTGTCGGTGCCGGGCGGGTTCACCCCCGGCGGGCTCCCGGTGGGGCTGCAGGTCATCGCGGAACCGCGGGCGGACCGGCGGGTCCTGGAGGTCGGGCACGCCATCGAGCAGGCGACGCGCTTCGGCGAGCGGCGTCCGCCCCTCTGAAGCCGTCTACCAGTTTCTTGCGTATGCGCTAGAGAAGCCGAGACGGACCTCGACGGGGGTCACCGGCCGGCCAGCGCCGCCCGCACCTCCCGCAGCGAGGGGTTGAACAGGTAGCGGTCGCCGACCACCACGGTCGGCGAGAGCTCCCAGCCCTCCGGGTGCCGGGCGCGGACGGCCGCGGCGCCGTCCTCGTCGTCCCGGAAGCGCACGGAGCGGTGCGGGAGGCGCGCCAGCCGCATCTGCACGCGCAGCTTCGTGGAGAAGGGGCAGCCGGGCGTGTGGAAGACGACAGGGACGTCGGCCATGGCAGACCCTCCCTCTCGACCCCTGCACCGGGCCGTCCGGCGATCAGGGTAGACCGCGGCGGACACCTGCCGAGCGGCCTTCCCGGCTCACCGCCGGCCGTCCGGGCTCACCGTCGCCTGTCCGGGCTCACCGCCACCGGTCCTGGCTCGGCACCGGTGGTGAGCCAGGACCGGCGACGACCAGGTCAGCTGATCATCGCCGCGCCAGGCGGGTCACGCCGAGCGGCGCAGGCCGCGCAGCGTCCGGACGGCGACCAGCAGCTCGGCGAGCTCCTGGCGGTCCCCGGCCGCGATGTCGACCAGCTGCGCCGCGGCCCGCCGCTGGGTGGCGTCCCACCCCTCGGCCCAGCGCGCGACCAGCTGCAGGGCCGGCTCGTCGTCGTGACGGCGGTCCTCCAGCACCTCGGCGGTGAGCACGGCCTGCTCGGCGGCCAGGTCGTCGCGCAGCGCGGCCCGGGCCATCGAGTTCCAGCGGCGGTCCCGGGGCAGGCCGAGGACGAGCTCCCGCAGCGGGACCAGCGCCAGCCGCTCCCCCAGGACCTGCAGCACCCGGCCGGCCAGGTCGATCGGCGCGCCGGTCCGCTCCGCCACCACGGCGAGGTCGAGCGCCACCGGCAGCAGCGGGGCGGCGGCCACCTCCGCGGCCAGGGCCCCCGGCACGCCGGCCTGCTGCAACCGGGCCGCGCGCTCGGCGTAGGCGGCGGCCTCCGCGCCCAGCAGCCAGCCGGGCAGCCCCCGGCGCACCGCCGCCACCGCGGGGGCGAAGCGGTCGGTGACCTCACCGATCCCGGCCCGCCCGGCGGCCAGCGCGGGCAGCCGCAGCAGCCAGCGGGTCACCCGCTCGGCCACGCGGGTCGCCTCGGTGCGCAGCTCGACCTGCACGGCGGCGGCGACCCGGTTGTCCAGCGCGCGGGCGGTGTCCCACAGCCGGTCGGCCTCGACCACCGCGCGGGCCACCGCGTGCGCGCGGACGACGGCCGCCAGCGGCACGCCGGTCTCCTCGGCCAGCCGGAACAGGCCGGTGACGCCGGCGACGTTCACCGCCCGGTTGGTCAGCGCGGTGGCCACGATCTCCCGGCGCAGCGGGTGGCCGGTGACCGCGGCGGGGAACCGCTCGCGCAGCGCCTCGGGGAAGTAGCCCACGAGCAGGTGGGCCAGCGCCGGGTCGTCGGGCAGGTCGCTGCCGAGGACGGCGTCGCCGGTCTCCAGCTTGGCGTAGGCCAGCAGCACCGACAGCTCCGGGCTGGTCAGGGCCTGGCCGTCCCGGCGCCGCTCGGCCAGCGCCCGGTCGTCGGGCAGCGCCTCCACGCTGCGGGTCAGCCGGCCGGAGCGCTCGAGCGCCCGGATGAACCGCTCGTGCGCGTCGAGCAGGCTGCGCGCGTGGGCCACCTCGGCGGCCAGCGTCGCGTTCTGCGCGTGGTTGTCGGTGAGGACGGCGGCGGCCACGTCGCCGGTCATGGCGGCCAGCAGCTCGACGCGGGCCTCGGCGTCCAGCTCCCCGGCCTCGACCTCCCGATCCAGCGCGATCTTGATGTTCACCTCGTGGTCGGAGGTGTCCACCCCGGCGGAGTTGTCGATCGCGTCGGTGTTCACCCGCCCGCCGGCCAGCGCGTACTCGACCCGGCCGCGCTGGGTCAGGCCGAGGTTGCCGCCCTCCCCCACCACGCGGACCCGCAGGTCCCGGCCGTCGACGCGGACGGCGTCGTTGGCCTTGTCGCCCACGTCGCCGTGGCTCTCGGTCGAGGCCTTGACGTAGGTGCCGATGCCGCCGTTGAACAGCAGGTCGACCGGGGCGAGCAGCACCGCCCGGACCAGCTCCACCGGCGACACGGCGTCGACGTCCTCGGGCAACCGCAGCGCCGCCCGCATCGGCTCGCTGACCGGGATCGCCTTCGCCGTGCGCGGCCACACCCCGCCGCCGGCGCTGATCAGCGCGGGGTCGTAGTCGGCCCACGAGGACCGCGGCAGCCCGAACAGCCGGCGGCGCTCGGCGAAGGAGGTGGCGGCGTCGGGGGTGGGGTCGACGAAGACGTGCCGGTGGTCGAAGGCGGCCACCAGCCGGATGTGCTCCGACAGCAGCATGCCGTTGCCGAACACGTCCCCGGACATGTCGCCGATGCCGACGACCGTGACGTCCTGCGACTGCACGTCGATCCCGAGCTCGCGGAAGTGGCGGGTGACCGACTCCCAGGCGCCGCGGGCGGTGATGCCCATGGCCTTGTGGTCGTAGCCGACCGAGCCCCCGGAGGCGAACGCGTCGCCCAACCAGAACCCGCGCTCCAGGGCCACCTCGTTGGCCAGGTCGGAGAAGGTCGCCGTCCCCTTGTCCGCGGCGACGACGAGGTAGCTGTCGTCCTCGTCGTGCCGGACCACCCGCTCCGGCGGCACGACCCGCCCCCCGACCCGGTTGTCGGTCAGCGCGAGCAGGGCCCCGATGAACAGCTTGTAGCAGGCCTGCCCCTCGGCGAGCTGGGCGTCGCGGGAGGGGTCGGCCGGGGGACGCCGGACGACGAAGCCGCCCTTGGCCCCGGTGGGCACGATGACCGTGTTCTTGACCATCTGCGCCTTGACCAGGCCGAGGACCTCGGTGCGCAGGTCCTCGTGCCGGTCGGACCAGCGCAGGCCGCCGCGGGCGACGGCGCCGAACCGCAGGTGCACGCCGGTGACCCGCGGTGAGCTGACCCAGACCTCCCGGGCCGGCCGCGGCTCCGGCAGGTCCGGCACGGTCGCCGGGTGCAGCTTGAGCGCCAGCGGCGTCGCCCGGCCGCGCCCCGGCGCCTGGTCGACGTAGTAGGTGGTGCGCATGGTGGCGGTGACCGCGGCCAGCAGGGCCGTGAGCACGCGGTCGGCGTCCAGCGACTCCACCGCGCCGATCGCCTCCCGCAGCGAGGCCACCAGCTCCTCGGTGCGGGCGGCCCGGCCGGCGTCGCGGCCGGGCCGGAACCGCGTCTCGAACAGCGCGACCAGCCGGGCCACCACGTCCGGGTGGGCGGCCAGGGTGGTCTCGACGTAGCCCTGCCCGAAGGGCAGCCCGGCCTGGCGCAGCCACTGCACGTAGGCCCGGACGACGGAGACCTGGCGCCAGTTGAGCCCGGCCAGCAGCACCAGCGCGCCGAGCCCGTCGTCCTCGGCGTCCCCGCGCCAGACGGCCGACAGCGCGTCGGTGAACCGCTCGGGCAGCGAGCCGGGGAACGGCAGCTCCGCGGCGGGTGCGGTCAGGCCGAAGTCGTAGACCCAGGCCAGCGGGGCGCCGATCCGGTCGATCTCGTAGGGGCGCTCGTCGATGACGTCGACGCCCATGTGCTGCAGCATCGGCAGCACATCGGAGAGCAGCAGCCGCTCCCCCACCCGGTAGACCACCAGCCGCGGCTCGGACTCCGCCGCGCCGGCCGGGCGGCGCAGCGCGAGGCCCACCTCGCCCGGGGCCAGCGCATCGAGCCGCTCGAGGTCCTCGACGGCGGTGGTGGCCGGGAAGTCGCCCTGGTACGAGGCCGGGAAGGCGTCGGCGACGCGGGCCAGGCGGCGCTCGGCGTCCGCGCCGTAGCGGGCGACCAGCGCGGCGGCGAGGTCGTCGGTCCAGCTGCGGGCGACCGCGGCGAGCTCCGCCTGCAACGCCGCCCCGTCGACGTCGGGCAGCGCCGTGCGCCGGCGCCGGGTCACCGGCGGGCGCACGACGAAGTGCAGCCGGGCCAGCACCGACTCGGTGATCCGGGCGGTGTACTCGATGCTCGTGCCGCCCAGCCGCTCGAGCAGCAGCTGCTGCATCCCGAGGCGGACCTCGGTCGTGTAGCGGTCGCGGGGCAGGTAGACCAGTGCCGACCAGAACCGGCCGCCCGGGTCGCGGCGCAGGAACAGCCGCGTCTGCCGGCGCTCCTGCAGGTGCAGCACCGACAGCGCTACCGGCAGCAGCTCGTCGGTGCCGACCTGGAAGAGCTCGTCGCGCGGGTAGGTCTCCAGGACGTCGAAGAGCTCCTTGCCGGTGTGGCTGTCGGCCGGCACGCCCGACCGCTCGACCACCTCGGCCACCCGGCGGCGCACCACCGGCACGTCGCGGACGCCGTGGGCGTAGGCCGCGGTCGGGAACAGCCCGGCCAGCCGGTGCTGGCGGGCGGGGCCGCCGTCGGACGCCGGGAGGGTCACCGTCACCAGGTCGAGCCAGGCCCGCCGGTGCACCGTCGAGCGGACGTCGGCCTTGGTCACCGCGAGCAGCGCGGGGTCGGGCCGGCCGAGGGCCTCGGGCGGGGTCCGCCCCCCGCCGCTGAAGTCGGTGTCGGAGCGGAGCACCCCGAGACCGCTGCCGGGCACGGCGCGGGCCGTCGTCCGACCCCGGCTGGTGACCAGCTCGGTGTCGCGGGCGCCGAGGAAGACGAAGTTGCCGTCGGTCAGCCAGCGCAGCAGCGCCGCGGCCTCGGCCGGGTCGGCGGCGGGGTCCGCGGCGGGGTCGGCGTCGGGGTCGGCGGTGGCGTCCAGCTGGTCGGCGAGCTCCAGGGCCCGGGCACGCATGCGGCCGGCGTCCTCGTCGACCGCCCGCACGTCGGCCAGCACCGTGCGCAGCCCGCCGACCAGGTCGTCGGCCGCCTCCTCGTCCAGCGGGCCGTCGAGGACGACGGCCATCCAGGACTCGGCCAGCGCGTCGGAGCCGCAGCCGGCCGGGTCGGCGCTGTCGCAGAACGCGAGGATCCGGCCGGACACGTCCCGGCGGACCACCACGACGGGGTGGACGACGTGCTGCAGCCGGAAGCCCTGGCGGACCACCTCGGCGGTGACCGAGTCGACGAGGAACGGCATGTCGTCGGTCACCGAGAGCACCAGCGCACGGGCGCGGTTCCCCTCACGGGCGGCCAGCGTGCGGACGGCGACGGTGGCCGAGCCCTGCGGCCGGACCCCGGCCAGCGTCAGGTGCTCGAGGGCCAGGGCGGCGAGGTCGGCCGGGTCCTGGTCGACCACCTCGGCGGCCGGCTCGCTCCAGTAGTAGCGCTGCAGCAGGGCCGGGAGGTCGGCCGGGGCGCACCCGGCCGGCAGCGTGTCCGCCCGGTCCACGGCGGCCTCCGCCGCCTCCTGCAGCAGCCGGTGCTTCTCGGCGCGGGCCGCCTCGAAGGCGGCGATGTCGGTGCCGGACGGTACGGGGGTGCCGCCGTCCGCGGAGGCCGGACCCGGGGTCGCCGGGGCCGTGCCGGTGGTGCTGGCCATGACGGCGACGCTAGTAGAAGGACCCCCTGCCCCCCACCGCTCGCACGCGCGCGGCGGGTCCCTGCAGGGGGCCACGTCCCCCTCACCGCAGCAGGACCGCGGCGAGCCTCGGGACTGCCCTGCCCCCCACCGCTCGCACGCGCGCGGCGGGTCCCTGCAGGGGGCCACGTCCCCCTCACCGCAGCAGGACCGCGGCGAGCCTCGGGACTGCCCTGCCCCCCACCGCTCGCACGCGCGCGGCGGGTCCCTGCAGGGGGCCACGTCCCCCTCACCGCAGCAGGACCGCGGCGAGCCTCGGGACGGGGCCCGGACGCGGCCGGCGGCGAGTTCCTCCGGCGGCGGTGCTCAGACCTTCTCGACGAGCTGGTCGGCGAACCAGCCGCCGATGGCCAGCAGCAGCCCGCCGATGACCGCCGAGCCGAACCCGTCGACCTGGAGCCGGTCGGTGATCGCCGCGGTGAGGCCGAGCAGCGCCGCGTTCACCACCAGCAGGAACAGCCCGAGGGTGAGGACGACGAACGGCAGCGACAGCAGCCGCAGCACCGGCCCCACGATGGCGTTGACCACGGCGAAGATCAGCGCGATCCACAGCCAGGTGCCGAACTCACCCAGCGGCCCGTCCGGGTTGGGCAGCACCTCGATGCCGTCGAGCAGGTAGGCGACCAGCCAGAAGACGCCGGCCATGAGCAGGACCTTGATGGCGAAGCGCAGCACGCGGCCCACGCTAGCGGCGGCCGATCACCGCTCGGGCCGTGTCGGGTGCTCTACGGGCCTCTAGCGTCACTGCTAGACGACCCCGGACGACCCTCGCGACGGCTCGGCCGAGGGGACGGGGGTCTGCGTGTAGAGCGCGAGCCGCCAGCGGTCCCCCGTGCGGACGTAGCTGCTGCTCATCGCGCCGACGAACTCCGGTTCCCCCTCCCCGCGAGACGCCCGGCCGGTGTAGACGAGCGCGGCGGCGTCGGGCCCGAGCGCGACCAGCCGGGGGTCCTCGATCGCGTAGGACCGCCAGGCCGGCGAGCCGCTCAGGGCCGCGACGACCGTGGACCGGTCCATGACCGACCCGTCGGCCAGCACGAACAGCGCGTCCTCGGTCATCAGCTCGCCGTAGAGGTCGGCCGCCGTGCCGTCGCAGAGCGAGTCCCACCCGCGGCGTTCGAGGCCGAGCAGGAGGTCGAGGAGGTCGGTCACCCCGGTGAGCGTGGCCAGGACCCCGCCGCCGGTCAACAGGATCCCGCCGCCGGCCGACCGGGTCGGCCGGGTCGACGCCTGACAGACCCGGCATGGGAAGCTCTCCCCACGTCCGCGGCCGTCGACGCGGGAGGAGCTTCCTGTGCCTCGACGGTGACCCGCCGCCGGCCGTCAGGTCAGCGGGAAGGCGCCGGCGACCAGGTAGAGGCCGACGAGGAACGCGGCCCAGGACAGCACCTCGCCGGAGGTGCGCGACAGCCAGGCCTCGAGCCGGGCCAGCACCGGGGTGAGCCGGTCGGCCAGCGCCGTCCGCACGGCCAGCAGCACCAGCGCGGGCAGCACCATGACCAGGCAGTACCCGACCAGGACGGCGACGGTGGGGCCGGCTCCCGGGTCGGCCGCGGCCAGCAGGGCGAGGGCGGCCAGGTAGGGGACCATCGAGGCGGCCTCGAGGCCCACCGCACCGACCGCGAGGGTGACCACCGCGCCGGGCGACCCGTCCCCCCGTGCCCGCTCCCGCAACCGGCCGAGCCGGCCGGGCCCCCGGGCCGCGCGCGCCGCGCGCGTGCGCTCCTTGCCCTCCCGGGTCCACGGCTCGACGGTCAGCCCGAGGACGACCAGCACCACACCGGCGGCCAGCTGCACGACCCGTCCGGCGGTGCTGTCGAGCGCGCCGGACAGCGGGTCCAGCACCTGCGCCCCGGCGAGGGCCAGCACCGCGCCCAGCACCAGGTAGGAGCCGGCCACGGCCCCCAGGAACAGCAGGACCCGGCCCACCCGCACGCGCCCGGGCGCCAGCATCAGCCACAGCGGCAGCACCAGCGTGCCGACGCTGGTGCTGTCGACGAGCGCGAGTGCGGCCAGCGAGAGCAGCAGCTCGGGCCCCACGACACCTCCCCCATCGTTGCAGCACAGGTGTGCTACAACGGGCAAACTAGCACAGCCGTGCTACAACAAGGGGCGTGCCGAGGGTGGTCGACGCCGAGCAGCGGCGCCGCGAGCTCGCCGAGGCCGTGTGGCGGGTCATCCGCAGGGACGGCGTGCCCGGCGCCTCCGTGCGCGCCGTCGCCCGGGAGGCCGGGACGTCGATGGGTGCCCTGCGGCACTGGTTCGCCACCCAGGACGAGCTGCTCCGGTTCGCGATGACGCTGGTCCTGGAGCGCGCCCGCGCCCGGATCGAGGCGGTGCTCGCCGAGGCGGGCCCGCTGGAGGGCCGGGTCGTGCGGCTGCTCGAGGAGGCCCTGCCGCTGGACGGCGAGCGTCGGGCCGAGGCGGAGGTCTGGCTGGCCCTGACCGCGCGCGCCCTGGTCGACCCCGACCTCGCCGAGCTGCGGGACCGGTCGGCGGAGGGCCTGCAGCTGCTCTGCGGCGCCGCCCTCCGCGCGCTGGCCGGGGCGGGCCGGCTGCGCGCCGAGCTGGACCCCGCGCTGGAGACCGAGCGGCTGTACGCGCTGCTCGACGGGCTGGCCGTGCACGCCCTCACCCGGCCGTCGGCCCTGCCGCCCGCCCGGGTGCGCCAGGTGCTGACCGCGCACCTCGACGACCTGCGCCCCCGCATCTGAGCGGCTCTACGACGATCTAGCGCTGCGACTAGACGAGGCCATACGGTGCTCGACGTGGACCCCGTCCGGAACCCGTACGCCCCCGGCGCCGGCCAGCGCCCCCCGGAGCTCGCCGGCCGGGACGCCGAGCTGTCGGCCTTCGACGTCGTGCTGGAGCGCATCGCGCACGGCCGGCCCGAGCGCTCCCTGGTGCTCACCGGGCTGCGCGGCGTCGGCAAGACCGTGCTGCTCAACCAGCTGCGCTCCGCCGCGATCGGCCGCGGGTGGGGCACCGGCAAGATCGAGGCGCGTCCCGACCAGTCGCTGCGGCGGCCGGTGTCCTCGGCGCTGCACATGGCGCTGCGGGAGCTGCGCCACCCCGACCAGGAGTCGATGGACGCCGTCCTCGGGGTCCTCAAGGCGTTCGCGCTCCGCCAGTCGGCCGACGCCAAGGTCCGCGACCGGTGGCAGCCGGGGATCGACGTCCCCGCCTCCGGCGGCCGGGCCGACTCCGGCGACATGGAGATCGACCTGGTGGAGCTGCTCAGCGACGCCGCGGGGCTGGCCGCCGACGTCGGCAAGGGGGTGGCGCTGTTCATCGACGAGATGCAGGACGTGCAGGCCGACGACGTCTCGGCGATCTGCGCGGCCTGCCACGAGCTCTCCCAGCAGGGGGCGCCGTTGATCGTGGTCGGTGCGGGCCTCCCCCACCTGCCCGCCGTGCTGTCGGCGTCGAAGAGCTACTCCGAGCGGCTCTTCCGCTACGTGCGCATCGACCGGCTCGACCGCGCGGCCGCCGACCGGGCCCTCCTCGCCCCGGCCGAGCGGGAGGAGGTCACCTTCGAGCCGGCGGCGCTCGACGCCCTCTACGCCGCCGCGGACGGCTACCCGTACTTCGTGCAGGCCTACGGCAAGGTCACCTGGGACGTCGCGGCGGCCTCGCCCATCACCGCCGACGACGTCCGCGTCGCCGCGCCGGTCGCGGAGGCCGAGCTCGCGGTCGGCTTCTTCGGGTCCCGCTACGACCGCGCCACCCCGGCCGAGCGCGAGTACATGCACGCGATGGCCGAGCTCGGCGGCCCGGCGGGGGCGGCCGTGCCCACCTCGGAGGTCGCCGCCGCCCTGGGCCGCAAGCCGGCCTCGCTCTCCCCCGCCCGGGACTCGCTGATCAAGAAGGGCCTGGTCTTCTCCGCCGAACGGGGGCAGATCGCCTTCACCGTCCCGCACTTCGGCCGGTACCTGCTCTCCCACCCGGACTGAGGAAGGACCGCCCTTCCCGCCGCGCCTCGCAGGCTCGGCTCGGGCACCTGAAGGGCGGCCGCTCCAGCACGCCCGGGCCCGGTCCGGACCGGTCGAGGAGCCGCTCAGGGGACGCGGACGGCGAGCAGCGCCACGTCGTCCTCCACCCCGCCGGCGACCAGCTCGGCCAGCAGCCGGTCGCACAGCTCGGCCGGCGGCAGCCCGGCCCCGTCGGCGACGAGGGCGCGCAACCGGTCGCGGCCCTGGTCCAGCAGCGTCCCGCGGCGCTCGAAGAGCCCGTCGGTGAACAGCAGCAGCGTGGACCCCGGCGGGAGCGCGACGACGCCGTCGGCCCGCTCCCGCCGACAGCCGATGCCCAGCGGCGGGCCGACCGGCACGTCGAGGTCGGTCACGGTGCCGTCGCCCCGGAGCAGCATGGGCGCGGGGTGGCCGGCCGAGGCCCAGCGCAGCCGGTGCCCGCCCTCCCCGTCGCGCTCGAGCCGGCAGACCAGCGCCGTGGCCATCGACGGCACCCCGAGCCCCACGAGGGCGGCGTCCACCCGGCCGAGGACGCCCGCGGGCTCCTCCAGCCGGTCGAAGGCGATGGCCCGGACGAGCGTCTTGACCTGGCCCATCGCGGCGGCGGCCTCGATGTCGTGGCCCATCACGTCCCCGATCACCACGACCGTGTCGCCGTCCGGCTGGCGGAAGGCGTCGTACCAGTCACCGCCGATGGCGACCCCCCGCGTGGCCGGGCGGTAGCGCACCACCAGCTCGAGGCCCTCCGGCTGCACCGGCGGGGAGAGCAGGCTCAGCTGCAGCCGCTCGGCGACCTCGCGGTTGACGCTGGCCAGCCGGGCGTTGTCGAGGGCCAGGGCCGCCCGGCGGGAGGCGATCTCCGCCGTCCGCACCTCCTCGTCGGTGTGCGGGCCGCGCTCCGGGCCGTTGACGAGGGTGAACGCCCCGATGACCTCACCGCGGGCGACCAGCGGGAAGGTCGCGACGGCCGAGGGCTGCAGCGGCGCGAGCGCCTCGCGGGCGGCCGGGTCGCTGATCATGGCCGACACGTGCTCCTCGGTCAGCCGGCGGATCACGACCGGCCGGCCGCTGCGCAGGGAGGTCGGCACGGGCGCGCTGGGGGCGTTGGTGCGCACCCGCGCGTCGGCGTAGCGGTGCATGGCGGCGACCATCTCCGGGTCGCAGTGCGCCCGCCCGACGTCCCGCCGGGTGCCGTCGGGCTCCACCACGCTCACCAGGCACCAGTCGGCCAGCACCGGGACGACGAGGTGGGCCAGCCGGTCCACGGCCTCGTCGACGTCCGCGGCCGAGGACATGGCCAGGTTGATGTCGCCGAGGAGCAGGAGGTGGCGGCCGGCCTCCTCGGCGCGGACCGCGGCCTCGGCGGCCGCCGCCGCGGCCTGCTCCCGGGCGGCCACCGCCGCGGCCCGCTCCTCCTCGGCGCGGCGCCGGGCGGAGACGTCGTCGTAGGTCACGACGAGCCCGGCGTCGGTCAGCACCGCGTCGGCGCGGAACCAGGTGTCCAGCGGGGCGAAGTACTCCTCGGTGCTCCCGGGCTCCCCGGTCGCCCGCACGCACCGGTAGAGGTGCTCGAAACGGCTGCCCACGGCCTCCGGGAACTCCGCCCAGACGTCCTCCCCGACCAGCCCCTCGACCGTCCGGCCGAGGATGCGCGCCCCCGCCGGGTTGATGTAGCGGAACCGCCAGTCGGCGTCCAGCACGAAGAGCGGTCGCTCCATGCCCTCGACCGCCTCGACGAGGAGGGAGTGCGACGGGAGCGGGGTGCCGTCGCCGACCATGGCGCACACTCTGCCTCATCGGGGCCGCGCGACCCGCCGCGCGATCGGGTGGCCCCCGGGGGAGGAGACCCGTCTCACCCCGGCGGGGTGAAACGCCACCGGCAGGGTTGAGCGGCGGACCGGGTGGGCACCCTGGCGACCGTCGGAGACAGCGACGGACGGAGACGACGCAGTGGGTCGACTGGCATGGCCGCTACGGCCCCTGCCCGACGGCCGTGGTGAGGTGTGGCGCTGGGACCTCCGCACCGTCGCCGAGCTCCCCGCGGCCCGGGCCGTGCTGCGGTCCCGTCTCGGTGGCGTGGGCTACCCGCGGGACCCGGAGGACAACGCCGCCGAGCGGCTGGTCCTCGCCTTCGACGAGCTGGCCTCCAACGCGCTGCGGCACGGCCTGTCCCCCGTGGTCGCCACGGTGGTGGCCGGCAGCGGAGGCTGGCTGCTCGACGTCAGCGACCGCGACCCCGGGTCGATGCCCACCCCGGCGGTCGACCGCGACCCGGCGCAGGGCGGTCTGGGGCTCTACCTCGTCGCCCGGCTGGCGGTGGCCCACGGGTGGTACGTCGACGCCGACCGCAAGCACGTGTGGGCCTGCCTGCCCACCTCGACCGACCAGCGGACGCCGGCCCTCCACCACGGCTGACGGCGGCTGACGGGCGGCTGACGGGCGGCCGCCCACCCGGCTCTCGCACCGGTCGGCTGTTCCACGTGCAACCACGACCGGACGCCGGCCGCCCCCTGCCGGCCCTGCCCCACCCGCCGGACGCGACGACGCCCCGGAGCGGGGCTCCGGGGCGTCGTCGGGGTGTGCGCCCGGGGTGGCGGAGCGGTCTCCGGCCACCCCGGGGCGTCCGGGGTCGGGTCAGGCGCCCGAGGGGACGACCAGCGACAGCGAGCCCTTGCCGTAGCCGGGCACCTCGACGGCGAGGTCGACCCGGTTGAACGCGACCACCATCTGGGCCAGGTCGGCGGGCAGGTCGTCGCCGGGGGCGTAGAGCTTGTACAGCTTCGAGTGCGGCGCTCCCGGGACGTTGAACAGCGCCGACAGGACGTTGACGACCTCGTGCAGCGCCTCGGTGAGCATCGCGGTGAGCTCGCCGTCCTCCTCGACGGTGTCCTGGACACCACCGGGGGGCAGCAGCGCCAGGGCGCCGCCGGTCCAGGCCGACAGGGGCAGGTCCATCACGCACAGCGCGTTGACCGCCATCTGCGGGTCGACGTAGACGGCGACCGACGCCGGCCGCTTGTCCGTCGGGGTGACCGGGTCGCCGGGCTGGACGGAGACCGGCTTGCCGAGCAGGCCGGTCAGCATGTCCCGGACGTCCTTGGCGGCGGGCAGGACCACCGTGCTCACTCCGCCTCCTCGCTGGCGCTCGTCGTCGTCGCTCGCACGTAGGTGGCTCCGTCACCCGCGGCGCGCGCGAGCTCGCGCCTCATGCGATCACCCCGTCCAGGGCGTCGCGGAAGGTCTCCTCGGTGAACGGCTTGGCGATGAGGAACAGCGCGCCGGCGTCGGCGGCCTTCTCCCGCATCTGGGCCGACCCCTCGGAGGTGACGAAGCCGAAGGGGACACCGGAGCCCGACGCCCGCAGCGCCTCCAGGCACTCCAGCCCGGTCATGTTCGGCATGTTCCAGTCGGACAGGACCAGGTCCGGCTGCTCGGCCTGGACCTTGTCGTAGGCGTCGCGGCCGTCCTCGGCCTCCACGATGTCGTGGTCGTCGTAGCCGGCCTGGCGCAGGGTGCGGATGACGATCTGCCGCATGACGCGGCTGTCGTCGGCGACCAGGATCTTCACTCAGGGCACCTCAGTTCTCGTGCTCGGGCGCCAGGGCGGCGCCCTGGACGGTGATGGTCAGGGGCTGACCGCGCCACAGGAGGTCGACGCGGCAGGTGTCGGCGGGGGCGCCGGGGGCCGGCGCCGTCCCGAACTCGGGCAGGCCGAGGACGGACGGCCCCGGCAGGACGGCCTTGACGTTGCCGCCGACGACGTTGGCGAGCTCCCCGAGGGCGTCCTCGACGTCCTCGGCCTCGAGCTCACCGGGGGCGTGCTCGCGCAGCAGCGCCCGGGTGAGGTCCGCGGCGGTCCCCCGCCCGCAGGTGAGGACGACGGTGCCCGTCCAGGGGCCCACCACCTCCACCCAGGAGCTGACCGCGTCGGCGGGCAGCTCACCGGGGAGCGGGACGAGCACCTCCTCCTCGCCGACCAGCGCGGCCCACGCCTGGTCGGCGATCTCCTGGACGACGGCACCGTCCAGCAGCGCGGTGACGACCGGCGGCCGGTCACCGGCCCGGCGACGGGGGATCCGGGTCTCGGTCACAGGGCGGCCTCCCGCGGCAGCAGGCCGAGCAGCGCGAGCTTGTCGCGGATGGCGTCGGCGGTGAAGGGCTTGATGACGTACTCGTGCACGCCGGCCGCGAGGGCCCGGACGATCTGCCCCTGCTCCCCCTCGGAGGTGACCATCATCAAGGTCACCGCCCGCCAGGCGGGGTTGGCGCGGACGGCCGAGACGAACTGCAGCCCGTCCATGACGGGCATGTTCCAGTCGATGGTGCACAGCTCGGGGACCCAGCCCCCGTGCAGCACGTCGAGGGCCTCCTGGCCGTGACCGGCCTGCCGGGTCTCGTAGCCGAAGCCCTCGAGGGTCCCGCCCACGATGCGCCGCATGGCGCGCGAGTCGTCGATCACCAGAGCACGCACGATCAGGCCCCCTTCAGCGGGCGGTAGGCGGAGCTGCGGCCGATGACGACCCGCTCCCAGGAGTCGTCGACGCCCAGGGTCGTCTCCGCGGCGCCGAGGAAGAGCCACCCGTCGGGGCGCATCAGCGCGCGGACCCGCCGGAGGATCGCCTGCTTGGTCGGCAGGTCGAAGTAGATGAGGACGTTGCGCAGGTAGACCACGTCGAAGGGGCCCATCCGCGGCAGCGGCGCGGCGAGGTTGCACTCGCTCGCCGACACCATCCGGCGCAGCGCGGGCGCGACCTCCCACTCGGTGCCGGCGCGGGTGAAGTGCCGCACCAGCATCGGCGCCGGCAGCCCGCGGTTGACCTCGAGCTGGCTGAACCGGCCGGCGCGGGTCCGCGCCACCATCTCGCGGGAGAGGTCGGTCGCCGTGATCGCGACCCGGGAGGCGGCGTTCGGGAGCGCGTCCTCCAGCAGCATCGCGATCGTGTACGGCTCCTGCCCGCTGGAGCAGGCCGCCGACCAGACGTGCAGCCGCTCGGCCGCGCCGCGCGCGGACAGCAGGGCCGGGAGCACGGTCGAGGTCAGGGCGGTGAACGGGTCGCCGTCCCGGAACCACGAGGTCTCGTTCGTGGTGAGGGCCTCGACGATGCGCCGGGTGGACTCGGCGCTGGGCCGGGCGCGGACCTCGTCCACGAGCCGGCCGACGTCGGGCATGCCGAGCTGGCGGGCGATGGGCAGCAGGCGGGCCTCGACCAGGTACTCCTTGCCCGGGGCGAGCACGATGGCGCTCTCCCGGTGCACGAGCTGCCGGACGTAGTCGAACCCGGTGGCGGTGAGGGTCATCGCCGTCCTCCGGCGGTCGCCGGGACGGCGGCGCGCACGCCGGGGCGGGCGCCGCTGCGGCGGGTGACCGCCTCGGCGACACGCTCCAGCGGGAGCACCTCGTCGGCGAAGCCGGCCTGGGCGACCGCGCCGGGCATGCCCCAGACCACCGAGGTCGCCTGGTCCTGGACGACGACGGCGCCGCCGGCCTCGCGGATGCGCCCGGCGCCCTGCCGGCCGTCGGAGCCCATGCCGGTGAGCACGACCCCGAGGACCGCGCCGTCGAAGACGTCGACGGCCGAGCGGAACAGCGGGTCGACGGCGGGCCGGCAGAAGTTCTCCGGCGGGCCCTGGGTCAGGGTGGTGACCGGGCCGCGGCCGGTGGCCCGCACGGTCAGGTGGTGGTCGCCGGGGGCCAGGTGCACGGTGCCGGGGGTCAGAGGGCTGCCGTCGACGGCCTCCAGCACACGGAGGGCGCAGAGCCGGTCGAGCCGCTGGGCGAACTGGCGGGTGAACACCGGCGGCATGTGCTGCACGACGAGCACCGGCAGCGGGAAGGACGCCGGCAGCTGGGGCAGCACGCGGGCGAGCGCCTCCGGGCCGCCGGTCGAGGACCCGATCACCAGGACGGCGGGCTGCTCGACCGCGGGCCGGGGCGCCGGGGGACGCGGCGGCGGGGCCGCGGCCCGCGCCGGGCCCGGCGGCCGGCCGGTGAGGCCCTTGATCTTGGGGATGAGCTGCTCGCGGACGCGCTCCATCGACTGCGCCACGCTGCCCACGTTGGCCGGCTTGGTGACGTAGTCGTCGGCGCCACCGGAGAGCGCGTCGAGGGTCGCGGCCGCCCCCCGCTCGGTGAGCGTGCTGAACATGATGATCGGCACGCGGTTGCGGGTCGCCCGGATGGCGCGCACCGCCTCGATGCCGGTCATCTCCGGCATCTCGATGTCCATGGTCACCAGGTCGGGCTTGAGCTGCTCCACCTTGGCGAGCGCGATGCGCCCGTTCACGGCCGTCCCCACGACCTCGATGGCCGGGTCCGCCGAGAGGACGTCGGTGACGATCTTCCGCACGACGACCGAGTCGTCCACCACCAGCACCCTGATCGGGTCCATCCGTCCTCCTGCTGCCCGGGCGGTCCGCCGGGTCTCGCCGCACCGCGGTGCGGCGCCGGCGGGACCGGGCGCGGGTGCACCTCTCCCCCGTGTTGTCGGCCGGTGCCGGGTGCTCCTTGAGCGGATCGCGGACGATTCCCGAGACAATTTTCGAAGGTCGCAGAATGGCGGTCATCGACCATTCCGTTCCATTTGTCGACACGTGGCCCCGCACGCGCGCGGACCGGTGCCGCCCCGCCCGCGTGGCGCGGTCGCGGACCGGGTACGCGCGGCACATGGCGCTGACCCGTGTGCTCGTCCTCGTGCTCGCCGGCGGCGCCGGTGGCCGGTTGGAGCTCCTCACCGACCAGCGGGCCAAGCCCGCCGTCCCCTTCGGCGGGGTCTACCGGCTGATCGACTTCCCGCTGAGCAACTGCCAGCACTCCGGGGTCGGCGACGTCTGGGTGTCGGTGCAGTTCCACCCGACGTCCCTGGCCCACCACCTGGCGAACGGCCGGCCCTGGGACCTCGACCGCACCGACGGCGGGCTCCTCGTGCTGCCGCCCTACCAGGGAACCGAGCGCGGCGGGTGGGTGTCGGGGACGGCGAACCTGCTGTGGCGGCAGGCCCCCCTGGTCCGCGAGACCGCCCCCGACGCGCTGGTCGTGGTGAGCGCCGACGCCGTCTACAAGCTGGACTACCGGGCGGTGGCCGAGGCCCACCGCGAGTCGGGCGCCGAGGTCACGATGGTGACCACCGAGGTCGCCGCGGACGACGCCTCCCGGTACGGGATCGTCGAGGTCGGGGACGGCGGCCGGGTCACCGGGTATGCCTACAAGCCGGACGAGCCCGCGACCACCACGGCCACCAACGAGGTGTTCGTGTTCTCCCCCGGCCCGACGCTCGACCGCCTGGACGCGCTGGCCGGGGAGCTCGGCGAGGAGGGGCTGGAGGACCTCGGCAGCCACCTGCTGCCGGCGCAGACCCGCGACGGGCTCGCCCGGGCCCACCCGCTGGAGGGCTACTGGCGGGACGTCGGCACCGTGCCCGCGTACTGGCAGGCGCACCGCGACTTCCTCGACCCCGAGCCGCCGCTGGACCTCGACGACCCGCGCTGGCCGGTGCACACGAGGGGTGGGCGGCGCAGCGCGGCGCGGGTGCTGCGGGGCGCCTCGGTGGAGGACAGCCTGGTGTCGGGCGGCACCCGGGTCGCGGGCGCGGTCAGCGGGTCGGCGCTGTCCCCGGGGGTGGTGGTGGAGGCCGGGGCGACCGTCGTCGACTCCGTGCTGCTGCCCGGTGCCCGGGTGTGCGCGGGCGCGACCGTGCGGCGGGCGGTGCTCGACGACGGGGTGGTCGTCGGCGAGCGGGCCACGGTCGGTGGGGACGGCGACATCACCCTCGTGGGCCGTCGCGCGGAGGTCGCCGCGGGCAGCGAGGTCCCCGCGGGCGGGCGGCTGCCCGAGCCGCCGTGATGCCGAGCCCACCCGCCGGCCCCGCCGGGGTACCGGGTCGAGGAGTGGGGGCCGGAGGCTCCCGCGACGAGGCCCGGGCGGGGCTCAGCGGCGGTCGGGACGACACCTGGCCGCGGTGGCGGCCGCGAGGCCGATGATGTGATCCGCGTCGGGTCGTGTCCCCGGCGAGACGCCCGTGATCAGCGCACGGGGGCGAGCAGCACCGCCAGCGCGTCGGCACCGAGCAGGTCGGCCATCACCATCCCCTGCACGCAGCCGGCCACCGCGTTCCAGACGCCGGCCGCCCCGTCGGAGGCGTCGAAGCCGGCGTCGGCGAAGGCCCGGACGGCGAGCAGCTGGGCGGTGGCCAGGGTCCGGGTGCGGCCGGAGACGTGCGCGGCCCAGGACGCCTCGTGCATCGCGGTGGCCCAGGGCCGGCGCAGCGCGCGGTTCTCGTCCACGGCGGCCCGCCACCGTGCGCGGCCGTCCTCGTCGAGCTCGCCGAGCGCGGTCAGCAGCCCGCGGACCTCCTCGGTCGCGGGGCCCAGGTCGTGGGTCCCGTCGGCGGGGACGAGCCCGGTGTCGCGGGCCAGCGCCAGCGGCCCGCAGAGCCGGCGGTGCACCAGCGGGGGCAGGACGTCGGCGGCCCACTCCCCCACCACGGCGTCGGCGAGGACATCGGCGGCGAGGGCCGTCGTCTGCTCGTCGAGCCCGTCGGTGGCCGGGTGCTCGGGGCCCAGCACGTCGTCCCGCAGCACCCGCTCGACGGCGCGGACGTCGCCGATCGTGCTGCGCTCGAGCTGGGCGACGAGGACGGCGGCCCGCTCCCCCGTGGGTGCCGTGCGCAGCTGTGGGACGGCGGCGGCCAGCTCGCGGGCCCGCCGCGCCCGGACGGCCAGCGCGCCGCGCTCCGCGGGGTCCCGACCCGCGGCCGGGTGCACCTCGGCCAGGGCGCGCAGCGCCGCGGCGTCGGCGACCAGGCCGGTCAGCAGGACGTCGGCAGCCGCGCGGCCCCGGGGCAGCCGGACCAGGTCGAAACCCAGGGTGGCAGCGCTGACCAGCGAGTACGGCACGGCAGTACCTCCCTTTCGCGTCCCCCGAGGTGAGGTGCACCCATGCTGTCCGGGGTCGGCGGACCCCGCCACGCGCAGGTCACCCGATGGTCGGACGGCGACCCGGGGGCCGGTGCGCGCCGACGCCCGAGGGCGTCTCCCCGGTCACGCACGGTCACCAGAAACGACGACGGCCCCCGCCCACCCTGCGCGGGTGGGGCGGGGGCCGGGCCGGGGGCGGGCGGCCCGGGGGGGCGGCGGCGGCGCCGCGGGGGTGGGGGGGGGGGGGGGGGGGCCCGCCCGCCGCGCCCCCGCACCGGCCCCGGCCGACCGGCCGGCGGTCCCGCTCGGTGGCTGACCGGGTCAGCGGCGCCGGC
>NZ_JBJGYK010000052.1:0-30912 GCF_054049955.1 Geodermatophilus sp. SYSU D00758
GTCGGCGACCGACGAGCGGGGCCCGCAGGGTCCCCGAGGAGGGATGCGGCCGAGCGGCTCGACGCAGGCCGGGACGGCACCTGGCCGCGGTCGGCGACCGACGAGCGGGGCCCGCAGGGTCCCCGAGGAGGGATGCGGCCGAGCGGCTCGACGCAGGCCGGGACGGCACCTGGCCGCGGTCGGCGACCGACGAGCGGGGCCCGCAGGGTCCCCGAGAAGGGATGCGGCCGAGCGGCTCGACGCAGGCCGGGACGGCACCTGGCCGCGGTGGGCGACCGACGAGCGGGGCCCGCAGGGTCCCCGAGGAGGGATGCGGCCGAGCGGCTCGACGCAGGCCGGGACGGCACCTGGCCGCGGTGGGAGGCCGGTAGGCCGACAGTGAACTCAGCCCAGCGCGGCGCCCACCACGGCCCGGGCCTCCTCCTGGACCCGCGCCAGGTGCTCCGGGCCGCGGAAGGACTCCGCGTAGACCTTGTAGACGTCCTCGGTCCCGGAGGGGCGGGCGGCGAACCAGGCGTTCTCGGTGACCACCTTGAGCCCGCCGATCCCGGCGTCGTTGCCGGGCGCCCGCGTCAGCTTGGCCACGATCGGCTCGCCGGCGAGCTCGGTGGCGGTGACGGCGTCCGGCGACAGCTTCCCCAGGGCCGCCTTCTCCTCCCGGGTCGCGGGGGCGTCGACCCGGGCGTAGGCCGACTCGCCGTACCGCTCGGTCAGCTCGGCGTGCAGCTGGGACGGCGAGCGCCCGGTCACCGCGAGGATCTCGGAGGCCAGCAGGGCCAGCAGGATGCCGTCCTTGTCCGTCGTCCACACGCTGCCGTCGCGGCGGAGGAAGGACGCCCCGGCGGACTCCTCGCCGCCGAAGCCGACCGACCCGTCGAGCAGGCCGGGCACGAACCACTTGAAGCCGACCGGCACCTCGACCAGGCGCCGGCCCAGGCCCTCGACCACCCGGTCGACGAGGGAGGAGGACACCAGCGTCTTGCCGACGGCGACGTCCGCGCCCCATTCCGGCCGGTGGGCGAACAGGTAGGAGATGGCGACGGCGAGGTAGTGGTTGGGGTTCATCAGCCCGCGGTCGGGGGTGACGATGCCGTGCCGGTCGGCGTCGGCGTCGTTGCCGGTGGCGACCTGGAAGCGCGCGCGCTCGCCGATGAGCGAGGCCATGGCCGACGGGGAGGAGCAGTCCATCCGGATCTTGCCGTCCCAGTCGAGGGTCATGAACCGCCAGGTCGGGTCGACCAGCGGGTTGACCACGGTGAGGTCGAGGCGGTGCCGCTCGGCGATGGCCGCCCAGTAGTCGACGCTGGCCCCGCCGAGGGGGTCGGCACCGATCCGGACGCCGGCGTCCCGGACCGCGTCGAGGTCGAGGACGGCGGGCAGGTCGTCGACGTAGTCGCCGAGGAAGTCGTGGGCGGTGGCCGCGGCGCGCGCCCGGGCGAAGGGCACCCGCCGGACGCCGTCGAGCCCCGCCCGCAGCAGCTCGTTGGCCCGGTCGGCGATGGCCTTCGTGGCGTCGGTGTCGGCCGGCCCGCCGGAGGGCGGGTTGTACTTGAAGCCGCCGTCACGGGGCGGGTTGTGCGACGGCGTGACGACGATGCCGTCGGCCGGCCCGGAGCTGCGGCCGCGGTTGGCCCGCAGGATCGCGTGCGACACCGCCGGGGTGGGGGTGTAGCGGTCGGCGGCGTCGACGAGGACGGTCACGTCGTTGGCGGCGAGCACCTCGAGGGCCGAGGCCCAGGCCGGCTCGGAGAGCGCGTGGGTGTCCCGGCCGAGGAACAGCGGGCCGTCGTAGCCCTGCGCCGCCCGGTACTCGCAGATGGCCTGGGTGGTGGCGAGGATGTGCGCCTCGTTGAAGGCCCCGTCGAACGACGACCCGCGGTGCCCGCTGGTGCCGAAGGCGACCTGCTGGGCGGGGTCCTCCGGGTCGGGCTGCCGGGTGTAGTACGCGGTCACCAGCGAGGCGACGTCGATGAGGTCGCGGGGTTCGGCGGGCTGTCCGGCACGCGGGTCGGTCATGCCGTCGATCCTGAACCCCCCCGGCCGGTCGCCGCGCGCCGAGGACGGGCAACGATCCGATTCCGATGACCGCGGGCGCGCCGTCCCCGGGTTGCGGACGCGGATCCTCCTCCGGGATCGTCGGCGCCGACCAGCGAGGACGGTCCCCTCCGGTTGGGTCGGAGGCGCCGACGAGGGGAGCCACGACCCTGGACTTCTTCGACTTCGTGTGGGATCGGCGGGACGACGTCCTGCAGCGCGGCATCGAGCACATCGGTGTCGTCGCGGTGTCGGTCGTGCTCTCCGCCGCGTTCGGTGTCCTGGTCGGGGTGCTGTCCTACCGCAGCCCCACGGCCCGCACCGCCGCCGTCGCGGTGACCGGTGCGTTCCTCACGATCCCGTCGTTCGCGCTGTTCGTCCTGCTGCTCGGCATCGTGGGCCTCGGGACGACCCCGGTGGTCATCGCGCTGACCATGTACGGGCTGCTCCCCGTGGTGCGCAACACGGTGACCGGCCTGCTGTCGGTCGACCCGGCGATCGTGGAGTCCGCGCAGGGCATGGGCCTGTCCCGGCGGCAGCGGCTGCTGCGCATCGAGCTGCCCCTCGCCTGGCCGATCGTGATGACCGGGATCCGCGTCAGCACGGTGATCCTCTGCGGCATCGCCGCCATCGGGGCGATCATCAACGGACCCGGGTACGGCAACTTCATCTTCACCGGCCTGGCGCGCGTCGGCGCACCCGTGGCGGTGGACCTCGTGCTGACCGGGATCGTCGGGGTGGTCGTCGTGGCCGTCCTCTTCGACGCCGTCTTCACCCTGCTGGGCAAGGTGACCACCTCGAAGGGCCTCCGATGACCGCACGCCCGCATGACGGCGCCCGGGCCGGCCGGGCCATGATCCGCCTCGAGAACCTGACGAAGACCTTCCCCGGCCAGGCGAAGCCGGCCGTCGACGACCTGACCCTGGACGTCCCCGAGGGGGAGATCGTCATCCTCGTCGGCCCGTCGGGCTGCGGGAAGACGACGACGATGAAGATGATCAACCGCATCATCGAGCCGACGTCCGGCCGGATCCTGCTCGGCGGCGAGGACGTCACCCACGGCGACCCCGACCAGCTGCGCCGGCGGATCGGCTACGTGATCCAGCAGATCGGGCTCTTCCCGCACATGACCATCGCCGAGAACATCGCCACGGTCCCCAAGCTGCTGGGCTGGGAGAAGGGGCGCGTCGACGACCGCGTCGACGAACTGCTCCAGACCGTGGGGATGGACCCCGCGACCTTCCGCGGCCGCTACCCCAAGGAGCTCTCCGGCGGTCAGCGGCAGCGCGTCGGCGTGGCCCGGGCGCTGTCGGCCGATCCCGACGTGATGCTCATGGACGAGCCGTTCGGGGCCATCGACCCGATCACCCGGGACCGGCTGCAGAACGAGTTCCTGCGGCTGCAGGCGGACGTGCGCAAGACCATCGTCTTCGTCACCCACGACATCGACGAGGCGATCAAGATGGGCGACCGGATCGCGATCCTGCGGGAGGGCTCGCGGGTCGTCCAGTACGACACCCCGGAGGCCGTCCTCACCCGGCCCGCCGACGACTTCGTGGCCGACTTCATCGGCCGCGGGGCGTCGCTCAAGCGACTCGGGCTGAGCCGGGTGCGCGACATCCGGCTCAGCCAGTGGCCGACCGTGCCGCAGGAGACCCCGGCGGAGCAGGCGCTGGACGTGCTGCGCGGGTCCGGGCGCAGCGCCCTGCTCGTGCTCGACGCGCAGGGCCGGCCGCGTCGCTGGGTCGGGGCAGCGGACCTGCAGCGGAGCGACGGGCAGCCGCTGGACCGGGTGGGACTGCGACCGGAGGCGCTCGTCGAGCCGCACGCCACGCTCAGCGACGCCCTCGACGAGCTGATCACGGCCCGCTACAGCGTCGCCACCGTCGTCGACCGCAACGGCGTCTACCAGGGCGTCGTGGACATCGACCGGATCACCGAGGCGATCCGGTCGATGCGCGACGACTCCGACCGGACGGCCCGGTACGCCCTGGACGAGGGCGAGGAGCCCGGCGCGACCACCGCGGGGGGGCGGTGACGGTGTCGGCACCGGCGGGCGCCGACCCGCTCGTCGGCACCGCGGGCAACCGGCCGCGACGGCCCTGGATCGGCTGGCTCGCGCTGCCGGCGGTGCTCGCCCTGGTGTGCCTGGTCCTGTGGCTCTACGTCGGCAGCCAGTCCCTGGACAGCATCGAGGCCCGCAGCCTCAACGCCGCCACGATCAGCGAGGCGGTCGTCCGGCACGTGCAGCTGACCGCGGTGTCGACGGTGCTGGTGGTGGGCCTGGCCGTCCCGCTCGGGATCCTGCTCACCCGGCCGTTCACCCGCCCGTTCCGCGGCGCGCTGCTCACCGTCGCCAACATCGGGCAGGCGGTGCCGACGATCGGGGTGCTGGCCCTGCTGGCCGTGGCCTTCCTGTTCCTCGGCTTCTGGTCGGCCGTCGTCGGGCTCGTGCTGTACGCCGTGCTGCCGGTGCTGCGCAACACGATGGTCGGGCTGGAGCAGGTCGACCCGGCCGTGCTCGAGGCCGGCCGGGGGATGGGCCTGTCCACGGGCCAGGTGCTGCGCCGGCTGGAGCTGCCGCTGGCCGTCCCGGTGATCCTCGCCGGGGTCCGGACGGCGCTGGTCATCAACGTCGGGACGGCGACCCTCGCCGCCTACATCAACGGCGGCGGACTCGGCACCCTGATCGTCGCCGGCTTCTCCACCAACCGCTTCCTGGTCTCGCTCACCGGCGCGGTGCTCACCGCCGTCCTCGCCCTGCTCGTGGACCACCTGGCGGGCGTCGCGGAGGACGTCCTGCGGCCGAAGGGCCTGTGACCTCTGTCCGCACCGCCACCCGACGACCCCGGAAACGACCCCGACAGAGAGGGACACCCATGACGACCAGGACCTGGTCCACGGCAGCAGCGCTGGGCCTCACCGCGCTGGTGGCCACGGCCTGCGGCGGAGATACCGACCTCAGCGACGCCGGCGGGGCCGGCGGGGCCGGCGGCGGAGGTGGGGGAGTCGCCGGCGGCGGGTCCATCGGCGAGGAGTACGACCTCTCCGGCGCCTCGTTCACCGTCGGGTCGAAGGAGTTCACCGAGTCCCAGCTCCTCGGCCAGATCACCATCGCCGCGCTGCAGGCCGCCGGTGCCGACGTCGCCGACCAGACCGGGCTGACCGGCACCGACACCGTGCGGGCGGCCCTGGAGAGCGGCGACATCGACATGTACTGGGAGTACACCGGGACCGGCTGGGTGAACATCCTCGGCAACACCACCGAGGAGCTCCCGGAGGACCTCGCCTCGGCGGTGGCCGAGGCCGACGCCGCCAACGGCGTGGCCTGGCTCGAGCCGGCGCCGTTCGAGGACACCTACCGCATCGCCACCACCGCCCAGTTCGCCGAGGAGAACGGCCTCGAGACGACCAGCGACGTCGCCGAGTTCGTCCGGGCCAACCCGGAGCAGGGCACCCTGTGCGCGGCCAGCGAGTTCCTCAACCGGGACGACGGCCTGCCCGGCCTGCAGGAGGCGTACGGGTTCGAGTTCAGCGAGGTCGTGGAGCTCGACCTCGGGCTGATCTACACGCAGGTCGGTGAGAGCTGCAACTTCGGTGAGGTGTTCTCCACCGACGCGCGGATCCTCTCCAACGACCTCGTCGTGCTCGAGGACGACCAGAACTTCTTCGTCCCCTACAACGGCGCGCTGACCGTCCGCCAGGAGGTGCTCGACGAGAACCCCGAGATCGCGGAGATCATGGCGCCGATCAGCGAGCAGCTCACCGACGACGTGATCACCGGTCTCAACTCCCAGGTGGACAACGAGGGCCAGGAGATCCCCGAGGTCGCCCGGGAGTTCCTCCGGGAGAACGGGTTCATCGACTGACGGGTCGCGCCCACGGTGCGGGCGGGGCCCAGGGCGTCGTCCACGGCTCCGCCCGCGTCCGGAGGTCGCGGGCGGCTCAGGCGACCTCACCGAGCCGCCCGGCGGTCCACCTCCCGGCGACCGCCGCGACGTGGGCCACCATCTCCGGCTCGGCCACGCCGGCCAGGACGGCCTCGAGCGGTCGGTCCCCGGCGGACGGCCAGTGGTCGGCCAGCGCCCGGTCGACGAGGTCCCCGATGCCGGTGCCCTCGTCGAACTGCGCCTTGGTGCGCCACACGATCTGCGGTGGCAGCAGGTCGGCGACCGCCTCGCGCAGGACCCACTTCTCCGGGCCGCCGGGCGGGAGTGCGAGGTCGACCGGGACCCGGAGAGCCGTCCTGATGAAGTCCAGGTCGAGGAAGGGGACCCGGGCCTCGAGGCTGTGCGCCATGGTCATCCGGTCGACCCGTTGCAGGTTGATGGCGTGCATCTCGCCGAGGGAGCGCCGCAGCTCGGCGTGCAGCAGCTCCCTGGGGACGTCGGCGTGGTAGCGGTAACCCGCGAACAGCTCGTCGGCGCCCTCCCCGGTGAGCACCACCTTGACGTGCCGGGCCGCGAGCTCGGCGACGAACCAGGTCGGTACGGCGCTGCGGACCAGGTCGGGATCGGTCGACTCCAGCGACCAGACGATGCGTGGCAGCGCCGCCGCGACCTCCGCCGGGTCGACCACCCGCTCGTGGTGGACGGTCCCGAGGTGCTCCGCCACCTGGCGGGCGGCGGCCAGGTCCGGGCTGCCCGGGAGCCCCACGGCGAAGGTGTGCAAGCGCGGCACCCGCCGGGCCAGGAGGGCGCAGATGGCGCTGGAGTCCAGCCCGCCGGAGAGGAAGGCACCCACCGGCACGTCAGCCATCAGGTGGCGGTCCACCGAGCGCTCCAGGGCGGTCCGCACCGACCGGACGTGGGCGGCCGCCGGCCGTTCCTGTGGCTGCGGGTCGGGGATCGCGCCGAAGCGGGAGACGCCGCTGCGCGAGGACCACAGCGTCCCGGGCGCCAGGGGCCGGACCTCGCGGGTGCCGGTCGGGAGGGCCTTGACCTCCGAGGCGAACACGGTGTCCTCGCCGCGCCGGCCCAGGTAGAGGGGCTTGATGCCCACGGGATCCCGGCCGAGCAGCAGCTCGCCGTCCCGCTGCACGGCGAAGGCGAACATCCCGCGCAACCGGGCAGCCGCGGCGGCGTCGGCGGCGAGGTCGGCCGGACCGTCGGGGCCGGGGTCCCGCCCGCCGAGCAGGTGCAGCACCACCTCGCTGTCCGAGCCGGTCCGCCAGGGCCGGCCGGCCAGCTCCCGGCGCAGTTCGGGGGCGTTGTAGATCTCGCCGTTGACCACGACGACGACCTCGGAGGGGCCGGAGCGGTCGACGATCGGTTGCCCCCCGCGCTCCAGGTCCACGATCGACAACCGCCGGTGGCCGAGCACCGACCGCCCGGCCTCGTGCAGCCCCGCGTCGTCGGGCCCGCGGTGGGTGAGCGCCGCCGTCATGGCCGCGACGTCCGCGGGCGGCACCGCGCCCCAGCCGCCTGCGATACCGCACACCCGAGCAGGCCCCTTCCCGACCGGTGGAGCACCGGTCTCCCCCGACGGTAGGTCGGTCGGGCACCCCGCGCGCGCCGGTCCCCGAGGGGGATGCCGACTCGTGACCGGGCGGTAACCGCGTCGACCCCTGGCCGGCGGGGCCGACCGCCATCCTGTGCGCTGCGCCTCCTCGGGCGCCGGGACGGGGGGGCCGTGGAGGCAGTGGTCTGGCAGGGCAGCGGTGAGGCGCGGCCCGGGGTCCCGTGGGGACTGCCGATCGAGCGGCGGCTGGCCCAGCTGGGCTGGCGGGTCACGCGCATCCCCTGGGACGACGAGGGAGGCGGGCACCGGGGCCGGCCCGACGTCCTCCACGTGTTCAGCGGCGGGCTGGAGCCGGTCTCCTCCGGGTCGGCGGCCATGGCCGACCGACTGGCCGCCGTCGCGGCGGCGCTGGAGACCGCCGGGCGTGACCGCTGCTCCGTGGTCGGGATCTGCCTGGGTGCGCAGATGATCGCCGCAGTCGCCGCGGGCCTCACCCCGCAGCCGGTCGGTGGCGGCGGCGAGGCCGGCCTCACCGCGCTGCGAGGGCACACCCCCGGGACGCCGGACCTGGTGGTGGCCACCGCCCACGTGGCCGAGGTGCCGGCCGCCCTGCTCACCCGGCCCGGCGTGCGGCACCTGTGGAGCAACCCGGTCACCACCGTGCAGGGCTTCGCGCTGGGCGAGCGGGTCGTCGGGGTGCAGTTCCACCCCGAGTTCTCGGCACACGAGGGCCGGTGGGCGGCGCGGTCCTTCCGGGCGGCGCTGGGCGCCCGACCGGCCCGGGCCCCTGCACGGGACGTGGACCCGGCGCACGCGCTGCGTGCGGTGCTGCACGAGGCCGCGGCGTCCCGCTCGGCCGGCGTCCCGGGTCCGGTGGTCCTCCTCCCCGCGGCGGCGGAGCCCCGAACCGCCACCGGTGCAGCGGCGGTCCTCGCGGCGGTCTGAGCGGGAAGGCCTGTGCGCGCGAGCCGGCGGGCGGTGCGGCTCCTCCCTCGGGGGGAGGGCACCCGGCCGGGGGCTCAGCGCGGACCGCCCGGTTCCCGATCCTCCTCCCGTGACCGAGAGCCCGAAGCCCGAGGACCGCGCGGCGGTGCTGGCCGAGCTGACCCGCCGGCCGCGCTCCGTCCTGGCCGCCCTGGCACCCGACGGCGTCGTGCTGCCCGTCCCCGGATCGCTGGGCGTGCCCGCGGACCGGGCCCTCGCCGCACCGGCGGAGCGGGCCACCCTGCTCGACGCCATCCTGCCCGTCGACCGGATCGCGGTGGCCGAGGCCTGGGATCGCACCGCGCGGCGCGGCATGGGCATGGGCATGGCCACCGTGCACACCGTCGAGGACCCCGACCAGCAGCTGACGCTGACCTTCCTCGACGTCCGGGACAGCCACGGGGTGCTCGTCGGCGTCTTCGACCCCGTGGACGCGAGCGACCGTCCGCAAGAACCTCACCGCCGTCACCACCGGCTGCCACGCCCGGACCACCGGCATGCTGGGCTGGACCGAGGACGAGCTGGTCGGCCGGCGCACCACCGAGTTCCTGCACCCGGACGACGTCGACCGCGCGGTCGCCGGCTGGATGGAGCTGCTGGCCTCCCAGGACACCCAGCGGATCCGGCTGCGGCACCGCCGCAGCGACGGCAGCTGGGCGTGGCTGGAGCTGGAGAACCGCTACGTCGCCGCGGACGACCCCGCCGACGCCTCCGTGCTGACCGAGATGACCGACATCTCCGACGAGATGGCCGCCCAGGAGGCGCTGCACCGGTCGGAGCGGCTGCTGCGCCGGCTGGCGGAGTCGGTGCCGCTGGGCGTGCTGCAGCTGACCACCGCCGGCGAGGCCGTCTTCGCCAACGCCCGGCTGGCCGGTCTCCTCGGCGTCCCCGAGGTCACCGGCCTGGCCGACCTCGAGGCGGCGCTCACCGAGCCGTCGCGGGCGGTGCTGGCCACGGCGCTGCGGTCGACCTTCGAGGACGGCGCGGACGGCGACCTGGAGCTCGCCCTGCGCCTGCCGGGCAGCGGCGAGGCCCGGGTGGTGGCGGTGACCCTGGCCCCGCTCGGCGACGAGGAGGGCACGCCGGGCGCGCTGCTGTGCCTGACCGACGTGACCGAGAGCGCGCGCATGCGCGGCGAGCTGACCGAGCGCGCCACCCGCGACGCGCTCACCGGGTGCCTCAACCGGGCGGCGACCCTGGCCGCGCTCGCCTCCGCGCTGGAGGGCAGCGCGCTGACCGCCGTGGTCTTCGTCGACCTCGACGAGTTCAAGCCGGTCAACGACCGCTACGGGCACGCGGCCGGGGACGCCGTCCTGCGGCTGACCGCCGCGCGGCTGGCCGGCGTGCTGCGGCGGGGTGACGTGGTCGGCCGGATGGGCGGCGACGAGTTCCTGCTGGTCGCCCCGGGGCTGGAGTCGGCCGGGTCGGCCGCGGCGCTGGGGCAGCGGGTGCGCGAGGAGCTCGCCCGGCCGGCCGTGCTGGCGCACGGCCCGGTGAGCGTGCGGGCCAGCATCGGCGTCGCGGTGGCCGGACGGGGGTCCACGCCGGAGGCGCTCGTGCACCGGGCCGACGAGGCGATGTACGCCGCCAAGCGGGCCGGCCGGGGCGGCGTCGTCCTGGACGGGGCCGCGGACGCCGCGCGCTGACACCGGTCGCCGGGACCGGTCCACCGCGGCCGGTTCAGGCGCGGGGGTGGCCGCGGTAGTCGCCGACGCTCCAGGCGTTCCCCTCCGGATCGCGGACGGAGAACTCCTTGCCGCCGTAGGGGACGTCGGCCAGCGGACGGGTGACCGCCGCCCCGGCGGCGACCACGCGGTCCCACACGGCGGCGACGTCGTCGGTGACCAGGTAGGCGCCGGTGGTCCCCGGCTGCACCGGCCAGCCGCCGTCCTCGCGGGCCGAGCCCAGCATCACCCCGCCGCCGGGTGGCCAGGCCAGCTCGGCGTGGGTGACGAGGTCGCCGTCCCGGACGACGAGGGTCTCCTCGAACCCGAGGACGTCGACCAGCCAGCGGATCAGGGCGGGGGCGTCGGCCGCGCGGAAGGCGGGCCACACGGTGGGGGGCGGGGTCGCTGTCATGCCCCCGACCCTGCCGCCCGGGCGGGGGCCGCGTCTTGGACGAATCCGAGCTCGGCGGCCAGCCAGCGGGTGGGGGAGAGCCCGCTGAAGGCCCGCCAGTCCCGGGTCAGGTGCGACTGGTCGGCGTAGCCGGCCGCCGCGGCGAGCGCGGCGAGGTCCGGCGCGCCGCCCCGGGCCACCCGGCCGGCCAGCGCCCGGCGGGCCCGGTCGAAGCGGACCACCCGCGCGGCCTCCTTGGGCCCGAGCCCGGTCTCCGCGCGGAACCGGTGCGTCAGGTGGCGTTCCGACCACCCCACCCGGGCGGCCACCTCGGCCACCCGCAGCCGGCCGCCCGACGCCAGGGTGAGCCGCCAGGCCTCGGCGACCTCGGGGGCCGGCCCGGCCGCCGGCCGGACCACCCCCAGCAGCAGCTCCTCCAGGACGGCGAAGCGGGCCGGCCAGCCGCGCGCGGCCCGGACGCGGTCCAGGAGCTCCGCGGCGGGCCCGCGACCGAGGACGTCGTCCAGCCCCACGTCCACGGAGGCCAGCTCCGCCGCCGGCGTGCCGAGCAGCGCCCGGGCGCCGAGCGGGGTCAGCCCGAGCTGGACGCCCTCCTGCCGGCCGGGGTGGGCGATGAGGGCGGGCCGGGTGTGCAGCCCGCCGAGGACGGTGTCGAAGGAGCCCGGGGGCTGGCCCGGGTCGGCGTGCGCGACCACCTCCAGCGGCGCGTCGAGGGGCAGGACCAGGGTGAGGGACGGCGAGGGCAGCCCGCGGTGGACGGCGGGCGGCAGCCCCTCCTGCCGGTAGCCCACCGCCTCGGCGACCAGCCCGCGCAGGGCCGGGTGCGGCCGGTGCACCACGAACTCGCTGGTCACGGTCCCGAGGATGGCAGCCCGCGCGGCCCCGCTCCAGGCGTCGTCCCGCCGGGGCGCTCAGCGCTCGACCTGCTCCAGGAATCGCCGCAGCGTCTCGAGGAAGACCTCGGGCTGCTCCGAGTGCACCCAGTGACCGGCGTTCTTGACCCGCACGAGCCGGGTGCCGGGGCACAGCTCGTCCATGCGGTCGCGGTCCTCGGGGAGCACGTAGTGCGAGTTCGCGCCCGCGATCCACAGCACCGGGCCCTCGTAGCGCGCCCCGGGCGGCGGCTCGGGGAACCCCCGCAGCGCCTCCAGGTCCCGCTCCAGCACCTCCAGGTTCAGGCGCCAGCGCCAGCCGCCGTCCGGCCCGACCCCGTCGCGCACCAGCGACTGCAGGAGGAAGGAGCGCACCATCCGGCTGGGGACGGCGGTGCGCAGGGCCGCGTCGGCGTCCTCCCGGCTCTCCAGCGCGTCGAGGTCGAGGGCGCGCATCGCGGCGATGAACCCGGCGAACGGCGCGGCCTCCTCGTCCGGGTCGCCGGTGCGCCCGCCGGAGACCGGGTACTCGGTCGGCGCGACGTCCACGACGACGAGCGCCCGCAGCAGGTCGGGGGAGTGCAGCGCCAGCTGGAGGGCGACCTTGCCGCCCATCGAGTGCCCGACCAGGGTCACCGGTTCCCCGAAGGACGCCAGCTCGGCGGCGACCATCTCGGCCATGTCCACGTAGTCGACCCGGTCGGTCCAGGGCGAGTGGCCGTGGTTGGGCAGGTCGAGCAGGGTCACCCGGTGGTCGCCGGCCAGCCCCTTGGCGATCGTCGTCCAGTTGCGGCCCTGGCCGAACAGGCCGTGGACGAACACCACCCGCGGTCCGGAGTCCCCGAGCGTCCGCGCCGCCAGCCGTTCGTCCTCGCTCACCACCCCATCGAAGCAGCCCGGCGCGGCCGGTGACCGGCGGGCGGGCCGGGATCCGGGCGTCGGTGGGTGCGTCGGCCGGGCCGGCCGCGTACGCGGGGACCTCAGCCGCCGGGGAGCACCTCGGTGGTGTCGGTGGCCATGTCGTACCGGATGGACCCGCCCTCGAAGTCGCTGCGCCGTCCGCCGGGGACGGCGTACTCGCCGCTCACCGGGTAGCCCAGGACGCTCTGCTCGCGGCCCATCGACGCCCACCGGGCCTGGATGGCGCCGTAGACCTCGTGCGCCCCGGTCTGCGGCGTCCAGTGGACCGTGCCCCCACCGGAGCCGGCGAACTCGTTGTAGCGCCCCCGGCCGTCGGGGGTGGAGAGCTCACCGGTCAACGGGTAGCCCAGCGGGCCGGCCGCGCCGCCGAGCACGCGGTAGCGCACGCCGACGGCCCCGTACACCTCGTGCGTGCCGGTGGCCGGGGAGGAGACGATGTCGCCGTTCCAGAAGCCCTGGAAGGCGCCGACGCCGACCCCGGTCGGCTGCTCCCACGTCACCGGGGGGCCGAGCACGCCGCCCTCGGCCCCCATCGCCCGGTAGTGCGTCTCGATGCCCGACCAGGCCACCGGGACCCCCCACCGACGCCCCACCTCCTCGCGCTCGGCGATCGTCGGCCAGACGTTGGCCCGGCAGCCCTGCAGCGAGATGGACTGCTGCTGCATCACCCAGGCCGTGCGGCCCTGCGTCGGGCAGTCGGTGTGCCCCAGGCCCAGCCAGTGCCCGACCTCGTGCAGGACCACGTACCGCTGGTAGGCCTCCAGGCCGTGCGGCCAGGAGGCGGTGCCCAGCCGCCACCGCTCGTCGTTGACGTACACCGTGCGGCCGACCCGGCAGCTCCAGGTGGCGCTGCAGCCGGGGGAGGCGGCGGCGACGACCGCGGGGGAGGCCAGGACCAGGTCGAAGTCGCTGCCGCCACCCACCTCCCGGAACGCCAGCGTGCCCCCGAGGGCCCAGCCCCGGGCGTCGGCCAGCGTCTCCCGGGCCACCGCGGCGAACCGGCCGACGTCCCCCTGCACCGCTCCCCGGCTGGAGACGGTGTAGGTGATCGTCCGCTCGGCGGCCGCGGCGGGCGCGGGTGCGAGCAGCCCGGCGACGAGGAGGGCGGGCACGGCGGCCAGCACGAGCAGCAGGCGGGCGGGTCGGCGCATGGGCGGGCACCTCGCGGCGCAGCCGTCGGTGGGGACGCACGTGCGCATCGGTCGACGTCGTGGCCGGCGGCGGCTCCGCGGTGGGACCTCCGGCTCGGGGCCCGGCGACCGTATCGCCCGGGCCCCGCGGCGCGCACCCCCCCGGTGCGCCTGCCCCGGGCCGCCGGCACCGGCGTCTACGGTCCCCCGGACCGAGGGAGGACCATGCCCGGACGGCGACGGCGGACGACCCGCAACGGCACCGGCAGCACGAGCGGCGGCAGGACGCGCACCGCGACCCCCCGCCGGCGGGCACCCGCCCGGCGGACGGCGGTGCCCGCCGCGGAGCCGCCGGTCGCCGGGCCGGGGGAGCGGGTGTGGGTGCTCGCCGTCCCGTTCCGCGCCCCGGCCCCCGGGGCGCAGTGGCGGGCCGACCTGCAGGCGCACGTGTGGATCGGCCGGGAGCTGCCCGCCGAGCTCGTCGCCTACGACCCGCCGCCGTACAGCGCCGAGCGGTACCTCGAGGACGAGCTCAACGCGGTCCCCCGGCCGTTGCCGGCCGCCCGACCGCTGACCCCGCGGCCGCAGCAGGTCGAGGGGGCCGTGGCGATCGCCGCCTCCGCCGCGGCCGGCGACCGCGTCTTCCTGCTCGGCGACGACCCGGGGGTGGGCAAGACGGGCACCGCCGTCCTCGCCGCCCGTGCGGTGTGCGCGGCCCGCGGCGGGTCGCGGGTGCTGGTGGTGGCCGACCGGCCGGCCGCGATCACCGTCCCGCACTGGACCCGCTCGATCGCCGGCTTCGGCGACGGCGGGCTGCGCTGGTGCGTGACCACCTGGGACCGGCTGGCCAAGGTGCGGGCGCACCGCTTCGACGTCGTGATCGCCGACGAGGCGCACATGGTCCGGCACACCACCACCCAGCGGTGGAGGCACTGGAAGGCCGTCTCCGGTGGCGGCCGGGCGAAGGACGCCCCGTTCGTCGTCGCCGCGACCGCCACCCCCGCGCACAGCCCGCTGGAGCTGCCGTACCTGGCGCCGCAGCTGGCCCGGCGGGCGGCCGAGCCGCTGCGCGCCTGGGCCGACCTGCCCGCACGGCTGGCCGCGCACGGGTTCCACGTGGAACGGGGCCGCTACGGCTGGGCCTGGACCGAGGACCCGGACGAGCGGCGCGCCGACCTGGCCCGTCTGCAGGAGTGGCTCGCCGGCGGTGACCCGCCCGCGGCGCTGCACCGCCCGGCCCCCTGGGGCCCGGTGTCGGTCACCGGCACCCCGGTCGCGCTGACCCCGGCCGAGCGGGCGGCCTACGAGTCGGGGTGGCAGGAGTTCCGGGCGGAGATGCGGCTGGCCCGCCGCGCCCGGCAGAGCGCCCGCGGCCGCGCCGCGCTGCTGCGGTTCCGGCAGAAGGCCGGGCTGATCCGCGTGCAGGCCACCGTCGACTGGGTCCGGGCGCAGGTCGAGGCCGGCCGGCAGGTCGCGGTGTCGGTGGAGTTCGTGGAGACCGCCGCCGACCCGATCCGGGAGGCGCTGGAGGACGCCGGGATCGCCGTCGCCTGCATCTACGGCCGGGACCGCTTCGAGGTCGAGGCCGAGCGGCTGCGGTTCCAGGGCGGGCAGGCCCCGGTGTGCGTGTTCACGGTGACCGCGTCGATCAGCCTGCACGCCGGCGAGCTGCTGCCCGACGGCTCGTCGGCGTCCGGCGCACCGCGGGTCGGGCTGTTCCACCAGCCGCGGTTCTCCGGCATCCAGGCCCGGCAGGTCACCGGCCGCACCCACCGCGACGGGCGGGTCTCGCCGTGGCGGGTGGCCTTCGCCGAGGACACCGTGGAGGAGCAGGTCGCCCGTGTGATGGTCGAGCGGCTGGCGGTCAGCGGGTCCACGGCGGGCGCGGACACGTCGTCCCTGCGGGAGATCGCCGAGCTGCTCGACGCCGACTGGCTGCCGCAGGCCGCGCTGACCGACGGCTGAGCAGCCACCCCCGAGCGGCCCGCCACCCGGGTCCGCGACGCGTCGATCATGGGCATGTGGCCGCGGGACACGCCGTCCGGCGGCGTGTCGCGGGCAACACCGCCATGATCATCGCCGCCGGGGTGCGGCGGGGGTCGACACGGGGACGGCTCCGACGCCGGGGGACGCCGTCGCAGCACCGCCGGGGAGGATGGGGCCGGCACCGGGGGGATCGAGGAGGCGGCCGTGCGGCGGGAGGCGAGCGTCCTGCACCTGGACCTCGACGCGTTCTTCGCCGCGGTCGAGCAGCGGGACAAGCCCTCGCTGCGCGGGCGCCCCGTCGTGGTCGGCGGGACCGGCGGGCGCGGGGTGGTGGCCACGGCGTCCTACGAGGCCCGGGCCTACGGGGCCCGCTCGGCGATGTCCACCGCCGAGGCGCGGCGCCGCTGCCCGCCGGGGACGGCGTTCCTGGGCGGCCGGTTCGGCGCCTACCGGCGGACGTCGGACGCCGTCATGGCCCTGCTGCGCGAGCTGTCCCCGCTGGTGGAGCCGGTCTCCCTCGACGAGGCCTACGTCGACCTGGGTGCCGGTCCCGGGCACGACCTCTCCGTGGCGGGGGTGACCGCCCTCGGCCGGGAGCTCAAGGCCCGCATCGCCGAGGCCACCGGCGGGGTGACCGGGTCGGTGGGCATCGGGTCGTCGAAGCTCATGGCCAAGATCGGCTCGGACCTCCAGAAGCCCGACGGGCTGGTCGTCGTCCCCCCGGGCGGGGAGCTCGCGGTGCTGCACCCCCTGCCGGTCACCCGGCTGGGCGGGGTCGGCCCGGCGACCGCCGAGCGGCTGCGCCAGGTCGGGGTGCGCACGGTGGCCGACCTGGCCGCGAAGTCGCTGGCGGACCTGGTGGCGCTCGCCGGCCGGGCCCACGGCACCGGCCTGCACGCCCTGGCGCGGGCCGAGGACGACCGCCCGGTGGTCGCCGAGCGGGAGGCCAAGTCCGTCTCGCAGGAGGAGACCTTCGAGCGCGACCTCACCGACGTCGGCCTCCTCGGCCGGGAGATCGACTCGATGGCCACCCGGGTCGCCGGCCGGCTGCGCACCGCCGCCCTGTCCGGCCGCACCGTCACGCTCAAGCTCCGCCGCTACGACTTCACCACGCTGACCCGGTCGCAGACCCTGCCCCAGCCGACCGACGACCCCCGCGTGGTGGCCGGGATCGCCCGGCGGCTGCTCGCCGAGGCGGGGACCGGGGGCGGGTTGCGGCTGCTGGGCGTCGGCGTCTCGGGGTTGTCCCCCTACGCGCAGGGCGAGCTGTTCGGCGGGTCCGACGACGTGCCGGCCGGGCCCGCACCGGACGCGGACACGGGCGCCGACACCGGCACCGACACGGCCGGCCTCGACGTCGAGGCCGCCGAGGACCCGCCGTCCCCGGCGGACCGGCGGTGGTGGCCGGGCCAGGACGTCCGCCACGACGGGCTGGGCGCGGGCTGGGTGTGGGGCCGGGGGCTGGGCCGGGTGACCGTGCGGTTCGAGGGCCCGCTCACCGCACCCGGTCCGGTGCGGACGCTGGCCGCCGACGACCCGGCGCTGCACCCGGCCGACCCCCCGGACTGGCGGCCGGTCCCCGCGGACGGGGACGACCCGCCCGGGCCGGTCAGCGGTCCCGGGCCGGTCAGCGGGCCAGGGCGACCCAGCCCCGGACCGTGAGGTCGCGGTCCACCGGCACGACGACCTGCTGGCCGAACGCGGTGAGCAGGTGCACGGTGTAGAGGCCGTCGTCGTCGACCTCGACGCGGTCGACCGCCGACCCCGGGTGCTCGGCCAGCGCGGCGGTCACCACGCGCACGGCCACCTCCGCCGCGGGGTCCCCGGGGAGGTCCGAGTCGAACGGCGGCAGCGAGGCCGACCGCATCCGCACCCGCCGACGGATCCTGCGCGCGGTGCTGGTGCCCATGACGGCCTCCCGTCCTCACGGCGACCCCCGGCGGGCCGACCGGCACCGAGCCTGGGCGGCGAACCTGTGACCTGGCTGGGGATCCCGTGGCAGAAGCCCGGGGATCCGCCCGCCGCGGCCCGCCCGGCATGCCGCAGGATCGGGCCGTGACGGAACGCAGCGCGTGGGTGCGCATGACCGAGCAGGACCCCGGCCACTCCACCGCCTACGTCGAGCGCTTCCGCAGGCTGGCCGCCGAGGGGTTCGACCTCGGCGGCGAGGCGCGCCTCGTCGACGCCCTGCTGCCCCGCGGCGCCCGCGTGCTCGACGCCGGCTGCGGCCCGGGCCGGGTCGGCGCCGTCCTGCACGCCGCCGGGCACCGGGTGGTCGGCGTCGACGTGGACCCGGTGCTCGTCGCGGCAGCGGAGACCGACCACCCCGGGCCGCGGTGGCTGGTCGGCGACCTGGCCGAGCTGGACCTGGGCGAGGCCTTCGACGCGATCGTCTGCGCGGGCAACGTGATGACGTTCCTGGCCCCCACCACCCGCGGCACCGTGCTGGCCCGCCTGCGCGGGCACGTCGCCGACGGCGGCCGGGCGGCGATCGGCTTCGGGGCCGGCCGCGGCTACCCCTTCGACGAGTTCCTGGACGACGCCCGCGCCGCCGGGTGGGCGCCCGACCTGCTCCTGTCCACCTGGGACCTGCGGCCGTTCACCGACGGCTCGGAGTTCCTGGTCGCCCTGCTGCGGCCCGCCTGATCAGCCCCGCACCCGCCACGCCGGGGGTGCGTCGCCGAGCCGCCGCGCCGGGGCGGTCCACGGCGGGGACCCCGGCGGGCCGACGAGCGTGACCTCACCGTCGGCCGACGGCAGCCGCACCAGCCAGGGCCCCGGGTCGGCCGGGGGGACGCCGTCCTCCGCGCCGGTCCGCGGGGCGGCCAGGAGCCAGGCGGCGGTGCGGGCCAGGGAGAGCTCCCCGTGCCAGCCGCCGCCCTCGGCCCGCCGCCGGTGCAGCGCCGCCAGCACGGTGGCCGCCGCCAGGTGGCCGGTGGCGTGGTCGAGGGCCTGCGCCGGCAGCACCCCCGGGGCGGCCCCGTCCCCGCACACCGCGGCGATCCCGGTGGCCGCCTGCACCAGCGAGTCGAACCCCCGGCGCCCGCCCCACGGCCCCTCGGTGCCCCAGGCCGACAGCCGGACCACGACCAGGTGCGGGTGCCGCTCGAGCAGCGCCTCCGGCGCGAGGCCCAGGCGGTCGAGCGCGCCGGGCCGGTAGCCCTGCACGACGACGTCCGCCGCGGCGAGCAGCTCGTCGGCGGCCCGCCGGCCCGCGGCGGAGGCCAGGTCGAGCACCGCGTGCCGCTTGCCGGGGCCGGTGTCGACCAGCTGCCCGGGGTCCTCGGGCAGCCGCGGGCCGTCGAGCCGGAGCACGTCGGCACCGTGGGAGGCCAGCGTGCGGGTGGCGACCGGCCCCGCGATCACCCGGGTGAGGTCCAGGACCCGCGGCCCCCCGGTCGCGGGCTCGCGCGGCGGGCCGGGGACGGCGCGGCGCAGCGCCACCAGCGACCGGCCGGCCACCGCCCGCCCCGGCGCGGAGGCGGCCCAGGCCCCGGGCTCCCGGACGGCGGCAGCCGCACCCCCGGCGGCCACCACCGCCGACTCCAGCTCGCCGGCGGGCGCCCGCGCCGCGGCCTGCGCGACGTCCGGCCCGAGGACGGCCAGCGCGGCCGCCCGGTGGTGCGGGTAGTTGGCGTGCAGGCGCAGCCAGCCGTCCGCGGTCGGCCAGAAGCGGGACAGCGGGTGGAACCCGGGGGCGACCGGCCGGCCGGCGACCGCGGCGTACCGCTCGCTGCGGAAGGCCAGCCCCACGGCGGCGGCGTCGAGGTCCAGCGGTGCGCCGGCGTCCGCCCGTGGGTCCGTGCCGGCGTCCGCACCCGGGTCCGCACCGCCGCCGAGGAGCCGCGCGGCCGCCAGCTGGGCGGCCACCGCGCCCAGCGCGAGGTCGGGCACCGGCAGCACGCCCCCGAGACCCGTCGCGCCGCGGACCCGCAGCGGGGGTGGCGCGCCGCCCGGCCCCAGGAGCGGCCAGACCTCGCCGAGCAGGCCGCTGCCGGCCGGGACGCCGGTCACGGCTCGCGCACCCCGAGCGCGAGGGTGAGCTCCAGGACGCTGCGGGGGTCCTCCAGCCGGGCGCCGAACAGCTCCCGCAGCTGGCCCATGCGGTAGCGGACGGTCTGCGGGTGCACGTACAGCTCGGCCGCGACCCGCTCGCGGCGGCCCTGGTGCAGCAGCCAGGAGCGCAGCGTCTCGGCCAGCTTCTCCCGCGGCCCGGGCGCCAGGCCCTCCAGCGGCGCCAGCACCTGGCAGCGCAGGTCGGTCAGCGCCTCGCCGTCGGCCCGCAGCACCAGCTCGGCCAGCCGGAGCTCGGTGTCGACCGGGTCGTCGCCGTCCGGGCGCAGCCCGAGCTGGCGGGCCCGCAGCGCCCGGGAGTACGACGTCCGGGCCTCCTGCCACGGCCGCGCCGGCCCCACCACCGCCTGGCGGCCCCGCAGCGCCCGCAGCAGGCCGGCCCGCGCCCGGCCCTCGGCGTCGGGGACCAGCAGCACCGCCCGGTCGGTTCCCGTCTCGGCGCCCGGCGCGTCGTCGCCGGCCTGGAGGGTGCGGGCGTCGAGCTGGGCCAGCGCGCCCCGGGCCCGCTCCTCGGGCAGCAGCACGGCGGTGAGGGTGCGCGGCGGGGTCCAGTCGGCCCGCTCGGCGGCGACCGCCAGGTCGTAGGCGGGGCCGCCGGTGAGGATCAGCCCGGCCAGCCGCTCCAGGTGCCGCCGGCGCGCCCAGCCGCTGCTGGCCAGCTGGTCGGCGTGGCCGGCCACGCTGGAGGCCGAGAGCTGGTCGATGTAGGCGAAGACCAGCTCGGCGAAGCGGGCCAGCCCCTCGACCGGCAGGCCGGCGGCCACCGCCGTCTCGGCCATGTGCCGCCAGGCCACCCGGGCGCCGACCCGGTAGGCGGCCAGCAGGGCGTCCATCGACCGGCCGTTGCGGGCCTCGCCGCGGCCGAGGGCGTACGCGCCCTCCAGGGCCGGGCCGATGGGCCGGCTCGCGTCGGCGCCACCGGTGGCCGCGGCCAGCTCCAGGAAGCCGCCGAGGGCGAGGGCGACGGCCTTCTCGATGGACCGGCCCATGTCGCCCCGGAAGGCCTCCGTGTAGCTCGGGACCTCCACGACGATCGCCGCCACCGTCTCCCCGGCCACCGCCGGGAGGTCGGCCCGCATCGCCTCCGCGACCTCCGGCGGGAAGGCCCGATCCGGCGTCATACCACCTCCCGTTGTTCACGGGGAACAATATCCGGTCCGACGTTCACGTCGAGAGCACAGGTAATTGCACACCCTGCTGGGAACGATCAGAAGCATGACCGCGACCGTCCCGCGCCCGTCCCCGGCCCGGCCGGCCCTGAGCGCGCTGCGCGACCGGGCGCTGCGCCTCGCCGAGCTCGTCACCACCCCCGTGCTGCCCGCCGACTACCTCGACATGGTGAACCCCCTGCGGGCCGGCACCGACCTGCGCGGCCGGATCGAGGCCGTGCAGCAGGAGACCCGGGACGCCGCGACGCTCGTCATCCGGCCCGGTGCCGACTGGCGGCCGCACGTGCCCGGGCAGTGGATCCGGATCGGCGTGGACGTCGACGGTGTCCGGATGTGGCGGGCCTACTCGCTGACCTCCGACCTCACCCGCGCCGACGGCTGCATCAGCATCACCGTCAAGGCCATCCCCGGCGGCAAGGTGAGCAACCACCTCGTCCACCGGGTGCGGCCCGGCACGCTGGTGCACCTGGACCAGGCGACCGGTGAGTTCGTGCTGCCCGACGCGCGGCCGGAGAAGGTGCTGTTCGTGACGGCCGGGTCCGGCATCACCCCGGTCATGGGCATGCTGCGCAACCACCCCGAGCTCGACGACGTCGTCCTCGTGCACTCCGCGCCCACCCCGGACGACGTCGTCTTCGGGGCCGAGCTCCGGCAGCTGGCCGCCGCCGGCCGGATCCGGCTGGTCGAGCAGCACACCGACACCGCCGGCCTGCTCGACCCGGCCGGGGTGGCCGCGCTCGTGCCCGACCACGCCGAGCGGGCGACCTGGGCGTGCGGCCCGGTGGCCATGCTCGACGCGCTGCAGGAGCACTGGGACGCCGCCGGGCTCGGCGAGCGCCTGGTCACCGAGCGGTTCCGCCCGGCGGTCGCCGCGACCGGCGAGGGCGGCACGGTGTCGTTCACCCGCACCGGCGCGACCGTCGAGGCCGGCGGCGCCACCCCGATCCTCGACGCCGCCGAGGAGGCCGGCGTCCTCATGCCCAGCGGGTGCCGCATGGGCATCTGCTACGGCTGCGTGCTCCCGCTGCGCGAGGGCGCCGTCCGCGACCTGCGCACCGGCGAGGTCACCACGGCCGCCCCGGGCGACGGCGTGATCGTCCAGACCTGCATCAGCGCCGCCGCCGGCGCCTGCTCCCTCGACCACTGACCTCCCTCCCCCGAACCCGAGAGGCCTGCCCGTGACCGTCCTGCAGAAGAAGCCCGTCAACCCGATCGCCCACCTCACCGCCGACGACATCGAGCTCATCGGCAAGGAGCTCGACGAGATCCGCCAGGGGGTCGTCGACTCCCGCGGGGAAGCCGACGCGCGCTACATCCGCCGCGTCATCGACGTCCACCGCAAGATCGAGCTCGGCAGCCGCGCCGTCCTGCTGGCGTCGGGGTTCGCCCCCGCGTGGGTGCTCGGGACCATCGGCCTGTCGGTGGCCAAGATCCTCGAGAACATGGAGATCGGGCACAACATCCTGCACGGGCAGTGGGACTGGATGCGGGACCCGAAGATCCACTCCACGACGTGGGACTGGGACATGGCCAGCCCGGCCGAGCAGTGGAAGCACTCGCACAACGAGCTGCACCACACGTACACCAACGTCGTCGGCAAGGACAACGACCTCGGCTACGGCATCATGCGGGTCGACGAGGACCAGCCGTGGCAGCCGTTCCACCTCGGCCAGCCGCTCTGGAGCTTCATCAACGCCTGCTTCTTCGAGTACGGCATCGCCGCCTACGACCTCGAGCTGGCCGGGACCATCGCCAGGAAGCGGACCGGCGACCCGGAGTTCCGCGAGCGCGCCAGGGCCGTGCTGCGCAAGATCGGCAAGCAGGTGCGCAAGGACTACGTCGTCCACCCGCTGCTGTCGGGGCCGAACTTCGTCTCGACCCTGACCGCCAACTTCGTGGCCAACCTGGTCCGCAACCTCTGGTCGAACTCCGTCATCCTCTGCGGGCACTTCCCCGAGGGCGTGGAGACCTTCGAGAAGCGGTCGATCGAGGGCGAGACCCGCGGCGAGTGGTACCTGCGCCAGATGCTCGGCTCGGCCAACATCTCGGGGGCGAAGGCCATGCACATCATGACCGGGAACCTGTCGCACCAGATCGAGCACCACCTGTTCCCCGACCTGCCCAGCAACCGCTACGCCGAGATCGCGCCGAAGATCCGGGACCTGTTCGAGCGGTACGGGCTGAACTACCACACCGCCCCGCTGCCGCAGCAGGTCGCGTCGGCCTGGCACAAGATCATCCGGCTGTCGCTGCCCAACGGCTGGCTGGAGCGGACGACGGCGCGCAACCTGCCGTCCCAGCTGGCGGTGCTGTGGAAGATGACCACCGGCGGGCCGCGGGTCCGCCGCCGGCTGCAGAAGGCGCTCGTGGCGGCCTGACCGCCGACGCCGAGAGGCCCGGGACCGTGCGGTCCCGGGCCTCTCGCGTGTCACCCGCCGGTCAGAACTGGTCCTGGACCGCCGGGAAGGGGTAGTTCAGGGGGAGCAGCAGCGACGGGTCGCTGATCGGGACCTCCCACACCGCCCCCGGCCCGTCCGGGTCGACGACCTCGCCGCGGCCCAGGAAGGCGGTGACCTGCGCCTGGCCCTGCAGCGCCGCCGGGAGGGCGAGCTGCAGCAGGAACGAGTGCGGGTTCTCCGCCACGTTCGCGGTCAGGTCGTTGCGGTAGAGGCTGGTCCGCGACCACAGGTCCCCGGCGTCGACGAGCGTGTACGACGTCGGGTTCGGCACCGTGCGGTCGCCGAAGGCCACCTGGAGCAGCACCCGTTCCGGCTCGATGAGCGGGGCGAAGGTCTCCGGGCTGCCCGGGCGGGCCAGCCAGGTGGACAGCGCCAGGTACTCCTGGATCGCCACCGCCCCCGGCACGGTCACCGTCACCGGGCCCTCCCCGCGCAGCGGCAGCTGCTCCTCGAAGCGGTACGGGGCGAGGTCCGGGCGGTTGAGCAGCCCGGCCGCCTGCAGCGCCTGCGTGGTGAGCAGGCGGAAGGACGGCGACACCCGCGCGATCTCGGAGATGGGGCCGCCCGGCACGTTGAGCACCGACCGGGCCACGGCCGGGTCCGCCCCGGTCACCATGGTCCCGTAGATGCCGCCGAAGCTCTGCCCGAAGTAGGTCACGCCGTCCCCGGACAGGTCCGCGGCCCCGTCACCGTCGACGTCCGTGCCGCCCAGGGAGCGCACCAGGGTCATGACGTCCGCGGCGGTCTGCCGCAGCGCGTCCCGGGAGGCCTGGGCCGCCGCCTCGCCGGTCGCCGAGGAGCCCTCGCTGCTGCCGATGAGCTCGTCGGGGTCCGTGGCCTGGTCGACCCCGCGCCCGAAGGCCGGGATGGCCGTCGTCTCCCCGCCGCGGGTGATGTGCCACTCGCTGTCGGTGCCGTACCCGTGCCCGACGACGTTGGTGCCGATGGTGGCGATGCCGCCGGCCGCGTTCGTCGCCGACGCGAGCAGGACGCTGGTCGTGGAGGCGGTGAAGCCGTGCCCGAAGACGGCCGTGGGCCAGCCGCCCTCCGGTGCCGGGCCGGGGGGCAGGACGGCGACGAACGGCAGCCGCTCGGCCTCCACCGGCGCGGGACCGTCGTCGCCGGTCGGCGTCTGCGGGATGGTGACGTCCTCGGTCAGCCAGGAGGGCGCGGCGAAGGTCCCGAAGACCAGCGTGCTGCCCGCCGGCAGGAAGTTCCCGACCGGCACCACCTGCGGCGGCGGGTCGGTGGCGCCGGCGTCGGGCGCCCAGGTGACCGTGGTGCCCTCCACGGGGAACACGCCGTCGACGTCCAGGCCCGGCCGGTCGATGCCGACCTCGGCGAAGGCCGCGCCGCTGTCGATCTGCCGGCGCAGGTCGAGCAGCCCGTCGGTGGCGCTCATCGTCGTGAACGTGTCCTCGAGCGCCGTGTTGTCCCGGCCGGGCTTCACGCGCAGCCGGTAGGTGGTGCCGGGCGCCAGCTGCTCGGCCGGGTGGGCGTAGAGGGTGTTGGTCGCGGGGTCCCAGACGACGCGGTCGACGCCGGTGGGCCGCCCCCCGTCCAGCGGCTGCAGGCTGATCCGCTCGGCGGTGCGCGCGGGGTCGACCGGGCCGCTGAAGTGCACGGCGATACGGGGATCGAGGTCGAAGCCGTCCAGCTGGTTGAGCTGCCGGACGAGTCCGCAGGCGATCGGGGCACCGCAGTCCGCCGTGGGCAGGGCGATGCGGCGGCCGGTCAGCTGGGCCGGGTCGGGGACGGTGAGGGTGTCGGTCGGGAAGACCGAGACCGGCTGCGCTTTCGGCGGTCCGGCCGCGGCCGGGGTGGCGGTGACCGAGAGGGCGGTCGCCAGGGCCAGTGAACCGGTGACCGACAGGGTCGCCCGGCGCCAGCGTCGTTGCTGCACGTGAGCTCCTCGCTCTAGGGGGCCCTCTTCCTAGCTGATGGTGACCGGCGCCACACGCCCCGCCCCCCGTCCGGTGGAACGCCCGACCGTCCCTGCAGACCTCGACGCACCGGCCGCCTCGGTGCAGGGTGTCCGCCATGAGCCACCTGCTCGACGGCGCGGCGTACTCCCGCCGGGCCGACCAGCGGGTCGTCGGCCGGACGCGCTTCGTCGCCACGGGCGGGCAGACCCGCGGCGACCTCGGGGTGTTCGAGGCGACCCTGCCGCCGGGCGGCGGCGGGCCGGGCCCGCACCTGCACCGGACGTTCAGCGAGTCCTTCCACGTGCTCGAGGGCCGGCTGCGGGTGCTCGACGGATCCACGTGGAACACCGCCGGGCCGGGGGACTTCGTGTACGTGCCCCGGTCGGGGGTGCACGGCTTCACCGCACTGGAGGACGAGGGCTGCCGCTTCCTGATCCTGTTCACCCCGGGCGCCCCGCGGGAGGGCTACTTCGAGGGGATGGTGGCCCTGCACGAGGGAGGCCGGACGCCGAGCACCGAGGAGCTCGACGAGCTGGCCGCGCGCCACGACCAGCTCAACCTCCGGCACTGACCGGGACGGGCGTCGTCCCGGCTGCCCGCCGCTCGAGTGAGGTCCGGCGCCTCCCGTGGCATGACCATCGGCCCTCCCGGGCCCCGCGCGCCGGGTGTCCGATGGTGGCGTCCACCGCACGACAGGAGGTAACCATGGAGGGGTACGTCTTCGAGGCGTCGATCACGAACGCCATCCCCATCGGTGTGGTTGGAGCCGACGTCCGGATGGACGTCCACGTGGAGGGGACGATCACCGAGGGCCTGATGGCCGGGGGAACCGTCACCGGGATCGACCACCTGCTGATGCGGGCCGATGGCGTGGGCGTCCTCGACGTCCGCGAGTTGATCCGGACCCCGGACGGTGCGGTCGTGGCGCTGACCGCGCTCGGCTACGCCGTTCCACCGTTCGACATGCCTCCGCCGGACCGGCTGACCAGCCCGGACATGCAGTGGCCGGACGTGGACGTCCCCCTCCACGGGGCGGCCACCATGCAGACGGGCGTTCCCGCCCTGGCGGAGGTCAACCGGACGGTGTTCGGCTTCACCGGGACGGTGAACATGGCCCGTGGCCAGATCCGCGTCCGCGGGGAGAGCCTCGCCCGGGTGCCGGTCACCTGACGAATGGAACGGACCTCATCGCTGGACGCAGGAGGCCCAGGACCGCGCTGGTCTCGGGCCTCCTCGCCTGCGGGGGACCGGCCGGCGGGTGCGCCGGGGCCCGCCACGGCTCAGTTCGCCATGTCGACGAAGCGGCTGTAGTGGCCCTGGAAGGCGACGGTGACGTTCGCGGTGGGGCCGTTGCGGTGCTTGACCAGCATGATGTCGGCCTCGCCGGCCCGCGGGGACTCCTTCTCGTACATGTCCTCGCGGTGGATCATCATCACCATGTCGGCGTCCTGCTCGATGCTGTTGTGGACGACGATGCCCTCGGCCACGAAGTTGTGCCCACCGAGCACGGTCGCGTCGTAGACCTCCTCGACGGTCCCTGGCTCGATCGAGACGATCTCGTCCCAGAGCAGGTCGTTGACGGCCTGCATCTCCAGGTCGGCGTCCCCGAGGATGTCGGCGACGCGTCCGAGCCGCTCCCTGCTCGGCGCGCGCTTCCACATCGCGCTGCCGCAGAACGCCGACCCCATGGCCGCGGCGAAGGCCCGGTGGCTCATGCCCTTCTCCGCGAGGACGTCCCGGACCCGCTCCCAGACCTGGACCGGGATCGTGTCGACGTTGGTGTTGGCGGTCTGGGCGCGCACGATCTCCAGCAGGCGCTCGGCGGCCTCACCGCGGGCACCGTGGACACCGATCTCGCCGAGGAACCTGCGCTGGTCGTCACAGCCGCTGATGTCCAGCGTCCAGCCGTCGCGGTGGCCGGCCTTCCGGGTCCGCCGGATCCGGCAGGAGATGCCGAAGCGCAGCAGGAGCCGGGAGATGTCGTCGACGAGCTGCCGGCTGGTGGAGGCGTAGCACACCCGGCCACCACGGCCGTTCTTGTTCACCGTGACGGAACCGTCGGTGGCCCACAGGTGACGGAGGAACAGCGCGATCTGCTTCTTCGGGAGGGAGAACACCGGCTCGGGGACGAACTTCTCGTGGCTGGGCAACCCGAAGAGGCCGAGCTCGTCCAGCCACGCGGCGACCGGGTTGCGCCGGCCGTGCGTCAACGGGAAGGGAGCGCGGAGCCGCAGCGAGGTGCACCGCGCTGCGGCGTGCTCGTCGGGCACCGCCACGATGCCGAAGTGCAGGGCCGCGGTCGTGACCGCACGCAGGTTGGCCTCGTCGACGGACGCGTACCGCAACGGCTGCCGCTTCACGAAGCTGCCGTCACCGATGAGGTGCGCCAGGAGGACGACCTCCTCGTCCTCCCACACCGTCATGCGGTCGGGCCCGGGCACGTGCCGCGGCACGGCGATGCGGTCGCCGGGTGACAGCTCCCCGAGCGGCCGGAAGCCGTCGTAGGTGAGGAAGGGGTGGTTGGAGGTCGCGCGAACCGTCTTGCCCGAGGACGTCGTGAGCCGGAGGACCTGCTTGCGGCCCGTCGAGAAGACGTGGGTGAGGTCCCGGCGGACGTAGCGGAGGTTGTCGTCGAGCGCCCAGACGGGCACGTCGGTGGCGCCCGACTCGAACAGCTCGCCCATCGTCGTCTCGGCGCCCGTGTCGGCACGCAGGATGCGGGTCTCCGCCGGCAGGCACCCGGACTCGCGGAGGTCCGACAGCATCGGCTTCTTGTCCTGGCGCTGCTCGGACCCGCGGTTGAGCTGCGACATGGCGATGACCGGGACCTCGAGCTCCTTGGCGAGCAGCTTGAGCGCCCGGGAGAACTCGGAGACCTCCTGCTGGCGGCTCTCGACCCGCTTGCCGGACGTCATGAGCTGGAGGTAGTCGATGACCACGAGCTTGAGGTCGTTGCGCTGCTTGAGCCGCCGCGCCTTGGCCCGGATCTCCATCATGGTCATGTTCGGCGAGTCGTCGATGTAGAGCGGGGCGTCGGCGATCTCGCCCATCCGGCGGGCCAGCCGCGACCAGTCCTCGTCCGAGAGCGTGCCCGCACGCATGTGGTGCAGCGGCACCTTCGCCTCGGCCGACAGCAACCGCATGGTGATCTCGTGCTTGCTCATCTCGAGCGAGAAGATCACCGCCGGCAGCTGGTGCTTCACCGTGGCTGACCGCGCGATGTCCAGCCCGAGGGTCGAGTTGTGCGTCGGGATGAAGCTCCGACCGGCGAGGAAGAGGTGGTCCTCGGCGTCGACCTGGATGCACCGCACGGGGACGCTCCCGATCGGCCGGACATCCGTGATGAAGCGGGCCCCGCGGGCGGTGCAGGTCCGCGCCCCCCGCTCCTTGTGCAGGAGCTTCTTGCGCTCGAGCCGGAAGACCTCGTCATCGGTGCTGAAGGTCAGGGTGTAGCAGGTGGACGACGCCTCGCTGCGGCCCCGGACAGGCTTGCGGGTCATCCGGACCCGGTGACCGAGGCTGGCGATGAGCTCACGGGCGCCCTCGGCCAGCTGCCGGTTGGTCACCGCCAGCTGCACGAAGCCGCTCGGCGCCACCGTGCCGGCGGTGTCCAGGAGGCCTGCCAGCAGGGCCCGTCGCTGGGCCGCTGAGGCCCGCAGGTAGGCGGCCGGGATGTGCTTGTCGCCGAGGACCCCCAGCCTGCGGAGGATGCCCGGGACGGTGCCGTGGTGGTCCTGGCAGGCCTGGCACTGCACGAGACCGGCCGAGGGGCCGCCGCAGTCCGGGCACGTGGCCCGACGGCCGACCCCACCGCTGGCTCGCAGCCGACCACCGCACGTCTTGCCGCAGGTCTGCACCTGCGACGTCCTCGGCACGAACGGCTCGCCGCACGTCGGGCACGGACGTGCGGAGACGGGCGGCCACGCCGGGAGCCGCAGCGAGTACCGACGGTCAGCACCGGTCGGCTCGACGACGAGACCGTCGGCCTCGATGTGCACGGCGATCTCCGGGTCGGCGCTCGTGAAGTGCGCGGCCCGGGAGGTCCCGTCGCCCAGCCACACACCGAGTGCGTACGGCGGCAGCGGGAGGTCGGCCTCCGGCAGGTCCAGCGGCGCAGCGTTGGTCACCGAGTGGTTGAGCCGGGCGTCCTCGGTCGCGCAGCGGACGGTGCGGGCGATCTCCTCCGTCGTCCGGACGCAGGCGGAGGTGCGCTGGTTGCGGTAGCGGTCGCAGGCGGTGGCCGCCTGCTGGGCGGAGCGGCGGCCGGCACGGGTCTCGGTCAGCCACTGGTGCTGGGCGTCGGCCACGATCACCGAGCCGTCGGAGAAGTGCACCTCGTAGCAGGGGCGGCCGGTCAGCACCTCGGTGGCGGCCACGACCGTCGTCGGGCGGCCGTCGGAGCCCATCACCCGGTCGCCGACGCGGACCTCGCCCATCGTCGTCCAACCGGTCGGCGTGGCGATCGGGGTGTCGAGGGCCAGGGCCTTGCCCACACCGGGGCGGGCCGCGATGACGACCATCTGACCGGCCTGCAGGCCGTTGGTGAGCTCGTCGAGGTCGCGGATGCCGGTGGGGACACCCCGGGCCGTGCCACCGCGGGAGGCGATGGCGTCCAGCTCGTCCATCGTCGGCTGCAGGACGTCCTCGAGGCGCGAGTAGTCCTCGCTCATCCGCTTCTCGGTGACGTCGTAGATCTCCTGCTGGGCGCGGTCGACGATGTCGTCGACGTCCCCCCGCCCGCCGGCCGCCCCGTACCCGAGCTGGACGACGCGGGTGCCGGCCTCCACCAGCCGCCGCAGCACCGCCTGCTCGGCCACGATGGCGGCGTAGTAGCCGGCGTTGGCGGCCGTGGGCGTCGACTGGATGAGCGTGTGCAGGTAGACCGCACCGCCCATCTTGGAGAGCTGGTCGGTGCGGTTGAGCTCGGCGGCCACGGTGATGGCGTCGGCGGGCTCGCCGCGGCCGTACAGGTCCAGGATGCAGTCGTAGATCACCTGGTGGGCCGGACGGTAGAAGTCCGGGCCCTGCAGGACCTCCACGACGTCGGCGATCGCGTCCTTGCTCAGCAGCATGCCGCCGAGCACCGACTGCTCTGCCGCGACGTCCTGCGGCGGCTGCCGGTCGTACTCCGGCGCCGTCGGGGACGGTCGGCTGAACTCGTCGGCCACCGCCACGGTGGTTCCTCCATCCACTCACGGCGCACCCGCGCGAGGCCCCGGTCGAGGGACCGGGGCCTGGTGGGGGAAGCACCAGAACGCTGCACACCTGACTCGAACGTGCGTTCGGGTCATTGCTACCCCGGGGCACCGACGGAACGTGCCTGCTGGGGGAGCAGGGAGGACGTTAGGAACGGCGGACGGACCAGTCCAACACCGGTGTGCACCCGGTTCTGCACAACTTGTGGACAAGTCGGTGGACACACGCATGTCGACATGTGGAGACAGCGGGGGACTCAGCGGGTCGATCCGGGCCGTCCCCCGCCTGACCTGCGCGGAGGCTGCCCACCGGGTGTGGACGGGAGAAATCCCGGAGAAATGCCGGTGTCGCGCTCCCGGCGTGTCGCGGGGTCGCCGCACCCGTCCCAGCCGTCCCACGTCCACAGGCGAACCGAGGTCCCCGCCCCCCTTGGCCGTGATCATGGGGATGTGGCCGGCCGCCGCGGCGTGTCGGTGCGGGTTCCTGGCAAGAACCCCATGATCACGGCGGAGGGGCGCTCACGGCGGAGGGGCGCTCACGGCGGAGGGGCGCCGCGACCCCGGGACGCCGCGCGGGGGGGGGGGGGGGGCGGGGGGGGGCGCGGGGGCGGGGGGGGGTGGCGG
>NZ_JBJGYK010000053.1:0-30912 GCF_054049955.1 Geodermatophilus sp. SYSU D00758
CATCCAGCCCTCGGGCTTCCGCACAGGGCCCCCAGACCGGCGGGGAAACCCCCCCCCCCCCCGCCGGGGGGGGCGGGCCCCGTACCGGCTGCGCGAGCTCACCGCCGACGTGCTGGCCCTGCTCGACGCCGCCGGGCTGGAGCGGGCGCACGTCGTGGGGCACGACTGGGGCGCGGTGGTCGGCTGGGCGCTGGCCGCCCGGCACCCGGGGCGGGTGCGCACGCTGACCGCGCTGTCGGTGCCGCACCCGGCGGCGATGGCGCGGGCCTGCGTCACGGGCGGGCAGGCGCTGCGGTCGGTCTACATCGGGGTCTTCCAGCTGCCCCTCCTGCCCGAACGGCTGCTGCTCGCCGGAGGTGCGGCGCCGCTGCGCGGGCTGCTGCACCGCAGCGGGCTGCCGGAGGCGACCGCCGAGCGCTACGTGCGCCGGATGCGCGAGCCGGGGGCGCTCTCGGCCGCGCTCGCCTGGTACCGCGCGCTGCCGCTGGCCGCCTCCGACCCGGTGGGCACGGTGCGGGTGCCCACGCTGCACGTCTGGAGCACCGCGGACCCCGCCCTGGGTCGCACCGCCACCGAGGGCACCCACCGGCACGTCGACGGGCCCTACCGGCTCGAGGTCCTCGACGGCCTCCCGCACTGGGTGCCCGAGGTCGCACCCGAGCGCACCGCGGCCCTGGTGGCCCGGCACGTGGCCGACCACGGCTGACCGGTCCCGGCCCGCACGTTCCATCCCGGCGCTGTGGGGTAGGCCACAGCCGTCCGGCAACGCCACCCGAGCCACGGGAGGACTTTCGTCATGAGCAGCACCGAGACCGGCGACGTGACCGGGACCAAGGACAAGCACTACGACCTCATCTGGTTCACCGAGCAGAGCCTCAGCAACGCGCTACGGCTGGAGACCTACATCCAGGACGCCGAGCGCGACGGCGACTCCGAGCTCGCCGACTTCTTCCGCAAGGCGCAGCACGAGAGCAGGAAGGGCGGCGAGCAGGGCAAGGAGCTGCTGAAGGCGCGCCTCGGCAGCTGAGCGGACGCGTGAGCGGGGGGGGGGGGGGGGGGGGGGGGGGGGGGGGGGGGGGGGGGGGGGCGGGCGGCCGCCCCCCCCCCCCCCCCCCCCCCCCCCCCCCCCCCCCCCCCCCACCCCCCGGTTACGGGCACGTGGTCGCAGGGAAGGGCACCGGGGACAGCACCGCCCGACACAGGAGGTACCGCCCGTGCCCGCGTCCACCCGCCCCCGCCTGCTGCGCACCACCGCCGCCGCGTTCGCCGTCGCAGCCGCCACGTTCACCACCGCCGCCTGCGGGGAGGACGTCGTCGACGACGGCGTCGAGCAGGAGGTCGAGCAGGGCGTCGACGACGCCGAGCAGCAGGTCGAGGAGGGCGTCGACGACCTCGAGCAGGAGGTCGACGAGGAGACCGGCGGGAACGGCTGACCGCGGTGGACCCGACGATCCGCCCCCGCCGCAGCCCGGTGCGCCCGGCCGGCCGGGACAAGGGCGCCTGGCTGGCCGCCCTGGAGCAGGGGGCCCACCTGCTGCAGGAGACGACGCCCCTGCGCGGCTTCCACGTCTACGTCGTCGGCTTCCACTGCGCCAAGGACGACCCGGCGATGCAGATGGAGGCGCACCACTACTGCCGCGTGGTCAACGACGACCTCCTGCAGTGCGTCATCTTCGACGGCAACACCCGCGAGGCCAACCTCATCGGCGTCGAGTACATCGTCTCCGAGCACCTGTTCGGCACGCTGCCCGAGGACGAGCGGCCGTACTGGCACCCGCACAACTTCGAGGTGTTCTCCGGGACGCTGATCGCCCCCGGCCTCCCGGCGGCGGCCGAGCACGCCTTCATGGCGCGCCTGGTCAACAGCTACGGCAAGACCTGGCACACCTGGCACACCGGTCGCCACGACGGCCGGCCCGGCCACGACCTGCCGCTGGGCGACCCCGCGCTGATGTGGTCGTTCAACCGGGACGGCGAGTGCGACCCGGCCCTGGAGCGGGACCGGGACGAGGCCATGGGGCTCGACACCGCCGACGAGCGCCGCCGACGGCAGGACCTGACCTCCCGGGCGCACCCCCAGCACGGTGTCGACGCGCTCCGCGCGGCCTTCCCCGGCAGCACCCCCGTGCCCGGTGTCGTGGACGTGCAGGAGGCCCCGCCCGGATGACCGGGACGACCACCGCGACCCGCGCCGAGCGGCTGGACCGGCTGCCCTTCACCCGCGAGCACGGCCGGCTGGTCGTCGGCTCGGGCGTCGGCTGGGCCCTGGACGCCATGGACGTCGGGCTCATCTCCTTCGTCATGGCCGCCCTGGCCGTCCAGTGGTCGCTCACCCCCACCGAGCTGTCGTGGATCGGGTCGATCGGCTTCGTCGGGATGGCGCTGGGCGCGACGTTCGGCGGGCTGCTGGCCGACCGCGTCGGCCGCCGCCAGGTCTTCGCGCTCACCCTGCTCGTCTTCGGGCTCGCCACGGGGGCCGCCGCGCTGTCGTGGTCGGTCGGCGCGCTGCTGGTCTTCCGGTTCGTCATCGGCCTGGGCCTCGGTGCCGAGCTGCCCGTGGCCTCGACGCTGGTCAGCGAGTACGCCCCCGCGCGGATCCGGGGCCGGGTGGTCGTGGCGCTCGAGGCGTTCTGGGCGGTGGGCTGGCTCCTGGCCGCGCTGATCGGGTACTTCGTCGTCCCGGCGTCCGACGCCGGGTGGCGCTGGGCGCTGGCGCTGGGCGCCGTCCCGGCCGCCTACGCCGTCGTGGTGCGCCGCGGGCTGCCCGAGTCGGTGCGTTTCCTGGAGCTGCGCGGGCGGGTCGGGGAGGCCGAGGCGGCCGTCCGCCGGTTCGAGCGGGCCGCCGGCGTCGGCGCCGTCCCCTCGCCGGTGCCGGCCGCACCGGCCCGCGCGCCGGGGGTGCGCGCCCTGTGGGCGCCGGGTCACCGCCGGCCGACCGGCGCCCTCTGGGCGGTCTGGTTCGGGATCAACTTCGCCTACTACGGCGCCTTCATCTGGCTGCCGACGCTGCTGGTGGCCTCGGGCTTCTCGCTGGTCCGGTCCTTCGGCTTCACGCTGCTGATCACGCTGGCCCAGCTGCCGGGGTACGCGACGGCGGCCTGGCTCATCGAGCGCTGGGGGCGGCGGCCCACGCTGGTGACCTTCCTGGCCGGCTCGGCGGTCGGCGCGGGGCTGTTCGCCGTGGCCGAGGGGGACGCCGCCGTCCTGGCCACCGGGATGGTGCTGTCCTTCGCCAACCTGGGCGCGTGGGGTGCGGTCTACGCCGCCACGCCCGAGGTCTACCCGACCGCGCTGCGGGCCACCGGCGCCGGGGCCGCGGCGGGCTTCGGCCGGATCGCCTCCATCGCCGCGCCGCTGTGCGTGCCGCCGCTGCTGGCCGCCGGCGGCAACGGCCTGGTCTTCGGCGTCTTCGCGGCGGCCTTCGTCCTCGCCGCCGTCGGCGGGGCGCTCCTGCCCGAGCGCCGCGGCCGGGCCCTGGACGACCCGGCCGACTGACCCCGGCGGTTCCCGGGTCGTGAGCGGGCGGCCGGTCACCGCCGCCGTCGCGCTGCTCGTGGCCGGGGTCTCCCTCGGCCTGCGGCCCCGCCGGGTTGCCGGGGCGCTGCGCGGGTAGCCGACGGGCCATGGAGGCACTGACCCCGGACCACCTGAAGGGCATGACGGTGGCCGTCACCGGCGCCAGCGGCAACGTGGGTACGGCGCTGCTGCGGCGGCTGACCGACCCCGCGAGCGGTGTCGCCGAGGTGCGCGGGCTGGCCCGGCGGAAGCCGCCGGAGACGGCTCCCTACGACCGCGTGCGCTGGCACCTGGCCGATCTCGGCGAGCCGACCAGCCAGACCCTGCTCGGGTCCTTCCTCGACGGGGCGGACGCGGTGGTGCACTGCGCGTGGGCGCTGCAGCCGGGACTGCAGCCCGAGCGGCTGCACCGGGTCAACGTCGACGGCACCCGCCGGGTGGTCGAGGCCGCGGTGGCCGCCGGCGTCCCGCACGTCGTGCACCTGTCCTCGCTCGGCACGTACGCCGCCGGCGGTGGGGACCGGGAGGTCGGCGAGGACTGGCCGACCACGGGGATCCCCACGTCGCAGTACAGCCGGGACAAGGCCGAGGCCGAACGCCTGCTGTGGGAGCTGTCCGCCCGCTCCCCCGGCACCACGGTCACCGTCGTGCGCCCCACCCTGGTGCTGCAGCCGGAGGCCGGCAGCGAGATCGCCCGCTACTTCCTCGGCCCGCTGGTGTTCGGTGCGGCCCGCCTGGTGCCCGGCCGGCTGGCCCGGCTGCTGCCGCTGCCCCTCCCCGACCTGCGGGTGCAGCTGGTCCACGCCGACGACGTGGCCGACGCGATCGTGCGGATGCTCGACCGCCGCGCGCCCGGCCCCTTCAACCTGGCCGCCGGGCCCACACTGGACGCCGGCGCGCTGGCGCACGCCCTGGGCACCGTCCGGGTCCCGTTCCCGTCGCTGCTGCTGCGCACCGGGCTGTCGGCCGCCTTCCACACCCGGGTGGTGCCGACCGAGCCCGGCTGGCTGGACATCGCCACGCAGGCGCCGGCCCTGGACACCGGCCGGGCCCGGCGGCTCCTGGACTGGACGCCGGTCCACCGGGGCGACGACGTCCTGCGTCGGTTCGTCGCCGCGCTCGGCGAGGGGGAGGGCGGCACCGGGCCGCTCCTGCACCCGGCCGACGCCCCCTCCGATCAGTCCCCCGCGGGCTGATCCGGGGCGCTCCAGGCCCCGATGCTCCGGCCGGTCGCGGCGAACACCTCCGCGGCCCGCGCGGCGCGCATCGTCACGAACAGGCCCTCGGCCTCGGCCAGGACGACGTCCGGCTCGGCCTCGGCGACCAGCCGCGCGGTGGCGGTGGTCCGCCGGCCCTGCGCGCTGCCGATCTCGGCGGCGAGCAGCAGCGGGACGCCGAGCCGCGCCGGGCGCCGGTAGCGGACGGTGAGGGTGGCCGTCAGCCCGCCGTGCCCGGCCGCCCGCACGGCGCGGGCCAGCACGTGGTCGAGCAGGGTGGCCACGACCCCGCCGTGCACCAGGCCCGGCGGGCCCTCGTGCGCCTTGCCGACGGTGACCCGGCCGGTGGCCCGCCCGTCCGGGGTGTCCGCGGCCACCAGGGCCGGGGCCACGGGGCTGCCCGGCCCGTAGACCGGGCTGTACCACCGCTCGGCCCGCTCCGGGTCGTCGACGCGGGCCACCTCGTACGGGCTGCGGGCGTCGGCGCGCAGCCGGGCGGACAGCTCCCGGGCGGCCGCGGCGACGGCGGCCAGCTCGGCCTCGGCGACCTCGGTGCGGACCGCGGCGTCGGCGAGCTCCCGCAGCGCGTCGCCGAGGTCCCCCACCACGGCGCGGCGCGCCGCCCGCTGCTCCACCGAGAGCTCGGCGCGGCGGACGTCGGGTTCCTCCGGTTCACCGGCCCCGTCCGGGGCACCGCCCCGAGCGTGCGAGGGGTGGGGAGGACGCGGCCCCCCTGCAGGGTCCCGCTGCCGGCCGCGTCCAGAGGCTCGTCCCGAGCGTGCGAGGGATGAGGGGACGCGGTCCTTCCCCGGTGGGGGGCAGGAGGGCCCTTCGTCAGCCACGCGGCATGCCGGCAGCGCGCAGCAGTCCGCCGCCCACGATGACCCGCTGCACCTCGCTGGTGCCCTCGTAGAGCCGGTACAGCCGGGCGTCGCGGTAGAAGCGCTCGACCGGCGTGGTCCGGAGGTAACCCAGGCCGCCGTGCACCTGCACGGCGCGGTCGACGGCCCGCCCGACCATCTCGGTGCAGAACAGCTTGGCCGACGAGGGGCCGAGGGAGGTGTCCTCGCCGGAGTCGTACCGGGCGGCCACCTCGCGCACCATCGCCCGCCCGGCCAGGAGCTCGGCGTGCATGTCGGCGAGGTGGGCCTGCACGAGCTGGAACCGGCCGATCGGCGCCCCGCCCTGCTTGGCCGTGGCGGCGTAGGCGACCGACTCGTCGAGGACCCGCTGGGCCATCCCCACGCAGAGCGCGGCGATGTGCAGCCGGCCGCGGGAGAGGACGGTGAGCGCGCTGGAGTAGCCGCGGCCCTCCTCGCCGACGAGCGCATCGGCCGGCACCCGCACGTCGTCGAGGAGGACCTCCGCCGTCCAGGCGCCGGACTGGCCCATCTTCCGGTCCTTGGGCCCCACGCTCAGGCCCGGCGTGCCCGCCGCGACGAGGAAACTGGAGATGCCGCGGCCGCCGGCCTGCTCCGGGTCGCTGCGGGCGAAGACGACGAACAGGTCGGCCAGGGGCGCGTTGGTGATGTAGCGCTTGCTGCCGTTGAGCACCCAGGAGTCGCCGTCCCGGCGGGCGGTCGTGCGCAGCCCGGCCGGGTCGGAGCCGGCCTCGGCCTCGGTGAGGGCGAACGAGCCGATCAGCGACCCCTCGGCCAGCCGCGGCAGGTAGGCCTTCTTCTGCTCCTCGCTGCCGAACTTGGCGATCACCTGGCCGGCGATGCCGTTGTTGGTGCCGAACAGGGAGCGGAAGGCCGGGGTCGTGTAGCCGAACTCGAACGCCAGCTCCACGTCCTCGGCCATGGACACCCCCAGGCCGCCGTGCTCCTCGGGCAGCGCGTACCCGAACAGCCCCATCTCGGCGATGCGGGCCCGCAGCTCGTCGGGGATGCGGTCCTCGTCGTCGATCCGCTCCTCGAGCGGGACGGCGACCTCCCGGACGAGCTGACGGACGGCGTCCCTGACCTGGCGGAAGTCCTCGGCGTCCACGCCCGCCATGGTGCCGCTCCCCACGACCACCCGCGCAGGCGGGCCGGGGGGAGAGCGTTACCACCGGCGGGTCGGGTCCGACACGCCGGAGCAGAGTGCGACGAGTCGAGCACGCCGCGTTGTGATCCTTCGCCGATCGCTCTACGGTCGGGACACCGCCCGAACCACGTGGCGGGAGTGCAGCACACCGCCGGAGTCCTCGTGCCCCACCTGCACACAGCGCTCGTCCCCGCCCCCGACCAGGTCGTCGTCCGGCTCACCGGCGACGCCGACCTCTCCACCCTCGACCGCCTGACCGCAGCCCTGGAGCAGGCCGCCGGCCTGGGGACCGCCAGCGTCGTCGTCGACGTCGCCGGAGCGCACTTCTGGGACTGCTCCGGCCTGCACGCGCTGACCGCGTTCACCGCCGCCCTCGCCCCCGCCGGCCGGCAGTGCCGGATCGTGGGGGCCCCGGCAGCCACGCGCCGCCTCGTGCGGGTGTCCGGCCTGGAGGACCGGCTGACCCTCGACGGCCCCCTCCGCGGTCACGAGCCGGTGCGCCCGGCGCCCGTCGAGGTCCCCGGCGTCCCCCCGGCCCAGGCGGCCGGCGCGGACCGTGCCCCGCTGCGGCGCGGGCGCGTGCCGGGGCACGGCATGCGCGCGCTGCGGCGGGCCGAGGACACCGGCCGCCGCAGCGCGCGCCTCGACGCCCTCCGCCGCTGGCGCTGAAAGGACCCCCTGCCCCACCGCGGAAGGACCCCGTCCTCCCCACCCCTCGCTCCGCTCGGGGCGGGACCCGGGACGGGGCCGTGATCTCCCCGACCGGGGTCGGTGGTCAGGCCAGGGCGTCCAGGCGGGCGACGTCCTCGGCGGAGAGCGTCAGGCCCGCGGCGCCCATGTTCTCGGTGAGGTGCTCGACCGACCTGGTGCCCGGGATCGGCAGCACGACCGGCGACCGCTGCAGCAGCCAGGCCAGCGCCACCTGGGCCGGCGTGGCCCCGAGCTCGCGGGCGATGTCGGCGACCGGGCTGTCCGGGGCGGCGAGGTCCCCGGTCGCGATGGGGAACCACGGGATGAACGCGATGCCCTCCGCGGTGCACAGGTCGAGCACGTCCTGGCTGCGCCGGTCGGTCAGGTTGTATCGGTTCTGCACGCTGACCACGTCGACGACCTCGCGGGCGGCGCGCAGCTCCTCCACCGACACCTCGGAGACGCCGATGTGGCGGACCTTGCCCTGCTCCTGGAGCTCCCGGAAGGCGCCCAGCTGGTCGGCCAGCGGCACCTCGGGGTCGATGCGGTGCAGCTGGATCAGGTCGATGCGCTCCAGCCGCAGGGTGCGCAGCGACAGCTCGACCTGCTGCTTGAGGTAGGCGGGGCGGCCGACGGGCACCCACTCCCCCGGGCCGGTGCGGGTCAGGCCGGCCTTGGTCGCGATGACCAGCCCCTCCGGGTAGGGGTGCAGCGCCTCGGCGATGATCCGCTCGCTGACCACCGGCCCGTAGGAGTCGGCGGTGTCGATGAGGTCCACGCCCTGCTCGACGGCGGCGCGGACGACGGCGCGCGCGGCCGCGGGGTCGGCCGGCTCACCCCAGACACCGGGGCCGGGCAGCTGCATGGCGCCGTAGCCCAGGCGGTGGACGGGCAGGTCCCCGCCGATGGCGAGGGTGCTGGTGGGGGCGGTCGTGGTCACGGTCCCTCCCGCGGGATCGGCGCCCCCGGCCGGTCGCCGAGGGGCTCCTGGACCGGGCAGCGCGGCCGTCCCGCATGCTCTTCCGGGATGTGACCGGCCGGACAGGAGGTGCCCGATGGGCGAGATCGTGGTGGTGCGGCACGGGCAGACGGAGTGGAGCCGCAGCGGCCAGCACACCGGGGTGACCGACCTGCCGCTGCTGCGCGAGGGCGAGGAGCAGGCGCGCCGGCTGGCCGGCCCGCTGGGCGCCTACGACTTCGTCGACGTCCGCGTCAGCCCGCGGCAGCGGGCCGGCCGGACGGCGGAGCTGGCGGGGCTGCGGCCCACCGCGGTGGACGACGACCTGGTCGAGCTGGACTACGGGGGCTACGAGGGCCGCACCACCGCGGCGATCAGCGAGGAGCTCGGGCGGGAGTGGTCGATCTGGGTCGACGGCACCGTGCCCGGCGAGACCCCCGGCGAGTCCCTCGCGGACGTCGCCGTCCGGGTCGACCGGGTGCTCGACCGGGCCCGCACCCGGCTCGCCGACGGCGACGTCGCGCTGATCGCGCACGGCCACGTGCTGCGCGTGCTGGCCGCCCGCTGGCTGGGCCTGGGCCCGGAGGCCGGGGCGCTGCTCGCCCTGCCCGCCGGCTCCTACGGCGTGCTGGGCCACGAGCACGCCCGCCAGGTGCTGACCGGCTGGGGCCTGCACTAACGGGCGCGGGCCACCCGGGTGTAGGTCGAGCCGGTGTCCTCCTCGCCGGAGGGCGGGGGCACCGGGCGGCCGAACAGCCAGCCCTGCCCGAGGTCGGCGCCCAGCGCGGCGACCTCCTCGGCGACCTGCTCGGTCTCCACCCCCTCGGCGACGACGACCGCGCCGAGCCGGTGCGCCGCCTCGACCACCGAGCCCACCGTCGTGCGGGCCCCCTCGTCGGGCAGCGCCTGCACCAGCGCCTTGCCCAGCTTGACCACGTCCGGGCGGACGGCGGCCATGAGCGGGCGGCTCGACCAGCCGGCCGCCACGTCGTCGAGGGCGACCCGCCACCCCAGGGACCGGTGGTGCTCGAGCACCGCGAGCAGGTGGCCGCGGTCGGTCGCGGCCGAGATCTCGCCGACCTCCACCACCAGCCGGGAGGGGTCGATGCCGGCGTCGTGCAGGGCCTGCTCGGCGCCGGCCAGGCCCACCTGGGGCCGGGCGACGGCGGCCGGGTGGGAGTTGACGAACAGGTCGGCGTCCCCGAGCCAGGGGGCGGCGCCGGCGATGGCCAGCTCCCAGCCGATGCGGTCCAGCCGGGGCAGCCAGCCCGCCGACTCGGCGACGAAGAACAGGTCCCCGCCGCCGACCTCGCGGCCGTCGACCAGCCCGCGCAGCAGGGCCTCGTGGGCGACCACCGTGCGGTCCTCGAGCCGGACCAGCGGCTGGTAGACCGACCGGAACTCGGCCTCGGCGAGCACGCCGATCTCGGCGGTCACCCCGCGCCGGGCCAGCTCGACGGCCAGCGTGGGGGCGGTGAGCAGCCGGGACACCAGCGCCGCCCACTCCTCGGGCGGGTCGGTGGCCACCCGCACCCCGTCGGCCTCGGCGGGGGTGAGCTCGCGGGCCAGGCGGGCGAGCAGCCGGTCCAGGCCTCGACCGCCCCGCTCGTCGCTGACGTCGAGCACGTCGCCGGTGCCGAAGACGGCCAGCCCGAGCGCCCGCGCCGTCCGGGCCACCTCCGGCAGCAGGTGCTCGTCCGGGGTCGCCAGGAGGAGACGCGTCGCCGGGCCCGGGACGTCCCAGACCTCCCGGCGACCGGATCCACCCGGGGTGCTCGCCACGGGAGCAGGATGACCGAGTCGCGACCGGGTTCCGGGCCGACGCGCGACGCCGTCCCGGTTTTCCGGACGGCGCGCGTCGGGAACTCCGGGCGTCCGCAGGTTGAGTGTCTAAGGTTTGCATCATGATCGCTGCACCCGTCACCGAAGCACCGCGACCCCGCGGTGGCCGTCCGAGGGACCCCAGCCGCGACGGCGTGATCCGGGCGGCGATCCTGCGCCTGCTCTCCGAGGTGGGCTACGGGGCGCTGACGATGGACGCCGTCGCCTCGGCGGCCGGGGTCGGCAAGGCCACCATCTACCGGCGGTGGCGCACCAAGCAGGAGCTCGTCGTCGACACCCTCGCCGAGCTCGACCAGGTCGTCGCCGTCCCGCCGGACACCGGGACCGTGGCCGGCGACGTCCGGCTGCTGATGAGCTCCGTCGCCCGGACCATCCAGAGCCCGGCCGGGTCGGCGCTGCGCGCGCTGCTGCCGGTCATGCAGCACCAGCCGGAGCTGCTGGCGGCGTTCGAGCAGGGACCGCTGCGGTCCTGGCGGACCGCCTACGACGAGGTGTGGACCCGGGCCGAGGCCCGCGGGGAGGTCCGGCCGGGGCTGTCCGGCTCGGTGACCGCCGAGGCGACCAGCGCCCTGCTCGTCCAGCGCTGGCTCCTCGGCGGTCGGCCGGTCGACGAGGCCTACGTCGACGAGGTGTTCGACACCGTGGTGCGGCCGCTGCTGGACGTGGCCCGCCCCTGACCGCTCGGCTCACCAGCCGAGCGTGCCCGGCTCCCCCTTGAAGGGGCCGACGACCTCGTCGGTGATCCAGCCGCCGTAGAAGTCGCCGGCCTGGGCGCGCACCTGCTCGCCGTCGACGAGCGCGCGGTCCACGCGGCCCGGGTAGAAGGCGACCGCGCCGCGCAGGTGCCGGTAGGCGGGGGTGGGGTCCTCGTAGGACCAGCCGACGGCCGGCACCCGGCGTCCGTCGACCTCGGCGTCCCAGTAGGTCGCCGCGCCCTTCCACTCGCACCACGAACTGCCCCGACCGCGGGACAGGACGCCCTCGGCGACGTCCTCGCGGGGCACGTAGTAGACCGGCGGGTGGCTGGTCTCGCAGACGCGGACGGCACGCGTCGTGTCCGCCACGACCCGCCCGCCGATCTCGACGGTCACGCGCCGCGGCGTGACCTCGGCCGACGGGGGCCGCGGGTAGTCCCACACCGACTCCTGGCCGGGGCCGACCGGGTCGGGACGCGGGGTGCGCACGGCCGGGTCAGCGGGAGCGGACCTTCTGGACCACGACCAGCGTGACCAGCAGGCCCAGCGCGCCCATGGTGGCCAGGCCGGCCGGGCTCTGCAGGAAGGACTGCGCGGCCGCCTGCCCCTGGGCCCGCAGCCGCTGGGGGCTGGTGCGGGCGACCAGGTGGTCCAGGGTGGCCGCGAGCGACTCGCGGGCGGCGTCGATCTCCAACTGGATCTGGCGAGGGTCGCGGGGCACGGGCGACAGCCTGCCAGACGCGTCCGCGACCGGCGCGTCCTCGTCGGGCCGCTCCCCCCGCACGGGCGACTCCTACACTCGGGCTCCTGCGCGGGAGTGGTGTAACGGCAGCCACGCCAGACTTAGGATCTGGTGCCTTCGGGCGTGGGGGTTCGACTCCCCCCTCCCGCACGCGGCGGGGCCGTGGTGCCCGCCACCGCCGGGCGACGTCGACCGCTCGGCCCGCGCGCTCAGCGGGGCGTGGCGGTCCCCGGCCGGAACGGGGCACCGTGGGCGCACACGATCAGCGTCGCGACCTCGATCACCCGCTCGCGCTGCTGCCGCAGCTGGTCGCGGTCGACCGCGTAGGGGTCGTCGGCCGGCCCGCCCTCCGTCCACCACAGGTGGGTGAGCGCGACGACGTCCTCCGGCGTGCCGACGAGCGTGGTGATGTCCTGCGGGGTGTGCCCGGGCGTGGCCAGCAGCCGCAGGCTCGGCGTGAGCTGCACCCCGTCGGCCGCGCGGCGCGTGAAGACGTCGCCCTCGATCACCGACTGGAAGTCGTGCACCGGGACCGCCGGGAACAGCGCGATGTTGACCGTGTGGTCGAGGTGGTGGTGGCTGACGACGACGTCGGTGACGTCCTCCGGCCGCACGCCGAGCTCGCGCATCGGCCGGAGGATCAGGTCGCGGTCGGCGACCATGCCGGGGTCGACGACGACGACCCGGTCGGCGTCGCGGACCAGGCTCACCGTGCCGGCCACGTGCGGCGGCCGCACGTACCCCTCGACGAGGACGTCCAGGCGGGCGGTGCGGGAGAGCTCCACAGCGGGGACCGTAGCCGCCCCGCCGGCCCGCGTCCTGCGCGCCGGTCCCGGGTAGGGCTGCCGCATGGCTCCGCGCAACGCAGCGGTCGCGGCCGGCGGTCGGTGGACCGACCCCGAGGACGGCATCGGCTACCCCGCCGGTGAGGTGCACGCGTGGGAACGCGGGCGCAACGAGACGGTCTGCGGGCTGTCGCTGTCCCGGTCGCGGCTCGCCCGCTTCCCGCACGTCGGCTGGGCGGACGTCCTGCCCGAGTCCGGCCGGCACGCCGAGGCCGTGCAGTCGGTGTGCCGCCGCTGCCGGGCGGCCCTGGGCGGGCGCCGGGACGACCGCGGCTGGACGCGGACCGATCCCCGCCCCCGCGGCCGGTGACCGCGGGACGGCGCGACAGGCACCCCGGGCACCCGGGCGCCCCGGACGCCCCGGGGGTCAGCGAGGCCGTCGCGGGACCAGCTTGAGCAGCGCCAGTCCGGCGAAGACCAGCGTCACGGCCGCGACGGCCAGCGCCAGGTGGTCGAGGCCGGTGTAGGCCAGCGTCGTGGACCCGCCCACGCCGCTGGCGGTCACGTAACCCGCCTTGCTGTACATGTCAGCACCTCCCCTGCGTCGCTCACGCCGCCGCGGGGGCGGTCACGTGGTGCCAGGTCGCCTCCCGGCCGCGGACGACGTCCACCAGCGACCGGACGAAGACGGCCTGGATGAACAGGTCGTAGGCCAGCTCGACCACCAGCGGCGCGGCCAGCAGCACCGCCCGCCACCCGCCCCGGCGCACCGTCACCAGCCGCTCGGCGAGGAAGACCAGGCCCACGGCACCCCAGAAGGGGCTGAACTCCAGGGCCCCCTGGCGGAGCAGGAGAAGGGCGGTGAGCAGCAGGTAGGCCTGGAAGGCGAGCACGCCGAGGCCGATGCCGACCTGCTGGCCCCAGTAGCGCACCGTGACCCGGTTGACGCCGTAGTGCCGGAGGTTCTCCAGCGCCCCGCGCTGCCACCGCATGCGCTGCTTCCACAGGTCCCGCCAGGTCGGCATGACCTCGGTGACGACCGAGCACTCCACCGGGCTGGTCAGCCGCCAGCCGAGCGTCTTGAGGGCGAGGGTGAGCTCGTTGTCCTCGGTGAGGGCGAGGGTGTCGTAGACCTGGCCGCGGGTGCCCGGCAGGGTGCTCCCCCGGGCGGCGGCGACCTCGCGGAGCGCCCGGACGCGGAACAGCGTGCCCGTGCCGGTCAGCACCATCACCCGCCCGGTGCGGCCGACGTCCCGGCTGTAGCGGGTGTACTCGTTGCGCTGCAGCTGGCCGAGGACGCCGCTGCCGGGGTGCCCGTAGAACAGCCCGCCGGCGGCGCCGATGCGCGGTGAGGAGTCCAGGCTCGCGGCGGCCACCTCGAGGAACCGCGGGGCCAGCTGGGTGTCGGCGTCCATGACCAGCACGTGGTCGTCGTCGCGGAGGTCGGGCCCGGCCGGTGCGCCGGGGTGCTCGGAGGCCGCCCGGGCGCGGCGGTCCGGTCCGCGGGGGCGGCCGCCGGGCGGCGGCGCCGAGCTGTCCCGCCGGTCCCGGGTCGAGGTCCGGCGGAACCGCTGCACGATCGCCTGGTTGAGCGCGCCGGCCTTCTTGTCGGTGTTGCCGACCGTCTCGTACACCTCGGCGCCGTGCGCCCGCGCGATGGCGGCGGTGTCGTCGGTGCAGTTGTCGGCGATGACCACGACGCGGTCCGGGCGGCGGGTCTGCTCCTGCAGCGCGGCGAGGGTGGCCGCGATGCCGGCCGCCTCGTCGTGGGCGGGGACGAGCACCACCAGGCGGCTGCGCGCCGCCGTCCCCACGACCTCGTCCGCCATGCGGGCCTCCCCGTCCTCGCCGGCACGGCCGCACCGGTCTCCCCGGTGGACGGCGCCCCGGGGGCGGGGGTGCAGCCGGCGGCGGGCGGTCCCACCCGGGCGGGTGAGACACCGGGAGCGGCCGGGTCAGGCGGGGCCGAGGACCTCGCCGACCAGCGGGACCAGCGCCGCGAAGGCCTGGCCGCGGTGGCTGCGCGCGTCCTTCTCCTCCGGGGACAGCTCGGCGGAGGTGCGCTCGAGCCCGTCCGGCACGAAGACCGGGTCGTAGCCGAAGCCGTTGGTCCCCCGCTCCTCGCGGATCACCCGGCCGCGCCATGCCCGCTCCACCACGTGCTCGGCGCCGTCGGGGGTCACCAGGGCGGCGGCGCAGACGAAGGCGGCCCCGCGGCGGTCGTCGGGGACGTCGGCGAGCTGCCCGAGCAGCAGCGCGGTGTTGGCGCGGTCGTCGCCGTGCCGGCCCGACCAGCGGGCGCTGAGCACACCGGGCATCCCGTTGAGGGCGTCCACGGCCAGCCCGGAGTCGTCGGCGACCGCGGGCAGACCGGTGTACCGGACCGCCTCGCGGGCCTTGAGCAGGGCGTTCTCGGCGAACGTCGCCCCGGTCTCCGGCGCCTCGGGGTAGGTCGGGACGTCGCCGAGACCGACCACCTCCACCCCGCGGACCGCGGAGGTCAGCAGCCGCTGGAGCTCGGCGAGCTTGCCGGCGTTGCGGGTGGCCAGGAGCAGCCGCGTGCTCACCGTCGCCCCGCGTCCCCGGCCAGGGCCGCGGCCTGCAGCCGGGTCAGCTCCGCGCATCCGGAGGTCGCGAGGTCGAGCAGCGCGTCGAGGGTCGCGCGGTCGAACACGCCGTTCTCCGCGGTGCCCTGGACCTCGACGAAGCGGCCGTCGCCGGTGCACACGACGTTCATGTCGGTGCCGGCGCGGACGTCCTCCTCGTAGGCGAGGTCCAGCCGCGGCTGGCCGTCGACCACGCCGACGCTCACCGCGGCCACCGACCGGGCCAGGGCCGTGGGCCGGACCAGGCGGCGCCGCTGCCCCAGCCAGGCGACGGCGTCGGCCAGCGCGACGTAGGCGCCGGTGATCGCCGCGGTGCGCGTGCCGCCGTCGGCCTGGAGGACGTCGCAGTCGACGGCGATGCTGTTCTCGCCGAGCGCGCCGAGGTCGATGGCCGCGCGCAGCGACCGCCCCACCAGGCGGCTGATCTCGTGCGTGCGCCCCCCGATGCGGCCCTTGACCGACTCGCGGTCGCCCCGGGTGTGCGTCGCCCGGGGCAGCATCGCGTACTCGGCGGTGACCCAGCCCAGGCCCGAGCCCTTGCGCCAGCGGGGCACGCCCTCGGTGACGCTGGCGGCGCACAGCACCCGGGTGCGGCCGAACTCGACCAGCACCGACCCCTCGGCGTGGTCCAGCCACTGACGCGTGATGGTCACCGGGCGGAGCTGGTCGGCCGCCCGGCCGTCGGGGCGGGAGCCGGGGGTCGCTGTCACGTGTGCCGACAGTAGTGCGCCCCGCCGGGTGCCCTCCGGCCCGTCCGGCCGCCGCCGTGGCGGTGCGGTCCGCGAGCGGGGGCCGCAGGCCTCCCCGAGCGGGCCGCGGACGCGCTCCACCCGCGCCGGGGACGGCACGGGGTGGCGGTGCGGTCCGCGAGCGGGGGGCCGCAGGCCTCCCCGAGCGGGCCGCGGACGCGCTCCACCCGCGCCGGGGACGGCACGGGGTGGCGGTGCGGTCCGGAGGACCGCGGTGTAATGGCCCCATGCGTTCGGAGCTGCGGGCGGTGCGCACCGGCGGGATGCCCACCGTGGTGGACCTGACCGACGAGTGCGCCGAGTTCGTCCGGGACGAGGCCGACGGGCTCCTGCACGTCTTCGTGCCGCACGCGACGGCCGGGATCGCCGTCATCGAGACCGGCGCGGGCAGCGACGACGACCTGCTCGCACAGCTGGACGAGCTGCTGCCCCGTGACGACCGCTGGCGGCACCGGCACGGCAGCCCCGGGCACGGCCGCGACCACGTGCTGCCGGCCTTCGTGCCCCCGCACGCCAGCGTCCCGGTGCTCGAGGGGCGGCTGCAGCTGGGCACCTGGCAGCGCATCTGCCTGGTGGACACCAACACCGACAACCCGCAGCGCCACGTGCGGCTGTCCTTCCTCGCCGGCTGACGGCTCCCCCGCCTCGCGTCACCGGGGAGGGGTGCTGGAGGCGGCCGACAGGGCACGGCAGGATGCCGCACATGACCGACAGCGCCGCCAGCGCCCCCGTCCGCCTCTCCCCCGGCGACCCGGCGCCGGAGTTCACGCTGCCCGACGCCGACGGCAACCCCGTCTCGCTGGCCGACCACCGGGGCCGCCGCGTCATCCTCTACTGCTACCCGGCGGCGATGACCCCGGGCTGCACCACGCAGGCCGTCGACTTCACCGCCGCCGCGGGCGAGCTGGCCGAGGCCGGTCTGGACATCATCGGCATCTCCCCCGACCCGCCGGAGAAGCTGCTGCGCTTCCGCGAGAAGGAGGACCTCGGCATCACCCTGGTCTCCGACGTCGACAAGCAGGTGCTGCAGGCCTACGGCGCCTACGGGACCAAGAAGCTCTACGGCAAGGAGGTCGTGGGCGTGATCCGCTCGACCTTCGTGGTCGACGCCGAGGGGCGCATCGAGAAGGCCGCCTACAACGTCAAGGCGACCGGCCACGTGGCCAAGCTGCGGCGCGACCTGGGCCTCGGCTGACGTCGTCCCGGCCGGGCCGGTGACCGCACCCACCGCACGTCACGCCCGCCACGTCCCCGGCCGGGGCTGGCACTCCGGCCCGCAGGCGTAGCCCGGTTCCCAGGGGAAGTGGCCGTCGCGGTGCCGCCAGGCCAGCTGGTGGGCGGGCACGGAGTACTCGGGCGGCCGCTGGTAGAAGCGGTTGGCGCCCAGGACGACCTCCCCGGGGTTCGGGCAGACCTCGACGACGAGGACGCCCTCCCAGTCGGGCCAGCTGAGCAGCTCCCCCGGCAGCAGGTCGCGGCCGGCGGCCACCTCACCGGCCGTGCGCTGCAGGACGCCGTGCGCGGAGTCGGCGTCGAGGCCGACGACGACCAGCTCGGGGTGACCCATGCCGAACAGGCCGATGGTGTATCCGAACGCGGGCTCGTCGGGCCGGTCGCCGGCACCGACGTACTGAACCGCCCAGCGCGAGGAGCGGATGACCTGGGCGAGGTGGGCGTCCTCCTGGTCGAGCCAGGCGGTGGTCTGCGGATCGGTCGTCATGCCGGGCAGCGTGCGTGGGGGGTGCGACGGGACGCGCCCGGTGCCGGGTCCGGCTGTGGACCGGCGCGCGGTTGTGGACGCCGGCTCCGGGTCGTCAGCCCGCGCCGTCCGCGCGCCGCGCCCGTGCCCGGCGACGTCCCTCGTGCATCGCCTGGACCCGGGCCGGCGGGATGGCCCGGCCCTCCTCGACCAGGTCGGCCGGCAGGTCCTGCGGGGCGGGCAGCAACGACGACCAGGCCTCCTGCTCCAGCAGCTCCCCCGCCGTCCGCACGGTGACCCCGCCGGGCCGCGCGGCCGGCAGGTCCTCCCACCGCACCGGAGCCGACACCGGCAGGCCGGGCCGGGCCCGGGGGCTGTAGGCGGCGACGATCGTCGAGGTCCCCGACCGGGTCGCGTCGAGGAAGACCCGGCCGTGGCGGTCCTCGCGGATGTAGGCGGTGGTCGCCAGCTCCGGGTCGAGCCGCTCCGACCGGACGGCCAGCGCGCGGGTGGCGGCGGCGACGTCCTCCACCGGCGCCCCCCGCACCGGCACGACGACGTGCACGCCCTTGGACCCGCTGGTCTTCACGGCACCGCCCAGACCGGCGTCGGCGAGGGCCCGGCGCACCAGCCCGGCCGCGCGCACCACCACGTCGAAGTCGGCGCCCTCGGGCGGGTCGAGGTCCACCACCAGCCCGGTCGGCCGCTCGGCCCCGGCGGGCAGGAAGGGGACGTGCAGCTCGACCGCCCGCTGGTTGGCCAACCACAGCAGCGTGCGGCGGTCGTCGCAGAGCACCATGTGCACCTCCCGGTGCGCGGCGGCCGACCACACCGGCACGTTGCGCACCCAGTCCGGGGCGCCCTTGGGCACGTTGCGCTGCACGAACGGCTGCTGCCCGGGGCGGACCCGCACCACCGACAGCGGGCGCCCGGCCAGCTGCGGCACCAGCCGGTCGGCGAACGCGTCGAGGTGGTCGACCAGGTCGCCCTTGGTCACCCCGAGGCCGTCGCCCAGCTCCGAGTCCAGGCTGGTCAGCCGGACGCCGTCCCGTTCGTCGTCGACCACCGGCCCACCGTGCCCGCCGGGCGTCCCCGGGGCAACAGGCGGTCCCGGGCCGCCACCGGCGCTCGGCCGGGACCGGTCGTGGACCGGCTCACCCGGTCCGCGCAGGGGTCGCCGGGCCTCAGACGTCGTAGGTGGCGCCGGGCGTGACCAGCTCGGCGGAGGGGAACACCGCCCGGGCGTCGCTGAGCTGGGCACCGGCGTCCACCCAGGCGGGCACGTGGGTCAGCAGCAGCCGGTCCACCCCGGCGGCCGCGGCGTGCTCCCCGGCCTCGCGGCCGGTGAGGTGCAGGTCCGGCGGCAGGCCCGGGACGTCGGGGTGCGCCGCCTCGGCCAGGAGGACGTCGGCCCCCCGGGCGAGCCCGACGACGTCGGCGCTGGCGCCGGTGTCCCCGGTGTACACCAGCGACCGGCCACCGGCGGTCAGCCGGACGGCGTGGCACTCGACCGGGTGCGCGGTGCGGACCGTCTGCACCCGGAAGGGCCCGAGGTCGAACGGCGCACCCGTGAGGACCGCGAAGTCGAAGACGTCCTCCAGCGGCGCGCCGTCGCCGTAGTAGGCCGCCGCCAGCCGCCGGTCGGCGCCGGCCGGGGCGTAGAGCGGCACCGGCCGACGCCGGGAGCGGCCCGAGTAGCGGTGCCAGACGACGAACGGGGCCACGTCGAGGCAGTGGTCGGCGTGCAGGTGCGACAGGTACAGCGCATCGACCGTGGCCGGGTCGGCGAGGGCCTGCAGCGTCCCGAAGGCGCCGTTGCCCAGGTCGAGCAGCACGCGGAAGCCGTCGTGCTCGACCAGGTAGCTCGACGCAGGGGACGTCGGTCCCGGACCGCTCCCCGAGCAGCCGACCACCGTGAGCCTCACCCGACCGCCCCTCGCTGCGACGCCGACGACGCAGGTGAGGCTAGCCGCAGGGGTCGGGAGACCGGGCTCACGCCCGGTTCAGGCCCAGAGCTGGCCCTCCAGGGCGGCCGTGGCCTCGTCCAGGGTGCCGGCGTAGGCGCCGGTCGAGAGGTACTTCCACCCGCCGTCGCAGACGATGAAGACGATGTCGGCCCGGCGCCCGGCCGCGACCTCCTTGTCGGCGATGCCCAGCGCCGCGTGCAGGATCGCGCCGGTCGAGATGCCGGCGAAGATGCCCTCCTGCTCCACCAGCTGGCGGGTCCGGCGGACGGCGTCCTGCGGGCCGACGCTGAACCGGGAGTCGAGCAGTTCCGGGTCGTAGAGCTCCGGCACGAACCCCTCGTCGATGTTGCGCAGGCCGTACACCAGCTCGCCGTAGCGGGGCTCGGCGGCGATGACCCGGACGTCGGGCTTGTGCTCGCGGAAGTAGCGCGAGCAGCCCATGAGCGTGCCGGTCGTGCCCAGCCCGGCGACGAAGTGGGTGATCGAGGGGAGGTCGGCGAGGATCTCCGGGCCGGTCCCGGTGTAGTGCGCCTCGGCGTTGGCCGGGTTGCCGTACTGGTAGAGCATCACCCAGTCGTCGTGCTCGGCGGCCAGGCCCTTGGCCACCGCGACCGCCTGGTTGGAGCCGCCCGCCGCCGGGGAGCTGATGATCTGCGCGCCGTACATCTCCAGCAGCTGGCGCCGCTCCACGGAGGTGTTCTCCGGCATGACGCAGATCAGCCGGTAGCCGCGCTGCCGGGCCACCATCGCCAGCGAGATGCCGGTGTTCCCGCTGGTCGGCTCGAGGATGGTGTCACCCGGCTTGAGCCGGCCCTCCTTCTCGGCCGCCTCGATCATCGAGATGGCCGCGCGGTCCTTGATCGACCCGGTGGGGTTGTGGTCCTCGAGCTTGGCCCACAGCCGGACGTCGGGGGTCGGCGACAGCGTCGGCAGCCCCACGAGCGGGGTGCCGCCGAGCGAGTCGACGAGGGAGGCGAAGCGGGCCATGGGATCTCCGGGGACGGGCGGGGGCGGTCGCGGGGCGGGCGGCGCCGCTCAGCAGCCGCCGGCGACCGCCGGGAGGATCGTCACCGAGTCGCCGTCCTTCACCTGGGTGTCCAGCGCGCCGGTGAAGCGGACGTCCTCGTCGTTGACGTAGACGTTGACGAAGCGGTGCAGCTTGCCCTCCTCGGTCACGAGGCGGTTCTTCAGGCCGGGGTGCTTCGCGTCGAGGTCGTCGACGAGCGCGCCCAGGGTGTCGCCGTCGCCCTCGACGGTCTTGCTGCCGCCGGTGTGGGTGCGCAGGATGGTCGGGATCCGGACCTCGATGGCCATGGCGTCTGCGTTCTCCTCTGTGCTGGGGGGGCCGACCCACGGCAGGCGTGCACGGGGTCGGTGCGTCTGGACGGGCAACGCCCGCCCGCGGCGGGGCATTCCGGGGGCGGGCGGCCCGGCCCTCCTGCAGGGCCCGCCGCGAGCCTGCGAGCGGTGGGGGGCAGGAGGGTCCTTCCTCAGTCGTAGACGACGGTGGTCGGCGAGTGCCCGAACAGGTAGGACTCGACGACCTCGACGTCCTCCTCGCTCACCTCGCCGCCGACGATGCGGAAGCTGCGGAACTCGACCTCGTCGCCGGACAGGCCGGTCTGCCCCCCGTGGTGGCGCGTGGAGACCAGCACGTAGTGGGCGTCGGGCTCCGAGGCGTAGCTGATGTCGGTGCGCGAGGGGTAGGCCTCGGTGGCCGTGTGCGAGTGGTAGATGACCACCGGGACCTCGTCGCGGTCGTCCATGTCGCGGTAGAGCCGCAGCAGGTCCTGCGAGTCGAACTCGTAGAACGTGGGCGACCGCGCGGCGTTGAGCATCGGGATGAACCGCTCCGGGCGGTCGCTGCCCTCGGGCCCGGCGACGACGCCGCAGGCCTCGTCCGGGTGGTCCTCCCGGGCGTGGGCCACGATGGCGTCGTAGGTCGCGCGGTCGATGCGCAGCACGTGCCCAGTCTAGAAGGCCCCCGTCCACCGCTCGCCGCGCAGGCCCCGCGACGGGGCCGCCGCTCCGCCGACCGGGCCCCGGGACGGGCGCGCGACCTGGTCGGCGGCGTCCGGACACCCCGATACGGTGCCCACCGTGCTGCTCGAGGTGCTGATGGTCGCCGGTGTCCTGCTCCTCGCCCTGCCGGCCCTCGCCCTCGGCGCCCGCGGGGTGCTGCGGCGCAGCGGGCACTACAGCAGCGACGTGGCCGCCGACCGGGCCTCGCTGGTGCTGCTGGTCACCATCCGGTCGCTGACCCTGCTGCTGGTGCTGCTGCTCTCGGCCGTCGTCCTCGTCTCCGCGGTCGGGGCGATGGTGCGGGACGTGGAGATGCCGAGCCTCGTGTCGGTGTTCTTCGTCCTGGACCTGCTGCTGGTGGCGCTGGTGCTGCTCACCTTCGGCCGGCACGACCGCCGGCGAGCGCGTCGACGAGCGACCCCTGCAGGCCGGTGAGCCAGTAGTAGACGGCCAGCTGCTGGCCCTCCTCGGAGGTGAGGTCCTCCGGCGGCTCGGTGTCCTCCTGCACGTCGAGCCGGGTGCCCAGGGCCAGCCGCAGGTCGTTGCTGGTGCGCAGCCAGGCGCCGGCCTGGTCGGGGTCGAGGCGGACGACGCCGCCCCGCGGGGGCAGGGTGGCCCGCACGGTGGCGAGGTCGTCGGCCTTGCCGCCGCGCAGCGAGTCCTCGGTGAGCTCCCGGTACTCGGCGGCCAGCTCCGCATCCCCGCGGTGCCCGGCCGGGAAGAGCCGCTCGAGGACCGGGTCCCCGGCGACGTCGGCGGCCTCGGCGGTCAGCAGCTGCTCGAGCTGGTCGAGCAGCAGGCCGACGATGCCGGCCTCCGCGGGCTCCAGGCGTGCCTCGACCGCGTCGCCGCGGCGTCGGAAGGGCCTCACGAGTCCCGCTGGTAGCTGGCCCACAGCCCGTAGGCGTGCAGCCGGCTGGTGTCGTGCTCCATCCGCTCCCGGGGCCCGGAGCTGACGACGGCCCGGCCCTCGTGGTGGACCTGCAGCATCAGTGTCGTCGCTGTGGGCTCGTCGTAGCCGAACAGCTCCTGCAGCACGTAGGTCACGTAGTTCATGAGGTTGACCGGGTCGTTCCAGACGATGGTCACCCACGGGCGGTCGAGGTCGCCGTGCTCCTCGACGGTCTCCTCGGGCGTCCGTGCGGGCGCGAGCGGTGCGGCCACGCCCCCACTCTAGGACGAGGCTCCTCCGGCGGTGGACCCCCGCCGACCGGCCTAGGCTCCGGGGCCATGCCACCCGGACCAGCGCTGCTCACCGACCGGTACGAGCTCACGATGGTGGCCGCCGCGCTCGCCGACGGGACGGCCTCCCGCGACTGCGTCTTCGAGGTGTTCGCCCGCCGGCTGCCGCACGGCCGCCGCTACGGCGTCGTGGCCGGCACCGGGCGGCTGCTGGAGATGCTGCCCCGCTTCCGGTTCGGGGACGACGAGCTGGCCGCGCTGCGGGAGCAGGGGCTCACCGACCCCCACCTGCTGGACTGGTTGGCCGACTTCCGCTTCAGCGGCGACGTCGACGGCTACGCCGAGGGCGAGCTCTACTTCCCCGGCTCCCCCGTGCTCAGCGTCCGCGCCTCCTTCGCCGAGGCCGTGCTGCTGGAGACGCTGGTGCTGTCGGTGCTCAACCACGACAGCGCGATCGCCTCCGCGGCAGCCCGCATGGTCACCGCGGCCTGCGAGCGCCCGTGCATCGAGATGGGGTCACGGCGCACCCACGAGGAGTCGGCGGTCGCCTGCGCGCGGGCCGCCCACCTGGTCGGCTTCGCCACCACCTCGAACCTGGAGGCCGGCCGTCGGTACGGCGTCCCCACGGCGGGCACCAGCGCGCACGCGTTCACCCTCCTGCACGACGACGAGGAGTCGGCCTTCCGCGCCCAGGTGGCCACGCTGGGGGTCGGCACCACGCTGCTGGTCGACACCTACGACGTCGAGCAGGGCATCCGCACGGCGGTGCGGGTGGCCGGCCCCGAGCTGGGTGCGATCCGGCTCGACTCCGGGGACCTGCCCACGCTGGCCACCCGCGCCCGCGCCCTGCTCGACGAGCTCGGTGCGCACCGCACGCGGGTCATCGTCACCAGCGACCTCGACGAGTACGCCATCGCCGGGCTCATGGCCGCGCCGGTGGACGGCTACGGCGTGGGCACCTCGCTGGTCACCGGGTCCGGGGCCCCGGCGGCGGGGATGGTCTACAAGCTGGTCGAGCGGGACGGCGTGCCGGTCGCCAAGCGTTCCGAGGGGAAGAACTCGGTGGGCGGCCGGAAGACCGCCGTCCGGCGGCACGGTGCGGACGGCGTGGCCACCGCGGAGGTGGTCACCAGCGAGCCCGTCCTGGCCCGGGACGGCGACCGCGAGCTGCTCGTGCCGCTGGTCCGGGGCGGCGCGCTCTGCGACGACCGCTCCCCGCACGAGCTGCTGGCCACGGCGCGGGCGCACCACGCGCAGGCCCGGGGGGCGCTGCCGCAGGAGGCCTTCGCGCTCTCCCGCGGCGACTGCGCGATCGAGACGCTGACGGCCTGAGCCGAGAGGAGGACCGGTGATGACCCGCGCACTGCTGGTCGTGGACGTGCAGAACGACTTCACCGAGGGCGGCAGCCTGGCGGTCGACGGCGGGGCCGAGGTCGCCGCCCGGATCACCGAGCACCTGCGGACCAGCGGCGAGGAGTACGAACACGTGGTCGCCACCCGCGACCACCACGTCGACCCCGGCGGGCACTTCGCCGAGGCGCCGGACTACGTCGACACGTGGCCGGCGCACTGCGTGGTCGGTTCCGGGGGCGAGGAGCTGCACCCGCGGCTGGACCGCGGCCCCATCGAGGCCGTCTTCGACAAGGGCGAGTACGCCGCGGCGTACTCCGGGTTCGAGGGCCGGGCGGACGGGGTGGCGCTGGCCGACTGGTTGCGGGCCCGCGGGGTGGACGCCGTCGACATCGCGGGGCTCACCGCGGACCACTGCGTCCGGGCCACCGCGCTGGACGCCGTCCGGGAGGGCTTCGCCACCCGGGTGCTCCTCCCCCTCACCGCGGGCGTGACCGAGGCGACCACCGAGGCGGCGCTCGACCAGCTCCGCGGGGCCGGGGTGGAGCTGACCGGGGACGTGCACCGGCCGGTGCGGCACTCCTGAACCGGGCCGGCCTGCGGGTCCCGGACCGGTCCGCGGGTCCCGGACCGGTCACACGGCGTCGAGGACCTCCTCGCGGGTGAACCCCAGCACCTGGAGGACGGCGTCCAGGTACGGCTGGTTGAGCGCGGTGTGCGCCTGCTCGCGGACGTAGGGCTTGGCGTTGAACGCGATGCCGAGCCCGGCCACACCGAGCATGTCGAGGTCGTTGGCACCGTCCCCGACCGCCACCGTCTGGTCCATCGGGATGCCGTACTCGTCGGCGAACCGCTCGAGCGCCCGGGCCTTGCCGGCGCGGTCGACGATCTCGCCGACCAGCCCGCCGGTGAGCCGGCCACCGGCGACCTCGAGGGTGTTGGCCGCGGCGAAGTCCAGGCCGAGCTGGTCGGCGAGCGGGTCGGTGATCTGGGTGAACCCGCCGCTGACGATGCCGCAGCGGAACCCCAGCCGCTGCAGGGTGCGGATCAGCGTGCGCGCGCCGGGGGTCAGCACCAGGGCCTCGCGGACCTCGTCGAGCACCCCTACCGGTAGCCCGGCCAGCGCCGCGACCCGGGCCCGCAGCGACTCCGCGAAGTCCAGCTCGCCGTTCATGGCGGCGGCGGTGATCCGGGCGACCTCCGCGGCCCGGCCGGCGCGCTCGGCGAGCTCGTCGATGACCTCGCCGCGCACCAGGGTCGAGTCCACGTCGAGCACGATGAGCCGCTTGGCCCGCCGGGCCAGCCCGACCTGCTCGACGGCGATGTCGGCCCCCGTCCCGGCGGCCACGGAGGCCAGGGCGCCGCGCAGGGCGACCCCCTCCGCGCCGGAGACGGTCAGCTCGAAGGAGGTGACCGGGTAGTCCGACAGCCGGCGGATCGCGTCGATGTTGCCGCCCACCCCGGCGATCGCCGACGCTGCGCCCGCAACGGCCGCCGGCGGCACCGGTCGCCCCAGCACGATCACGTGGTGCAGCCGGCCGGCGGGCGCGGCGTCCAGCCCGCCGTCGGGGGCCGCCTCCACGGCGACCCGGACGCCGGTGGCCGCGCCGACCTCCTCCGCCAGCCCGCCCAGGTGGGTGAGGAAGGCGGCCTCGTCGGTCTCCTCCGAGGCGCGCACGACGACCCCCAGGACGAGCTGGCCGTGGACGACGACCTGCTCGACGTCGACCACCTCGACCGCGGGACCGCCCGAGCCGTTCCCGGCCAGGGCGGAGAAGAGCCGGGCGGTGACACCGGGCCGGTCGGCGCCGGTCACGGTGAGCAGGGCACGGGCTCCGTCGGCCGGTGGCTCCGGGATGGTGCGGGGGTTGGGGTCCAGCGGCACGGCCGCCATCGTGCCGCACGGCGGGCGACCGGCCGCCCGGGGGCTCCCCTGCCGCGGACGCGGCGACGCCCCGCCGGCCGTGGCCGGCGGGGCGTCGCCGCGTGGTCCTCCGGGAGGGCGGGCGGCCCCCCTGCAGGGCCCCGCCGCGAGCCTGCGAGTGGCGGGGGGCAGGGTGGCCCCGTCCCGGGTCCCGCCCCGAGCCTGCGAGGGGTGGGGAGGACGGGGTCCTTGCTCAGGTGGGGTCGGGGTCCCGGCTGCCGTGCCGGCCACCTCCGGTGAGCCCCATCTCGCTGACCCCGCCGAAGGGCTCGTGCCGCTTGCCCACGTGCTTCTCGGCCTCCAGCCGGTCGAGCAGGTGCGGGTAGTGGGCCTCGAACGCCGGGCGCTCGGAGCGGATCCGCGGGATCTCGGTGAAGTTGTGCCGCGGCGGCGGCGACGAGGTCGCCCACTCCAGCGAGTTGCCGTGGCCCCAGGGGTCGTCCCGCAGCGCCAGCGGGCCGTACCGCCAGGACTTCCAGACGTTGTAGAAGAACGGGATCGTCGAGGCGCCGAGCACGAAGGACCCGATGGTGGAGACCACGTGCATGGTGGTGAAGCCGTCGGTGGGCAGGTAGTTGACGTACCGGCGCGGCATGCCCTCGTTGCCCAGCCAGTGCTGGATGAGGAACGTGGCGTGGAAGCCGACGAAGGTCAGCCAGAAGTGGAGCTTGCCCAGCCGCTCGTCCATCATCCGGCCGCACATCTTCGGGAACCAGAAGTAGACCCCCGCGTAGGCGGCGAAGACCACGGTCCCGAAGACGACGTAGTGGAAGTGCGCGACGACGAAGTAGCTGTCGTTGACGTGCCAGTCCAGCGGCGGGGAGGCCAGCAGCACCCCGGTCAGGCCGCCCAGCAGGAAGGTGACCATGAACCCGATCGAGAACAGCATCGGGGTCTCGAAGGTCAGCTGCCCCCGCCACATGGTGCCGATCCAGTTGAAGAACTTGATCCCGGTCGGCACGGCGATCAGGTAGGTGAGGAACGCGAAGAACGGCAGCAGCACCGCGCCGGTGGCGTACATGTGGTGCGCCCACACGGTCAGCGACAGGCCGCCGATGGCGATGGTCGCGAAGACCATGCCCTTGTAGCCGAACAGCGGCTTGCGGCTGAACACCGGGATGATCTCGGTGACGATGCCGAAGAACGGCAGCGCGATGATGTAGACCTCGGGGTGGCCGAAGAACCAGAACAGGTGCTGCCACAGCATCGGCCCGCCGTTCTCGGGCGAGTACACCAGCGCACCCAGCTGGCGGTCGGCGAGGAGGGCGAACAGCGCCGCGGTGAGGATCGGGAAGGCCAGCAGGACCAGCAGGCTGGTGACCAGGGTGTTCCAGCAGAAGATCGGCATCCGGAACAGCGTCATCCCCGGCGCCCGCAGGCAGACGATCGTGGCGATGAAGTTGACGCCACCGAGGATGGTGCCCAGCCCGGACACGGCCAGGCCGGCGATCCACAGGTCGGCACCCGCACCCGGGGAGTGCACGACGCTGGACAGCGGGGTGTAGGCGTACCAGCCGAAGTCGGCGGCGCCGCCGGGGGTGAAGAACCCGGAGACGGCGATCGTGCTGCCGAAGAGGAACAGCCAGTAGGAGAAGCTGTTCAGCCGCGGGAACGCCACGTCCGGCGCGCCGATCTGCAGCGGCATGATCAGGTTCGAGAACGCGAAGAACAGCGGCGTGGCGAAGAACAGCAGCATCACCGTGCCGTGCATGGTGACCAGCTGGTTGTACTGCTCGGGCGAGAGGAACTGCAGCCCCGGCTGGCCCAGCTCACCGCGCATGAGCAGGGCCATCAGGCCACCGATCACGAACCAGAAGAACGACGTGGCCAGGTACATCAGGCCGATGGTCTTGTGGTCGGTGGTCCGCAGCAGGTTCGAGAGCCGCGAGCCCTTCTCGACCTCGTGAGCCGGGCTCGGCCGGCTCACGATCGGTGCGGGTGCGATCGTCACGGTCGCGAGCTTAGACGGTGCCGCAGACCTCCTCCCGGGCACCGGGAGGAGCGTGGCGGCCCTGCAGCCGAACCGTGACCGGGGTCCCGCCGCTCACCCCGAGCGCACCCAGGTCCCGACATCGACGGCCAAGGTCACCGGGGTCCGCTCCGGCAGCCCCGCCACCGCCCGGTCGAGGGCCCCGGGCCCGAGGTGGCGGGCGTGCGGCCCCATGCCCACCAGCGCGCGCACCGCCGCCCGGTCCAGCTCCAGGCGCGCACGCACCGGGGTCGTCCCCGCGGCCTGCAGGTGCGGGCCCAGGCCGGTGGAGAGCCGCTCGGCCTTGTCCGGGTCGACCCGGAGCAGGCCCAGCGGCGCCACGATCTCGGCGAGGTGCTCCGGCGCGGGCGTGGCGACGACCAGGCGGCCGCCGGGTCGCAGCACCCGGGCGGTCTCCGGCCCGTTGCGGGGGGCGAAGACCACGAGCACGCGGTCGACGGCGGCGTCGCGCACCGGCAGCCGGGCCCAGCTGTCGGCGACCACGGCCATCGCCCGCGGGTGCGCGCCGGCGGCGCGGCGGGCGGCGTAGCGGGACGAGTCGAGGACCAGCCCCTCGGCCCCGGGCGCGCGCCCGAGCACGCCGGCCAGGTGGTGACCGGTGCCCCCGCCGAGGTCGAGCAGCGCCTCCGGCGGTCGCCCGTCCCCGGCGAAGACGGCGTCGGCGAGGGCGGCGGTGAGCTCCCGGTAGTGGCCGGCGGTCAGGAAGGCCACCCGGTCGGCGACCATCCCCGCGGTGTCGCCGGAGGGCGGCCGGTGCCCCGGCGGCAGCAGCGTGACGTGCCCCTGCCGGGCCCGGTCGAACGAGTGGCCGGCGGGGCAGCGGAGCCCGGCGTCCCCGGGGAGGGGAGCCAGCGGACCGCCGCACACGGGGCAGGCCAGCAGGGCCACCGCGCCCGGCGGCCAGGGCCGCCGGGCGCTCACCTCGGGACCGGGTGGAGGGTCACCTCGGAGAGCACCCCGCCGTCGACGACGGCCGTGACGTACGTGCCGTGCGGCTGCCGGCGCCGGTCGGTGGGCGAGCCCGGGTTGAGCAGCCGCAGCCCGCCGGCCGCGGTGCTGTCCCAGGGGATGTGGCTGTGCCCGAAGACGAGGACGTCGGCGTCGGGGAAGCGGGCCGCGCAGCGCTCCTCCCGGCCGCGCTTGTCCCCCGTCTCGTGGACGACGGCGAACCGGAGACCGCCGATCTCGGCGCGGGCCACCTCCGGGAGCCGCTCGCGCAGGGCTCCGTGGTCGTTGTTGCCGTGGACCGCCAGCAGCCGCCGCGAGCGCTCCTCGAACCGGTCGAGCAGGGCGACGTCCACCCAGTCACCGGCGTGGACCACCACGTCGGCCGCGTCGATCGCGGCCCACAGCGCACGAGGTAGGTCACGCGCCCGCTTGGGGACGTGCGTGTCCGCCGTCAACACGAGGGCAACCGGCACGCGCTCATGGTCGCAAACGGCCGCGCCGCCCTCCGCCCACGACCGGGGCGTCCCCGGTGGCCGCGCGCCGGGCGACCGCGACCCCGTGCGGGCGCCGGCTCAGGGCCCGGCGGAGCGGGCGGCCATCGCGCGCAGCCGGGCGTTGTAGGCCTCGAGCTCGGCGTCCTCGGTGCGGACGGCGGCGCGGTCCAGCCGCCGGGCCCGGCGCTCCTCCGACCCCATCCAGGAGAAGAGCACGATCGCCATCACGAAGATCGTCGGCAGCTCACCGAAGGACCACGCGATGCTGCCGGCGGTCTTCTGGTCGGCCAGCGGGTTCACGTCCCAGCCCGCGGGCGGGTCGGCGAAGGTCTGGACGACGAGGGAGCCGGCCATCATCACCGCGACGCCGAAGAAGGCGTGCAGGGGCATGGGGATGAGGAGCTCGAGCATCCGCCCGCCGTGCCCGGCCGTGCGGGGCCAGGGGTCCTGGCCGAGGATCGGGCCGAAGAACAGCAAGCCGGTGACGGTGAAGTGGGCCAGCATGAACTGGTGCCCGAACGGGTCGGACATCAGCGCGTCGAACAGCGGGGTGAAGTAGACGCCGTAGAGGCTGACCAGGAACAGCGGCAGCGTGAAGGCCGGGTGCGAGACGAACCGGGCGATCCGGCTGTGCAGGGCGTCGAGGAGCAGCGCCCGGGGGACGCCGGCCAGCCCCTTGCCGCGGGGCAGCGTGCGCAGTGCCAGCGTCACGGGCGCGCCCATGAGCAGCAGCAGCGGCGCCACCATCGACAGCACCATGTGCTGGGCCATGTGCACGCTGAACAGCACCATGCTGTAGCCGTTGAGCCAGGTGCCGGTCACGGCGAAGAGCGCCGCGCAGCCGGCCAGCCAGGAGGCCAGCCGCCACCACGGCCAGGCGACGCCGGTGCGGCGCAGCCGCACGTGCGCGACCAGGTAGGCCACCGCCCCGATCAGGCTCAGCACCGCCAGCACCGACCACGCGTCGACGTGGGGCAGGAACATCCGGCCCCACGTCGGCGGCTCGGCGGGCACCCACATGCCCGAGTGCTGACCGTGGTCCACCGCTGCCTCCCGCCCGTCGTGCCCAGCGACCCCACTCTCCCACCCCGCCGGCACCCCGGGGCCCGGCCGGACGTGTGACGGCAGACAGGCAGGAGGCGGGGGCAGGGTGGCCCCGTCCCGGGCACCGCCCCGAGCCTGCGAGGGGTGGGGAGCACGGCGGCCTCCTGCAGGGTCCCGCCGCGAGCCTGCGAGTGGCGGGGGGCAGGGGGCCCTTCTAGTTGTACTGACCAGCAACGTTGGTCGAGGACGTGTGACCACACGATCTGACTGACTGATCTTGTGGAGGGAGGACCTCCGGACGTGGAGTGGAGCTGCTGAAGGCGACCACTCACACGATCCGGAGGTCCTCGTGGCCCACGCTAATGCCGCCCTGACTCCACGCCACCGTCTCAAGCTCGCCCGCGCGATCGTCGAGGACGGCTGGTCGATCAGCTACGCCGCGGCGGTGTTCAACGTCGCCTGGC
>NZ_JBJGYK010000054.1:0-28875 GCF_054049955.1 Geodermatophilus sp. SYSU D00758
CCGCTGACGGCCGGGGCCGGCCGGTGCGCACCGGCCGGCCCCGGCCGTCAGCGGGCCCGGTCGACCGGGGAGGTGCCGGCCGACCGGAGCACCTGCTCGGGCAGCAGCCCGGTCTCCACGAGCTCGCGCAGCTCCCGGTCGGCCGCGGCCCGGGTGAAGGTCCGGGCCTGCAGGACGCGGAGCGTGCGCCCGTTCTGCCCGGACCGCCGGTCGAGCTCGTCGAGCCGGCCGACCGCCTCCCGCTCCCACCGGGCGAAGGTGGCACGGGACTCCTCGACGGTCTCCCGGCGGACCGCGGGGACGTCGTCGAACGCAGCGAACGCCTCCCCGGTGCGCCGCGCGGCCAGCCGCCGGGCGGTGGCCTCCGCGTAGGCCAGCTCGTCGGGATCGGCACCCGGCGGGCGGGGCAGCCGCTCCACCAGCCGGCGGGTCAGCCGCTCGAGCCCGCCGGAACGCCGCTGCCGGGACGCGCCGAGCTCATGACCCCCGCCGCGCAGGGCGAGGTCGTCGATCTCGTCGTCCACCTCGTGCAGCAGGGTCCGGGTGACCGCCGGTGGCAGGAGCCCCTCGTCGCTGAGCTCCTGGTAGGTCCGCCGCTCGACGTGCAGGCCGCGGCCCACGACGATGCGGTGCTCCTCCTCCTCGTCCACGTCGAGCTCGGCGATCTCCCGCTGCGCCGCCTCCTCGACCTCGGCCAGCTCCTCCGCCGTCGTCCGGTCCGGCGCCGTCCCCAGGTCGGCCAGCCCGTCCCGTGCGGCCCGGACCGCGGACACCCGGGCCAGCGCCACCAGGTACCGGTCCGCCCGGCCGGGCCGATCGAGGCCGAGGCGGGAGACCAGCCAGCGGACGGTGGTCGCGTTGACCAGCAGCGTCACCAGCACCACCCCGCCGGTCAGGACGACGAGGAACTCCCGCCCGGCGAGCTCCTCCGGCAGCGCCAGGGCCAGCGCCAGCGCGACCCCGCCCCGCAGGCCACCCCAGACGAGCACGGCTTCGTTGCGCCAGCCGAGCCGGGGGATCCGGGCCACCCTCTCCAGCAGCCACACCAGGGGGACGACGGCCAGCACCCGGGCCGCCAGGACCACCAGGGCGGCGACGAGGACGGCGCCGAGGTCGTCGAGGAGGTCGCTCGGCCCGATCACCAGGCCGATGAGGAGGAAGAGGACGGCGTTGGCGACGTAGTCGAGCGCCTCCCACACCTGCTCCCACGTCTCCCGGACCTCGACCGAGGCCCGGCTGGGCGCCAGGCCGGAGAGGACCATCCCGGCGAGGGCGGTCGCCATGACCCCGGAGAAGCCCAGGACGGCGTCGGCGAGGACGAAGGAGCCGTACGCCACGGCCAGCGAGAGGCCGGCCGCCGGGAGCCGGCCGAGCCACGGCAGGGCGAGCGCGGCGAGCAGCCCGAGCAGGACCCCGATGACCGCCCCGCCGCCGAAGACCGCGACGAAGTCGGCGACCCCGCCGAGCAGGCTCGCCGGTTCCCCCAGTGCGACGTCCACCAGGATGGCGAAGAGCACGATCGCGACCCCGTCGTTGAGCAGGCTCTCGCCCTCGACCAGGGTCAGCAGCCGGCGGGGGACGCCCACCTCGCGGAAGACGGCGACCACCGCCACGGGGTCGGTCGCCGAGATGAGCGCGCCGAAGAGGAAGGCCGAGGCCAGCGCGGCCCCGAGGGCCCAGTGCAGGGTGACCCCGACGAGGACGGCGGAGACGAGGAACGCCAGTGTCGCCAGGACGAGGATCGGGCCCAGGTTCCGGACGAAGGCGCGCAGGTCCAGGCCGAGCGCGGCGGCGAAGACCAGCACGGGGAGGAAGAGGAAGACCACGACCTCCTCGAAGGCCTCCCCGCGCAGCTGGCCGATCCCGGGGGTGAGCCCGACGGCCGACGCCGCGAACCCCACGACCACGAGGACGACGCTGTGCGGCAGGCCCACCCGGCGGGCCACGAGCCCGAGGAGGACCGCCACCGTCAGGAGCCCGGACACCTCCAGCAGCAGCCGCGGCAGCTCCACCGACCCACCTCCGTCCCCACCACCCGGTGCGATCCGGTGCCGACCACGGTGGCACCGCGGAGCCGGCGCGGCACCCGCCGCGCCGGCGCGGGGCCGCCGTCAGGACGGGGCCGGGCCGCGGCGCCGCGGGGGGACCAGCGGCAGGTCCTGCGCGACCAGCTCGGCGCGCACCCGGTCGGCCCGGCGCCGGCGCAGCGCGGCGCGCTCGCGCAGGACCGTCGCCAGCGCCGGGTTGGCCGCGGAGCGCGCCCGGCGCTCGAGCACCCGCGCGGTCTGCGTGTACACCACCAGGCGGCGCAGCTGCTCGACGATCTCCAGGCGCTCCTCGGAGGAGGGCCGGGGGCCGGTGGCGGGGCCGGCCCGTGGGTCCGGGAACTGCTCCGGGTGAGGATCTCCGACGCTCACGGTGGGTGCCTCCTCGCTGCAGGACGGCCTCGCCTGTCAGGTGTGGAGACGTACCCAGCCCGGCCGCATGACGCGACATCGTTCACTCCCCGGGTGCCCGCCGCGCCATGTCGTAGCTGGCGAGGACCTCGACCAGGAAGGCCGAGGCCGCGGCGGCGACGTCCCGCAGCTCGTCGGCCGGGGTGTCCTGCAGCACCTCGGCGAGCACCTCGTGGTGGACCCCCACGACCTCCAGCAGGCTCCGGCCCGCGGCCAGGGCGCCCCGCCCCATGCGGTACCCGGCGTCGAGCGAGGACTCCTCCCGCCGGGCGAGGTAGCGCAGGAACGAGGCGCGGTAGTCGCGCAGCAGGGCCTCGTGCCGGGCGGTCACGCCCGGGTGGCCGGCGGACCGGCCAGGCGGCGGTCGAGGTCCGCGAGCCCCTCCTCGAGGTCGAGCGCCGTCGCCACCGACCCGGTGTCCATCCCGAGCTCCACCATGGCGAAGGCGACGTCGGGCTGGATGCCGACGACGACGGTGGCGGCGCCGCGCAGCCGGGCCATCTCGGCGATGTCACGGAGGGTCCGCGTCCCGAAGGAGTCGAGCACGTCGAGGGCGGCGACGTCGATGACGACGCCGCGCGCCCGGTCGGCGCCGATCCGCTCGACGAGGTCCCGCTGGAAGCGCACCAGCTGCGAGTCGTCCAGGGCGGTGTGGACGGAGGCGATCAGGTAGGGCCCCTGCCGGAGGATGGAGAACAGCCGGGGTCTGCTCATGGGGTGCCCGTCCCCGGATCACCCCGGGACACCGAGTACCCGAGCAGCCGTTCGGCCTCCTCGAGACCCCCCTGCAGGTCGCCGATGGTGTTCATCTTCGACAGGTCCACCCCGATGGTGACCAGCGTCTGGGCGATGTCGGGGGACAGCCCGGTGATGATGACGCTGGCGCCCATGAGCCGTGACGCGTCGACGGTCCGCACGAGGTGGTCGGCGACCTGCTCGTCGACGTCCGGGACGCCGGTGATGTCGATGACGACCACCTTCGCCCGGTGGGTGCGGATGCCCGTGAGGAGCTGGACGGTCACCTGCCGGGCCCGCTCCCGGTCGAGGACCCCGATGATCGGCAGGATGAGCAGCCGCTCCCGCACCGGCAGCACCGGCGTCGACAGCTCGCGGATGGAGTCCTGCTGCTGGCGGATGACCCGCTCGCGCTCGTCGACGAAGCTGACCGCCACGGTGTTCGCGATGCGGTTGGCGGCCGGCTCGTAGGCGTCGAGGACCCGGTTGAGCAGCGGGAAGTCGCCCTGGTACTTCTCGAACAGCGAACGGGCGAGGACGTCGCGCAGCAGCAGCACGATGCCGACCACCTCGTGGGTCTCCACGCCCCGGGGGATGATGCGCTCGGAGAGGTCGCGGGCGTAGTGCTGCAGCGCCTCGACGCTGCCCGTCTCGAGGACCTCGACGTAGTTGTCGTAGACCATGGTGGTCTCCGCGGCCGTCTCCTGCGCGGTCATGGCCTGCAGCAGGTGCGCTCCCTGGATGCGGTTCACCCACTCCTGCTGGAGCCGGGTCCGGTGCTCGCGCAGGTGCGCGACGAGCTGGGGGAGCAGCACGTCCTCGTCGGTTCGGGTCGTCGTCCGGGACTCGGTCACGCGCGCGTCCTCCGTCATCGCTCTCCCCGCCACTTGGTCATGGTCACGGTCGTGCCGCGACCGGGCTCCGACGTCACGGTGAACTCGTCGACGAGCCGCCGTGCTCCCGGGAGGCCGAGCCCGAGCCCCCGGTAGGTGCTGTAGCCCTCCCGCATCGCCTGCTCGACGTCCGGGATGCCCGGGCCGGAGTCCTGCGCCACGATCCGGACGCCGGCCCGCGGCTCGGTCAGCTCCTCGAAGACCACCTCGCCGCCGTCGGTGAAGCGGACGACGTTCCGGGAGATCTCCGAGACGGCGGTCGCCAGGAGCGTCACGTCGGTCGGCCCGAACCCCAGCCGGGTGGCGAGGTCGCGGGCGGCCTGCCGGGCGGCGACGACGTCGGCGTCGACCCGCACGGGCACGCGGACCTCGTCGCGGGGGCGAGCCCGCTCCAGCAGCGGGCCGCTGATGCCCCGGCACAGCTCGCACTCGAGCAGGTGGCGGGAGGCGTCCACCTCCCGCTGCCGCCGCCGGTCGCCGCCGGAGAGGGCGAGCAGGACCGGGCGGCACCGGTCGGTGGCCGGCTCGGCCCGTGCGGCGACCAGCAGGTACTCGACGCGCAGGCGGGCCCGGGTGCGGTTGAGCTGCGCGGCGACCGCCCCGGCGGTCGAGCCGAGCTCCGCGGCCAGCGACCGCGTGTCCCGCCCGCCGACCTCGTGGGCCAGCAGCGTCTGCCGGTCCCGTTCGGGCAGCCGGGCCAGGGCCTGCGCGAGGGCGGCGCGGTCCTCCTCGACGAGGACGTCCGCGTCGGCGGCCTCGGGGGGCAGGAGGTCGACGACGCGGTGCTGGTTGCGGCGGTGCCGGTCCTGGTCCCGCCACATCGAGGCCACCACGTTGCGCGCCGTGGTGATGGCGTAGGGGACGAGCGTCTCGGGCGCGACCCGCCCGGCCGCGGCGAGGACCCGGGCCAGCGTCTCCTGGACCAGGTCGTCGGCGGTGGCCGGGTCGGCGACGCGGGCGGCCACGACGCGGCGGACGACGGGGAGGAGCGCCGCCACGTCCGGCGCCGTTCCTCCCGGTCCGTCCCCGTCCGCGGGTTCGACCGCCGCCACCGGCCGAACCTACGCCCGGGGACGCGCCGGTGCGACACGCCGGGACACGGGCGGGGTGGACGCCGTGGCGCGTGCGGCATGACGCGGCCGCGGTGCACGCGGGAGGGTGCCGTCCGGTGCCTCCGCCGCACAGGACGGGTCTCCCGGTCCCGGGCCACCCGGTCCCCGGCCTCGTCATGCCCGGGCGGGGTCCCCGTCTCCACGGTGCGAGGCCGCACGAGCCCCGGCGACGGCGCCGGGGTCGGGGCGGCCGGGACGAGGAGGAATCCCATGAACAGCACGTGGACCCGGCGGGCGCTCGTGCCCGTCTTCGCGGGCGCGGCCGTCCTGGCCGCCGCGACCCCCGCCGCCGCCCAGCAGCAGGACGGCCTGGTCAACGTCGTCGTCGGGGACGTCACGATCCTCGAGGACGTCAGGGTCGCCCTCGCCGCGCAGGTGGCGGCCCAGATCTGCGGCACGAACGTCGGGCCGGTCGCCGTCCTGGGCCGCGCCGTCGACCGCGGCGGGGACACCGAGACGGTCTGCGAGTCCGACCAGGGGCCGGTGACCATCGAGCAGAACTGACGGTCCGAGAACGCCCTGACCCCGCGCCGGTCCGCGGCTCCCCCCGGCTGCGGGGTGCGGGGTCGGGGTCCTCCGTGCCCGGGTGGTGCGCAACCGCACCACCCGGGCACGCCACCGTGGCGTTGCAGGAGGCCGGCGCGGGCCGACCGGCAGCCCGGCACCGGCCGCCAACTCGCAGGTGGTGCCCAGCGCCCTGCCAGCGCCTCGGCCCAGGCTCGGGTCATGACCGCCGCAGCACTGCTCGACCCGGCACTGTCCCCGCCCGTCCCCGGACCGTTCCCCGGCACGGCGACCGGGCGACGGCCGCAGGCCCTGGCGCTCCGCTCGGCCGCGGCCTCGGTCGCGCGGGCCGGGCGCGCGGACCAGGACGCCGGCTGCGCGGGCGGCTCGCTGCTGGCGGTCGCCGACGGGGTCGGGGGCGCGGCCGGGGGCGCGACCGCCTCCGCGGTGGTCATCCGCGCCCTGGCCGGCCTGCCCGTGGGGGAGGAGCGGGCCCACGGGCTGCGCCGGGCGGTCCGGACCGCGAACGGCCGGCTCGGCGCGGTCGAGAAGGCCCGGCCGGAGCTGCACGGCATGGCCACCACGCTCACCGCGCTGGCGATGGACCCGGACGGCCGCGCCGCGGTCGCCCACGTGGGGGACTCCCGGGCCTACCTGTGGCGGGCCGGGGGCCTCTCGCGGCTGACCGCCGACCAGACGGTGGCGCAGGCGCTGGTGGACGCAGGCGTCCTCCCGGAGGAGCGGGCCGCCGCCCACCCCCTGCGCTCGGTGCTGGTGTCCGCGCTGCACGGCGCCGATGCCGATCTGGGGGAGATGGTGGTCAGCACCGTGCGGCTGGCGCCGGGCGACCGGTTGCTGCTGTGCACCGACGGTCTGTCCGGCTCCGTGCACCCCGACCTGCTGACCCGGGTCCTGCGGGAGGAGGAGCAGCCCGGCGCGGCCGCCGTCCGCCTGCTGCGGGCGGCCCTGGCCTGCGGCAGCAGGGACGACGTCACCGCCGTCGTCGCGCACGTCGAGGAGCGCGACCGCGACGTGAGCGGCGCGCCGGTGCAGACGGTTGGGGCCGCGGCGCCCGGCTGGGGCTGACCGCGGGAAACCACCCGGAGGGGTGGGTTTCGCTACCCGGCGTGCACGCTTGGGGATGTCATCGTGACGCCGTGCCCGCCCTCGCCGTCCTCACCGGGGTCGCCGCGCTGCTCGGCCTGGCCGCCGGGGTGGCGGTCGACCGCGCCGCCGCCCGCTTCCCCTGGGCGCCCTCCCGGCGGGGAACCCCGCGATCACGGCGCGCGGGACGCGACACGCCGATCCTCACCGGTGTGTCGGCTCCCGGACTTCATGATCGCGGGAGAGGGGACGTCGAAGGCCCGGTGGCGGCCACGGCGGTGCGTCCCCACCTGGTCCTGCTGACCGCGGCGCTGTGCGGGCTGACCGCCTGGCGGTTCGGGGGATCCGCCGAGCTGCCGGCCTTCCTCGTGCTGGCGGTCTCCGGCGTGCTGCTGGCCGCGATCGACCTGCGGCACCGGCTCCTGCCCAACCGGGTGGTGTTCCCGACGCTGGCCGCGGGCGTCGTCCTGCTCACCGGGGCGGCCGCGGTTGCGGGGGAGTGGCCGGCGCTGCTGCGGGCCCTGCTGGCGGGCGCGGCGGTGTTCGGCGTCCTGCTCGGGATGGCCCTGGTCTCCCCGGCGGGCATGGGGATGGGCGACGTCAAGCTCGGCGCCGTCCTGGGGCTGTACCTCGGGTGGCTGGGCTGGCCGCACGTCGTCCTCGGGCTGTTCGCCGGGTTCGCGGTCCAGGCCGTCCTGGCGCTGGCCCTGCTGGTCGTCCGCCGGATCGGCCTGCGCAGCGAGCTGCCCTTCGGCCCGGCGCTGCTGCTGGGCACCGGCTTGGTGGTCCTGGCGCCGCTCGTCACCTGAGAGCGCCAATCGCTCACTCTCGGTGATAACCCGGTCCGGTGGACGCCGGACCGGGGGAGCGTTGTCCGTGGACGGGGTGAAGGACCCTCAAGTCCCGGGCCCTTCTGTTCGACGGGGATCGCAGCGCCGTGTCAGGCCGGGTCGACCGACCCGGACCGGCGGCCCGTCCCCACAGGAGAGAACCGTGCTCAACCCGTTCGCCACCCTCGCCACCCTCGTCTCCCTCGCCCAGGACCGCGTCCGCCGCGAGGAGAAGGGCGCCACCGCCGTCGAGTACGGCCTGCTGGTCGGCCTGATCGCCGTCGTGATCATCGTCGCCGTCCAGGCCCTGGGTGTGGAGCTCGACGCGCTGTTCGACGCGATCGTCACCGCTCTCCCCTGATCCGTTCGGGGCCGCGGTGCGGGCGACGGGGGCCGGCAGGGTTGCCACCCCCGTCGCCTGCGGCACGTCCCGCACCGGCAGCACCGTGAGACCACCAGCAGATCCGGCAGAGGGAGGGGACATGCGACGACTGCGTTCGGAGCGGGGGGCGTCGGCGGTGGAGTTCGCCTTCATCGTGCCGCTGCTCATCGTCCTCGTCCTCGGCATCGCCGAGTTCGGACGCGCCTTCCAGGTGCAGGGGACGCTCACGGCCGCTGCCCGCGAGGGGGCCCGAGCCATGGCTCTGCAGAACGACCGGGCCCTCGCCCGGGCGGCCGTGCAGGACGCCGCCGCCTCCTTGGATCCCGCCGTCACCAGCGCTCAGATCGCCATCACGCCGACGTCCTGCCCGGTCACCGTCACCGGGGCCGGCACCACCAACGTCGAGGTCACGATCAGCTACCCCATGCCGTACCTCACCGGCTTCTTCGGCTCGACAGTCCAGCTCACCGGAACGGGGGTCATGCGGTGCAACGGCTGACCTCGCCTCTCCTCCGACGAACCCGCCACCACAGAGGGGAGCGGGGCGCCTCCGCGGTGCTCATCTCCCTGCTCATGGTGCCGATGCTGGGCTTTGCCGCCATCGCGGTGGACGTCGGCGCCCTCTACGCGGAACGGTCCCGGCTCCAGGTGGCCGCCGACGCGGCCGCCCTCGCGGTGGCTGCCGACTGCGCCCGCGGCGCCTGCGGGGACATGCAGGCCACGGCGCAGAGCCTGGTGGACGCCAACATCGAAGCGGCCATCGCGGAGCCGCCGGTCCTGGTCGGCCACCCGTCGCGGGTCACCGTCACCGGCAGCTCGCCGGAGCAGCACTGGTTCGCCCCGGTCATCGGGCACGACTCGACCCAGATCTCCGCCACCGCCACCGTCGCCTGGGGGGCACCCGGCGCCGGGACGGCGGTCCTGCCGCTGACCTTCTCGTGGTGCGAGTTCGTCCAGCAGACCGGCGGGGGACTGCCCTCCACCGAGGTCCCGCGGACCATCTACTTCACCAAGACCTCCAACACCGTCGGCTGCACCGGCCCGTCGGAGAACATCGTCCCCGGCGGGTTCGCCTACCTCGACACGCCGCCGGACGAGTGCGAGGCCGCGAGCGCCCGGAACGAGCGGTCGTACTCGTCCACGGGGAACACCCCGCCGTCGGTCTGCACGCCGGCCTACCTGAACTCCTGGGTGGGGCACACCGTGCTGCTCCCGCTCTTCGACGACTCCGGGGACCAGGGCACCAGCGCCTGGTACCGGGTCTTCGGCTACGCGGCCTTCCACATCACCGGCTTCCACTTCGGCGGCCAGTTCAGCACCGACTTCAAGCCGTGCACGGGCAACCAGCGCTGCGTCTCGGGGTACTTCACCCGTTTCGTCGAGCTGGACGACGCCTTCACCGCCGACCCGGACGCCCCGCAGCTCGGGGCCTCGATCCTCCGACTCATCCGATAGGGGCGCCTTCCCGTGAGACGTCGACTCCTCGCCGCATTCGCGGCACTCCTGCTCGCCGGCGGCGGCGCCGTCGTGCTGCTCGCCTACGTGCGGGACGCGGACAGCCGGGCTCTCGCCGGCGTCCGGACCGTGGAGGTGCTGGTCGTGGACCAGCCGGTCCCGGCCGGCACCCCCGCCGGGGAGCTCGCCGCGCTGGTGCGCACCGAGCCCCTCCCGGCCAAGGCGGCCGTCGAGGGGCGGGTCACCGACCTGGCCGACCTGGAGGGACAGGTCGCCGCCGTCGACCTGCAGCCCGGCGAGCAGCTGCTCAGCAGCCGGTTCTCCCGTCCCGACGACCTCCAGGTCCCAGGAACGGTCGCCGCACCCGAGGGGACGTCCGAGGTGAGCATCCTGCTCGAGCCGCAGCGCGCGGTCGGTGGCCGGCTGGCCGCGGGCGACGAGATCGGCGTGTATGTCTCGATGACCCTCGAGAACGACGCCGGCAAGACCGTCGGCGTCACGCACGCGACCCTGCACGGCGTGCTCGTCACCCAGGTGCAGGGCGCCCCGGGACCCGCGGCCGAGGAGGGGACCGAGACCGCCTCCTCCGGAGGGGCCGCGCCGACGGAGAGCCTGCTCGTCACCGTGGCCGTGCCGGCCCGGGACGCCGAACTCGTGGTCTTCGGCATGGAGCACGGGACGATCTGGCTGTCGCTGGAGCCCGAGGGCGCGGACAGCTCCGGCACCAAGGTCGTCACCCAGGGCAACGTCTACGGCGACCTGCTCGCCGCCCTGGGCGTCAGCGGGGGGTCGGCCAAGTGAGCCGGGTGATCCTCGCCGGGGCCGACGACGACCTCCGCCACCGGGTCCTGCTCGCCGTGGACGGCGACGTCCACGCGCTGCCACCGGGACGGCTGCCGGCCGACCCCGCGCGCCTGTTCGAGCAACTGGTCGACGGGGAACTGCCCGACGTCCTGCTCATCGGTCCGGAGGCCACCCCCCAGGAGGCCCTGACCCTGGCCGCCCGGCTCGACGTCCAGTGGCCCGGGATCAGCGTGGTCACCATCGCCGACCCGTCGCCGGAGATGATGCAGGCCGCCATGCGGTCCGGCGTCCGCGACCTGCTGCCGCCCTCGGCCGACCCGGCGGAGATCCGCGCCGCCGTGGAGCGGGCCGCCGCGGCCGCGGAGGGGCGGCGACGCGTGCTGCGGCCGGTCGAGGAGACGGCTCGCTACACCGGCCGGGTCATCACCATCGCCTCGCCGAAGGGTGGAGTGGGCAAGACGACCGTGTCGACCAACCTGGCCGTCGGCCTGGCGGCGGTCGCCCCCCAGTCGACGGTCATCGTCGACCTGGACGTGCAGTTCGGGGACGTGGCCTCCGCGCTCGGCCTGCAGCCGGAGTACACGCTGCCCGACGCCGTCCACGGCCCGGCCAGCGAGGACACGATGGTCCTCAAGACGTTCCTCACCCAGCACCCGAGCGGGCTGTACGCGGTCTGCGGGTCGGACTCGCCGGCCGCCGGCGACACGGTCACCGCGGATGACGTCAGCCGGCTGCTCGCGGCCCTGGCCCGGGAGTTCCGGTACGTGGTGGTCGACACGGCGCCGGGCCTGTCCGAGCAGACGCTGGCGGCGATCGACCGGGCCACCGACGTGGTGCTGCTGTCCAGCATGGATGTGCCCGGGGTGCGCGGGCTGCGCAAGGAGATCGACGTCCTCGGGGAGCTGTCCATGATCCCGGCGGGCCGGCACGTGGTCATGAACTTCGCCGACGCCAAGGGCGGCCTGGCCGTGCGGGACGTCGCGGCTGCGATCGGCACCGGTATCGACGTCGTCCTGCCCCGGTCCGCGGTCGTGCCGATCTCCACCAACACGGGGGTGCCGGTGCTGATCAGCGGCGGGCGGGACCCGATCGTGAAGGAGCTGCGCAACCTGGTGTCCCGGTTCGCCGCGACGCCGATCGTCCGCCCGGGCCGCTACCGGGCCAAGCACCGGGCGGCGTCGTGAACCTCATGCACCGGCTGGAGGCGGCCCGCGGCCGGACCACCTCGGCCCCCGATCCGATCGACCCGCTCCCGGCTGCAGAGCCCCCCGCCCTCCCCACTGCCCGGGTGCCGTCCCAGTCGGCGAAGCCGGTCCAGACCACGAAGACCCCGGCCCTGCCGGCTGTTCCCGTGGCACCGCCGACGGACGCGCTGTCCCGGTTGAAGGACCGGGTGGCCAAGGCGCTGTTCGACCGGATGGGCGCCCGGATGAACGACCCGTCGCTGTCCGAGGAGCAGCTGCGCGGCATCGTCCTCGCCGAGCTCGACGAGGTCGTCGACGAGGAGAAGGTGCCGCTGTCGGCCGACGAGCGCGTGCGGCTGACCGCCGAGCTGGCCGACGACGTGCTGGGCTTCGGCCCGCTGCAGCGGCTGCTCGACGATCCGACGGTCACCGAGATCATGTGCAACGGCCCGGAGATGGTCTACGTCGAGCAGAGCGGCAAGCTGGTCCGCAGCGCTGCCCGGTTCACCTCCGAGGAGCACCTGCGGCGGGTGATCGACCGGATCGTGTCCAAGGTCGGACGGCGGATCGACGAGTCCAGCCCGATGGTCGACGCCCGGCTGGCCGACGGCTCCCGCGTCAACGCCATCATCCCGCCGTTGGCGTTCAGCGGGTCGACGCTGACCATCCGCAAGTTCTCCAAGGACCCGTTCGGCGTGGACGACCTCATCGGCTTCGGCACGCTGAGCCCCGAGATGGCCGAGCTGCTGCACGCCTGCGTCGAGGCCCGGCTCAACATCATCGTCTCCGGCGGTACCGGCACCGGGAAGACCACGCTGCTCAACGTGCTCTCGTCCTTCATCCCGGAGGGGGAGCGGATCGTCACCATCGAGGACGCCGTCGAGCTCCAGCTCCAGCAGGACCACGTCGTCCGCCTGGAGTCCCGGCCGCCCAACATCGAGGGCAAGGGCGCGATCACCATCCGCGACCTGGTGCGCAACAGCCTGCGGATGCGGCCGGACCGCATCGTCGTGGGGGAGTGCCGCGGCGGCGAGTCGCTGGACATGCTGCAGGCGATGAACACCGGCCACGACGGCTCGCTGTCGACGGTGCACGCCAACTCCCCGCGCGACGCGATCGCCCGGCTGGAGACCCTCGTGCTCATGGCCGGCATGGACCTGCCGCTGCGGGCCATCCGCGAGCAGATCGCCTCGGCGGTGGACGTCGTCGTCCAGCTGACCCGGCTGCGGGACGGCACCCGGCGGGTCACCCACGTCACCGAGGTGCAGGGCATGGAGGGCGAGACCGTCACCCTGCAGGACGCCTTCCTGTTCGACTACTCCGCCGGCGTCGACGCCACGGGCCGGTTCCTGGGCAAGCCGGTGCCGACCGGGGTGCGGCCGCGGTTCACTGACCGCTTCACCGAGCTGGGCATCCAGGTCTCCCCGGCCGTCTTCGGCACCCCCCAACCCTCGGGGACCCGGCGGGGGTGGGCGTGATGACGCCGGCGCTCCTCCTGCTCGGCGGCTCGATCGGTGTCGCCGGTGCTCTCTACCTCTCCGCCGTCGCCGTGCTGCCTCAGGCCCCACCCCGCGTCCCCCTGAGCCGGGTCGACCCGACCGCTGCCCCGCCGACCTCGGCGCTGGCCGGCGCGGGTGCGATCGCGCAGGGTGCCGTCGGCCGGTTGCTCGAGCGCCGTGGCCGCACGGCATCGGGTGCCGCCGCCCTCGAGCGGGCGGGGATCCGGCTGGCCCTGCCGGAGTTCGTCCTGCTCGTCGGGCTCGCGACGGTGGTCACCGGGCTGCTCGGGCTGGTGCTCGCCGGAGTCCTCGGCGGGCTCTTGGCCGTCGTCGTGGTGCCGTTCGGCGCCAAGCTCCTGCTCGGGTTCCGCGCGGGCCGGCGGCAGGCGAAGTTCGCCGACCAGCTGGACGACTCCCTCCAGCTCATGGCCAGCAGCCTGCGTGCCGGCCACAGCATCCTGCGCGCCGTGGACAGCGTCGCCACCGAGGCCGAGGCGCCCACCTCCGAGGAGTTCGCCCGCATCATCAACGAGACCCGGGTGGGCCGGGACCTCGGCGACGCCCTCGACGAGGTGGCCGCCCGGATGGGCAGCGAGGACTTCACCTGGGTCGCCCAGGCCATCGCCATCCAGCGGGAGGTCGGCGGCAACCTGGCCGAGGTCCTCGACCAGGTGGGTCACACCATCCGCGAGCGCAACGCCATCCGCCGTCAGGTCAAGGCCCTGGCGGCCGAGGGGAAGCTGTCGGCCATCGTCCTCATGGCCCTGCCCGTCGGCGTCACCGCGTTCCTGTCGATGACCAACCCCGCCTACCTGGCCAAGTTCACCCAGAGCACGACCGGCTACGTCATGATCGGCATCGCCGTGCTCATGATGGTGGCCGGCGGCTTCTGGATGAAGAAGACCGTGGCGATCCGGTTCTGATGACTGCGCTGCCTCCCACCGTCGTCGCGGCCACCGCTGCCGTCGCCCTCGCCGTCCCCCTGGTGGGCTGGGCCCTGCTGGCCCGTCCCGGCGCGGCCTCCCGCCAGACCCTGGCCAACCTCTCCCGCGGGCTCGACGTCCCCGTCGAAGCACGGGCCGGCGACCGGGCCGGCCGGGGCCCAGGCGCCCGTCTGGTGAAGAGCCTCACCCCTGCCGGCACGGTCGCGCGCCTCAACCGGCTGGCCGGCACCGCCGGGCGCCCGGCGGCCTGGCCGGTGCACCGGCTGGTGGCCGCCAAACTGGTCCTCGCCGCCATCGCGGGAACCCTCGGACTGCTGGTCGCCACCGGGCGCCCCACCCCCGTGACGATCCTGATCGCCGTCGGCACCACGGTCGTGGCCTACTTCCTGCCGGAGATCCTGCTGCACAGCCGAGGCCAGGAACGGCAGCAGGTGATCGCCCTCGAGCTGGCCGACACCCTCGACCAGATGACCATCGCGGTCGAGGCCGGGCTCGGGTTCGAGGCGGCCATGGCCCGCGCCGGCAAGAACGGCAAGGGGGCCCTGGCCCAGGAGCTGGTGCGCACCCTGCAGGACATCGCCGTGGGCCAGCCGCGGCGGGAGGCCTACCTGGCCCTGGCCGAGCGCAACGGCGTCCCCGACCTCCGGAGGTTCATCCGCGCCGTCGTCCAGGCCGACGCCTACGGGGTGTCCATCGCCGACGTGCTGCGCACCCAGGCGCAGGAGATGCGGCTCAAGCGACGCCAGCGGGCCGAGGAGAAGGCCATGCAGATCCCGGTCAAGGTGATCTTCCCGCTGATCCTCTGCATCCTGCCGACCCTGTTCATCGTGCTGCTGGGCCCGGCCGCGATGGACATCGTCAACGCGTTCGGCGGCTGACCGGCCGCAACCCGCCACCGGGCGGCGTCCCCATACGGGGGCGCCGCCTGTGTGCATTCCCCGGCCCTCAGCGCAGCCCTCACCCCTTGCGCCGCGCCAGCCGCGGCGGCAGGAGTCCTCGGGCGCCGCTCCTGCGGGGCGCCGCCCGAGGCGTGCCCGGGGTCGGCCTGCGCCTGGTGGAGGCCGTGCACGACGCTCGGGTTGTCACCCACAGTGATTCAGGTCTGCCTCGCAGGGGGCAGATCGTGTCACCCACACGGTCGAACCCCCCTTCCGCACCGTTTCGCGGTCACCCAGAGTCATCGCTGTCGCGACGGCGGGCCACTCGGTCCGACCCGGTTCGGCGCAACGGGGGGAGAACCCATCATGCAGAGCCTCTTCGCCACCCTGGCCACCCTGGCCTCCTTCGCCCAGGACCGCGTCCGCAGCGAGGAGAAGGGCGCCACCGCCGTCGAGTACGGCCTCCTGGTCGGCCTCATCGCGGTCGTGATCATCGTCGCCGTCCAGGCGCTCGGCGTGGAGCTGGACGCGCTGTTCGACGCGATCGTGACCGCCCTGCCGTGACCCGGACCGGGTGACCGTCGCGGGCGGCGGGGACCGGCACCAGCCGGACCCCGCCGCCCGCGGCGCTCCCGGACCCAGCAACGCCAGAGCACGACGACGACAGCAGAACAGCGGGCGATGGAGGGGGAACCATGCGGGGACTGCGTTCGGAGCGCGGAGCGGCGGCGGTGGAGTTCGCACTGGTGCTGCCCGTCCTGTTGATCCTGGCGCTCGGGATCGTGGAGTTCGGCCGGGCCTTCCAGACCCAGGCCACGCTCGCCGCTGCCGCCCGGGAGGGCGTGCGGATCCTGGCGCTCAAGGACGACTCGGCGGAGGCCATCCAGGCCGCCCAGGACGTCAGCACATCTCTCGACCCCGGCCTGACCAGCGGCAACATCACGCCGATCGCCTGCGGCGGAGGGGACACCGCCACGGTCAGGATCACGTACACCCAGACCTTCATGACCGGGCTCTTCGGCCCGGGAATCCCCCTGACTGCCGAGGGAGTCATGCGATGCCACGGCTGAGCCTGCGCCGGCGTCTCGGCGAGGAGCGCGGTGCCACCGCCGTCATGGTGGCGGTCCTGATGGTCCCGCTGGTCGGCTTCGCCGCCCTCGCGGTCGACGTCGCCGCCGTCTACTCCGAGCGCGTCCAGCTGCAGAGCGGCGCCGACGCCGCCGCGCTGGCCATCGGCCACGACTGCGCGGAGGGCCTCGCCTCGTGCGCTGCCTACCAGTCGACGGCCGTCGACCTGACCGACGCCAACCACGATCCGGACGGCTCCGTGCACGGCACGCCGGTGGTGGACCTGGACCTGGCCGGCAGGGAGGTCACCGTCACCAACCCCGGCACGCAGAACCACTGGTTCGCCCCCGTCCTGGGCGAGGACTCCACCGACGTGACCGCCAGCGCCACCGTCCGCTGGGGCGGGCCCGGTGGGGGGACGGCCGTCCTCCCGCTCGCCTTCTCGTGGTGCGCCTTCGAGTTGCAGACCGGTGGTGGGGTGCCCTCCACCGAGGTCGAGCAGGTCATCCACTTCACGAAGACCGACGAGAAGAACCCGCAGCACCCGGTGCCGCAAGTGTGCACGGGGCCCTCGAACCTCGAGGTGCCCGGAGGCTTCGCCTGGCTGGACACCGACCCCGGCACCTGCGGCGCGACGACGAGCGTCGACGGGATAGCCGAGTCGTCGACCGGCAACAGCGTGCCCTCGGACTGCACGGCGGCCTACCTCGCCGGCCTCGTCGGCGAGACCGTCCTCCTGCCGCTCTTCGATGACGAGGGCGGCACCGGGGCCAACGCCTGGTACCAGATCTACGGCTACGCCGCCTTCACGATCACCGGCTACGACTTCGGCAGCCCCGCCTACCAGGTCGGCCCGAAGGCCTGTGGCTACACGGGTGGAGGTGCCGGTGCTGTCCGGTGCATCACCGGCTTCTTCACCAAGTACGTCGACTCGACCGACGAGTTCGAGTACGACCCGACAGCGCCGGATCTCGGCGGGCGCGTCGTCCAACTGGTCGCCTGAACCGGCCGACCACATCTCTGGGGGGAGATTCACGTGAACCGCCGAATCGTCGCTGCCGTCCTGGCGCTGGCGCTGGCGTTCGTAGGCACCGTGGTCCTGGTGTCCTACGTGCGCGGCGCCGACGCCCGGGCGCTGGACGGGGTCGAGACGACCGCCGTCCTCGTCGTCACCCGACCCGTCGAGGAGGGCACCCCGGCCGCCGAGCTGGAGGGTTCCGTCCGCCTCGAGCAGGTGCCCAACAAGGTGGTCGCTGCCGGCACGGTCAGCGACCTGGCCGACCTCGGGAACCGGGTCGCCACCACCGACCTCCAGCCGGGGGAGCAGGTGCTCGCGAGTCGCTTCGTCGACGAGTCGAGCCTGCTGCCGCCCGGCACCGTCGAGCCGGAACCCGGCGACTCGGAGATGAGCGTGCTGCTCGAGCCGCAGCGCGCGGTCGGCGGCCGGCTCGCGGCCGGCGACGAGATCGGCGTCTACATCTCCATGGAGCTCGAGGGCAACATCGACGACGACGACCAGGACGAGCGGATCGGCACGACGCACGCCACGCTGCACGGCGTCCTCGTCACCCAGGTCCAGGGCGCCCCGGCACCCGCGGAGCCCGGTGACGCCGAGACCGCCTCGACCGGTACCGCCGCCCCGTCCGAGAACGTCATGGTCACCCTGGCCCTGCCGGCGCGGGACGCCGAGCTCGTGGTCTTCGGCATGGAGCACGGCACCGTCTGGCTCGCGCTGGAGCCCGAGGGCGCCGACAACTCCGGCACCAAGGTCATCACCCAGGGCAACGTATACGGCGACGCCGTCCTCGGCCGGGTGTCGGTGGGGGGTGCGGGGGAGTGAGCCGCGTCGTCCTCGCCGGCGGGACGCCGGACCTCGCCGCCCGCATTCAGGCGGTGCACCCCGACGCCGAGGTGCTCCCTCCGGGCCGGCTGCCGACCGAGCCGCTGCGGCTGTTCGAGCTGCTCCGCGGTGGTGACCTGCCCGAGGTGGTCGTGCTCGGGCCCGCTGCGGCCCTGGCCGACGCCCTGGAGCTGGCCGGCCGGCTGGACGCCGCCTGGCACGGTGTGAGCGTCGTCCTCGCCGCGGCACCGCCGGCGGCCGCGTGGCCGGAGGTCATGCGTGCCGGGATCCGCGACATCGTGGCCCCGGACGCCGAGGCCGCCGAGCTCGCCGAGGCGCTCGGCCGGGCGGCCGCGGCCGCCTCCGCCCGCCGGCAGGCGCTGCGGCCGGTCACGGGGGACCCCACCGCACCGGGCCGGGTCATCTCGGTGGTGTCGCCGAAGGGAGGGGTCGGCAAGACGACGGTCGCCACGAACCTGGCCGTCGGCCTGGCCGCCACCGCCCCGCAGTCCACGGTCGTCGTCGACCTGGACGTGCAGTTCGGCGACGTCGCCACGGCGCTCGGGCTCCAGCCGGAGTACACGCTCCCCGACGCGGTCGCCGCCCGGGCCAGCGAGGACTCCATGGTCCTCAAGACCTTCCTCACCCAGCACCCCAGCGGCCTGTTCGCGGTCTGCGGGTCGGACTCGCCGGCCGCTGGTGACAGCGTCACCGGCGAGGACGTCGCCCGGCTGCTCTCTTCCCTGGCCCGGCAGTTCCGGTACGTGGTGGTCGACACCGCACCGGGCCTGTCCGACCAGACGCTGGCCGCCATCGACCGGGCCACCGACGTGGTGCTGCTGTCCAGCATGGACGTGCCGGGGGTGCGCGGGCTGCGCAAGGAGATCGACGTGCTCGGTGAGCTCGGCCTGCTGCCCGCCGGGCGGCACGTCGTCCTCAACCTCGCCGATCCCAAGCGCGGTCTGGCCCGGGCCGACGTGGAGCGGGCGCTCGGCGCCGCCGTCGACGTCGTCCTGCCGCGGTCGGCGACGGTCCCGTCGTCGACCAACGCCGGTGTGCCGCTGCTGCTGGGCGACGCCCGTCGCGACCCGGCCACCCGGGAGATGCGCCGGCTGCTCGAGCGGTTCGTGCCCGCCCCCGTGGTGCCCCAGGGGCGCGGCTGGATGCGCTCGAGGAAGGCCTCCTGATGGGCCTCGCCGAGCGGTTCGAGGCCGCCCGTGGTGGCGCGGCGTCGCAGCCCGCGGCCGCCGTCCCGCTGCAGAAGGTCCCGGTCCCGCTGCAACAGCCCGCCCCCGTCCCCGCGCCGCGTCCGGTGCCGCGCCCTGCGGTGCAGGCCGGTTCGCCGACCGACGCGCTGACCCGGTTGAAGGACCGGGTGGCTGGTGCGCTGTTCGACCGGATGGGCGCCCGGATGAACGACCCGTCGCTGTCCGAGGAGCAGCTGCGCGGCATCGTCCTCGCCGAGCTCGACGAGGTCGTCGACGAGGAGAAGGTGCCGCTGTCGGCCGACGAGCGCGTGCGGCTGACCGCCGAGCTGGCCGACGACGTGCTGGGCTTCGGCCCGCTGCAGCGGCTGCTCGACGATCCGACGGTCACCGAGATCATGTGCAACGGCCCGGAGATGGTCTACGTGGAGCGCTCCGGCCACCTCGAGCGCACGACCTCCCGGTTCACCTCCGAGGAGCACCTGCGGCGGGTGATCGACCGGATCGTGTCCAAGGTCGGACGGCGGATCGACGAGTCCAGCCCGATGGTCGACGCGCGGCTGGCCGACGGCTCCCGCGTCAACGCCATCATCCCGCCGTTGGCGTTCAGCGGGCCGACGCTGACCATCCGCAAGTTCTCCAAGGACCCGTTCACGGTCGAGGACCTGATGAGCTTCGGCACCCTGTCGCCGGAGATGGTGGAGCTCCTGCACGCCTGCGTGGCGGCGCGACTCAACGTCATCGTCTCCGGCGGCACCGGCACCGGGAAGACGACGCTGCTCAACGTGCTCTCGTCGTTCATCCCGGAGGGGGAGCGGATCGTCACCATCGAGGACGCCGTCGAGCTCCAGCTCCAGCAGGACCACGTCGTCCGCCTGGAGTCCCGCCCGGCGAACATCGAGGGCAAGGGCGCGATCACCATCCGCGACCTGGTGCGCAACAGCCTGCGGATGCGGCCGGACCGCATCGTCGTCGGTGAGGTCCGCGGCGGCGAGTCGCTGGACATGCTGCAGGCGATGAACACCGGCCACGACGGCTCGCTGTCCACGGTGCACGCCAACTCCCCGCGCGACGCGATCGCCCGGCTGGAGACCCTCGTGCTCATGGCCGGCATGGACCTGCCGCTCCGGGCGGTGCGGGAGCAGATCGCCTCGGCGGTGGACGTCGTCGTCCAGCTGACCCGGCTGCGGGACGGCACCCGGCGGGTCACCCACGTCACCGAGGTGCAGGGCATGGAGGGCGAGACCGTCACCCTGCAGGACGCCTTCCTGTTCGACTACTCCGCCGGCGTCGACGCCGCCGGCCGGTTCCTGGGCAAGCCGGTGCCGACCGGGGTGCGGCCGCGGTTCACCGACCGCTTCACCGAGCTGGGCATCCACGTCTCGCCGGCCATCTTCGGCATGCCGGCGGGTTCCGTCACGGGAGGTTGGCGGTGAGCGGCCTCCTCGCCCTGGCGCTCGGCGTCCTGACCGTCACCGGCGCCCTGCTCCTGGCGGTCGTCGCCATGGTGGCTCCGGCCGAGCGCGTCTCGCTGAGCCGGCTGGACCCCGCGGTCCCGCCCCCGCCCACCACCCTCACCAAGCTGACCGAGCAGGCGCAGGACGGCATCGAGCGGGTCCTCGTGCAGCGGGGCTGGGTGAACGGGGTCGCCCGGGCCCTGACCGCGGCAGGCCTGCGGTTGCGCCCTGCCGAGTTCTTCCTGCTGATCGTCGCCGGCAGCGTGGTCGGCGCCGCGCTCGGTCTGCTCCTCGTCAACGCCGTGGTGGCCCTGCTGCTGCTGCTCGTGGTGCCCGTGCTGGCGCGGGTGCTGCTGGGGGTCCTGGCCGGCCGGCGCCGGGCGGCGTTCGCCGACCAGCTCGACGACTCCCTGCAGCTCATGGCGAGCAGCCTTCGTGCCGGGCACAGCATCCTGCGTGCCCTGGACTCCGTCGCGAGCGAGGCGGCCGCGCCCACCTCGGAGGAGTTCGCCCGCATCGTCAACGAGACCCGGGTCGGGCGCGACCTCGACTCCGCGCTGAGGGAGGTGGCCGACCGCATGGGCAGCGACGACTTCGCCTGGGTCGCCCAAGCCATCGCCATCCAGCGGAGCGTGGGTGGCAACCTGGCCGAGATCCTGGACACGGTCGGGCACACCATCCGCGAGCGCAACGCCATCCGCCGCCAGGTCCGGGCCCTCTCCGCCGAGGGGCGGTTGTCGGCCGTCGTCCTCATGGCGCTGCCGGTCGGCGTGTTCGCCTTCCTCATGGCGACCCGGCCGGAGTACATGGGGCGGCTCACCGAGACCACGCCGGGCCTGCTGATGCTCGGGGCGGCCGGCGTCCTCATGACCCTCGGCGGCCTCTGGCTGCGCAAAACCGTCCGCATCACCTTCTGAGGGGGATCCCGTGTTGATGATCTACGGCTCGGCCTTCCTCGTGGTGGCCGGCGTCCTGGGCCTCGGGTGGGTCCTCGTGACCAAGCGCGACCCCGCGCTCGTGAGCGCCCAGGCGAACCTGCTGCGCGGGCTCGACACACCGCAGCCGGTCTCGCTGGCCAAGCGTCCCGGTCCCACCGCCGGGCTGGTCGGCCTGCTCACCCCGGCGGGGACCGTCGCCAGGCTGCAGCGGCTGATCGCGGGCGCCGGGTACCCGGTGGACTGGCCGCTGCCCAAGCTGCTGGCCGCCAAGCTCGTCCTCGCCGGCATCGCACTGGCCCTCGGTGCGCTCTACCTGACCTCGGGCCCGAGTGGCCTCGGTATCCTTCTCGTCGGGCTCGTCGTGGTGGTCGGCTACTTCCTGCCCGAGCTGCTGCTGCACAGCCGGGGGCAGGAGCGCCAGCAGGCCATCGCGGTCGAGCTGGCCGACACCCTCGACCAGATGACGATCGCGGTCGAGGCGGGGCTGGGCTTCGAGTCCGCGATGTCGCAGGCCGCCCGTAACGGCAAGGGCGCCCTGTCCGAGGAACTGACCCGGACGCTGCAGGACATCGCGGTCGGGCAGCCCCGCCGGGACGCCTACCTCGCGCTCGCCGAGCGGACGAACGTGCAGGACCTGAGCCGGTTCGTCCGCGCGATCCTCCAGGCCGACGCCTACGGCGTGTCGATCGCCGACGTGCTGCGCGCCCAGGCCCACGAGATGCGGCTCAAGCGACGCCAGCGGGCCGAGGAGAAGGCGATGAAGATCCCGGTCAAGGTCATCTTCCCGCTGGTCCTCTTCATCCTGCCCACGCTGTTCATCGTCGTGATGGGGCCGGCCGCCCTCGACATCATGGGCGCCTTCGACTGAGCACATCGTCGGCCTACCGGCCGACACACGGCCCGGTGCCGTCCCGACCTGCAACGAGTGCATCCGCGGCTCCGCGTCGGGGACCCTCCGGGCCCCGCGACGCGGACCGCAGGGGCGGCCGGGTCAGCCGGTGGAGCGGGGCTGGGCCGGGTTGGTCGGGTCCCCCTGGGACGGCGGGTTGACCGCCGGGCCGGTCGTCGCGGTGGACACCTTCGACCCGCCGCGGGCGTGCTGCGGGTCGTCGGCGGCCGCGGCGGCCGGGTCCCCGCCCGAGGGCTGGGCGCCCTCCCGCAGCGACTGCAGGCGGTTCTCCATCGCGGTGACGACCTGCAGCCGGTCGGCGTGCTCCCGCTCGTAGTCGAGCAGCGCCTGCAACCCCTCGGCGTCCAGCGTCCGGATCCGGGAGATCAGGCCGTCCACCGGGAGGTGGTCGTAGTCGGGCAGCGGCAGCTGGTCGTGCTCGGTCATGCGCCAGCGCCTACCCCCGCCCCGCGGATCCGACACCGGGTGTGAGGGCACGGCCGGTGGGTAGGCGGCGGAGGCGGGTGTGCCCGAGACGCGGGCCCCGCAGCACCGTCGTCGACACGAACCGAGGAGTGGTCCCCCTCCCATGGACACGTCCTTCCTGGAGCCGGTCTTCAACGCCTCCGGGCCCTACGCCACCGTGTGCGCCGACGTCACGCACACCACCGAGAACGCCGACCAGGAGCTGGAGCTGCGCGTCCGCGCCGTCGCCGAGCAGCTCGAGAAGGAGGGCGCGCCGGAGGCGGTCGTCGAGGCGGTCCGCGGCCGGCTGCTCGAGGGCAACGACGGCGGGGACGCCGGGACGCTCCGCGGTCGCGCCGTGGTGGTCGCCGCCGACGGCACCGTCGTCCTCGACGAGGTCCTCGCCGACGTGCCCCGCGACCCGGTGGCCGCCTGGTCCCCGCAGCCGCAGCTGCTGCCGGTGCTCCGCCAGCTCGCCGGTCGGGTCCCGCACGTCGTGGTCATCGCCGACCGGGTCGGCGCCGACGTCTCGGTCGCGAGCCTCGCGGGCCGCCCCGAGAAGGAGGAGGAGATCGAGGGCGACACCTTCCACATGCGGAAGGTCAAGGTCGGCGGCTGGGCGCACAACACCTACATGCACACCGCCGAGAACCAGTGGGAGGAGAACGCCGGCCTGGTGGCCGACGAGCTGGCCTCCCTGGCCCGGCGGCTGCCGCTGCGCTTCATCCTGGTGGCCGGTGACGTCCGCGCCCAGCAGATCCTCACCGACAAGGCCAACGGGGTGTGGCGCGACCTCGTCGTGAGCATGCCCGAGGGCGGCCGGGCCGCGGGCGCCGACCGCGAGCCGGTGACCCGGCGGGCGGCCGAGCTGGTCGCCGAGCACGAGGCCCACGACGAGGCCGACGCCGTCGAGAAGATCGCCTCCGCCGGCGCCCACGGGCTGGCCGTGACCGGCAAGGCCGCGGTCGTCGAGGCGCTCCGCAAGGGCCAGGTGGAGACCCTCGTCCTGGCCGACCGCCAGGACCCCGACGACACCCTCCTCGTGGGGGACTCGCCGCTGGAGCTCGGGGTCGACCAGCACGACATGGACGCCCTGGGCACGCACGGGACCGTCGTCCCCGCCGACGCGGCGCTGCTGTCGGCCACCGTGGCCTCCGCCGCCGGCGTGGTCGTCGTGCCGCGCAGCGCGATGCCCGGCGACATCCCGGTCGCCGCGATCCTCCGCTACACCGACGACTCCACTCCGAAGCCGCAGGGGGCCTAGATGACCGACCCGCACCAGCCCGCGACCGCACCCGGCACCGACCCGGGCGACGTGGAGCGCCGCGCCGCGCTCGCCGAGGCCCTCGGCAAGGAGGTGTGGCCGGCCGACCGGGAGGCGCTGCTGGCCAAGGCGCAGGAGGGCACCCCGCCCGACCGCGTGCTCGCCGACCTGCGCCGCCTCCCGGAGGGGCGGCAGTTCGACAACGTCCAGGAGGTCGCCCGGGCCCTGGGCATCGGCACCGAGCAGGAACGGTTCTGAGATGACCACGCAGAAGCGGCCCAGCCCCGAGGCGCTCGACAACGTCACCGAGGACAACATCGAGACCCGGTCCCAGCTCCTGCCCGAGGAGTCGGCGCTGGCCGGGTCGGGCATGGAGGAGGTCGCGGCCGAGGTGATCCTCGCCGAGTCCGAGGAGCGCACCGTGCACACCGACCCGGACGACGCCCAGGGCGGGCACCGCCGGTCGGAGGACACCGCCGACCTCCCCTGAGACCGCGCGGCCCTCACCCACAGGGGTGGTGCGCGCCGCGGATCCGGCTCCGGCCGGCCCCGCGGGCCCTACCGTCGGTCGCGGCCTCCTCCCGGCCGGGCGCTGCCTCCGCGGCGCCGGGCCGGGAGCGGGGCGGCGTCCGACGCCCGGAAGGGCATGGGGTCCACGACGGGGGAGAAGTGGCCGCTCCGACAGCACTGCCCGCACGCCGCCGAGCCGGCGGACCGCGGCGGAGCCGGCCGCTGCCCTCGCCGTCCCGGCTGCGCCGGATCCTGGCCGCCGCCGGCTGCATCGTCGTGCCGCTCGGCCTCGCCTCCTGCACCGAGGCGCCGCCCGCCGATCCCACCGGCGGCCTGGCCGTGGTGGTCGGGGCCCGGGCCAACATGCCACCGGTCGCCCTCGACGGGATCGCCGCCCAGGTCGTCGCCAACGCCGCGGACACCCAGGCCGACGTCGCCGTCCTCGTCGCCGACGGCACGCCGGCCGTGGTCGGCACCCAGCGGGTCCGCACCGCCGGTGCGGACGGCGACGCCCGCCGGGCCGACCGCGCGCGCGACCGCCGCGCCCTCGAGGAGGACCTGCGCGCGGCCGCCGCGGACAGCCCGGAGACCGACCTGCTGACCGCGCTCGGGATGGCCGCGCAGGCGGTCGCCGAGGCGCCCGGCCGGCACACCGTCCTGGTCGTCGACTCGGGCCTGTCCACCGCCGGCGCCCTGGACTTCCGCCAGCCGGGCCTGCTCGACGCCGACGCCGCCGACCTCGTCGAGAGCCTCCGGGCCGCCGGCGCGCTGCCCGACCTCACCGGGGTGCACGTCGTCTTCCAGGGCCTCGGCGACACCGCCGCCCCGCAGCCGGCCCTGGACGCCGTCACCCGCGCGCAGCTCGTCGAGCTGTGGACCGCGGTCGCCCTGGCCTCCGGCGCGGTCGACGTCAACGTCGAGCACACCCCGCTGGCCGGCACCCCGGACCCGGCCCTGCCCCCGGTGAGCACGGTCGGCGCCGGCGGCGGGGTCACCTGCACCTCGGACACCGTCGTCCTCGACGGCGGGGCGGTCTCCTTCCTGGCCGACTCGGCCGCCTTCCGCGACCTCGTCGCCGCGACCGAGACGCTGCAGCCCATCGCCGACCGGATGAGGGAGGCCGGCGCCACGGCCACCCTCACCGGCACCACCGCCGACGTGGGGGACGCCGAGGGGCAGGTCCGGCTCAGCCGCGAGCGCGCCCAGGCGGTCGCCGACCTGCTGGCCCAGCTCGGCGTGCCCGCGGCCAGCATGGGCGTGGTGGGTCTCGGCAGCGACTTCCCCGGGTACGTGCCCGACCACGACGAGCAGGGCCGGCTCATCCCGGGGGCGGCCGCGCTCAACCGCAAGGTCGTCATCGAGCTCTCCGGCGCGACCGTCACGGTCTGCTCCTGACCGGGCGGCGGACGCCACGGCGCCGTCCGGTAGGCATGTCGGCATGAGCGCGCACGAGCACTGGGTCCAGCTGCGGTGGTCCGACCCCGACTCCCTCGGCCACGTCAACCACGCCCGCGCGCTGTCGCTCATCGAGGACGCGCGGCTGGCCGTCGCCGAGGGGATCCCCGGGCGCGGCGGCGTCATCCTGGCCCGGCTCGAGGTCGACTACCTGCGCCAGCTCTACTACCGGGCCGGCGAGCGGGTGTGCGTCCGCACCACGACCACGCGGCTGGGCACGAAGTCCTTCACGGTGCGCCAGGAGCTGCACCAGGACGGCGAGGTCGCCATCCGCGCCGACGTCGTCATGGTCGCCTTCGACTTCGCCGCCGACACCAGCCGCCCGCTCACCGACGCCGAGCGGGCCCACTGGGGGTCCTTCGCGGCGTGACCCGGCCGCCATGTGGGCCCGGCCGCACGCCGGGGTAGGGACCGGCCATGGCCAAGACGATGAAGAGCGGGAAGGCGAAGCAGGACGAGATCCCCAGCACCCTGCAGCGCTCGGACGAGAAGGCCCAGCGGACCTTCGCCAAGGCGCACGACTCGGCGATGGACTCCTACGACGACGAGCGCCGGGCCAACCAGACGGCCTGGTCCGCGGTCAAGCACACCCACGAGAAGGTCGGCGACCACTGGGAGCCCAAGGAGGGCGGCAGGAAGGGGCCCTCCGACGCCCAGGCCGAGGGCGGGCGGGACACCGACCGCGAGACCAAGGGCGGCGTGGACGCCAACGCCTCGAAGTCCCACCTCTACGACCTCGCCAAGGACGCCGACATCGAGGGCCGCTCCAAGATGAGCAAGGACGAGCTGGTCGACGCCCTGCAGAAGTCGAACGACGAGCGGACCGCAGAGGCCCGGAAGTAGGCCCGGGAGCAGGCCGACTCAGGCGCCGGGGACGAGCAGCAGCTCGGTCTGCCGCTCCCCGAGGTACCGCACCCCCGCGTCGGTGAGCGCGATGCCCTCCTCGAGGGCCATCCGCACCGGCTGGCCGCCCCACTCCGGCACCGGCACCCGCACGCACAGCTCCAGCGCGTAGACCGTGTCGGGGTGCAGCGGCCGGTCGCCGGCCCCCGGGACGCCGGACTGGTCGTCCCACCGCCCGATGGCCGGACCCGCGCCGTGGCCGTGGAACCCGACCGGGTGCGAGTAGACGTCACCGTCGATGCCCTCGGCCCCGGCCGCCTCCCGGACCGCGGCGAGCACCTCGTTGCCGGTCCGGCCCACGACCAGCCGGTCGGTGACCAGGTCCTGCAGCCGGTTCCCCGCGGCCAGCGCCCGGCGCAGCCCCTCCGGCGCGCCCCGCTCGCCCGGGCGGAGCAGGTAGGCGTTGCGCTGCGTGTCGGTCGCCAACCCCAGGCTGGACAGGCCGACGTCGCAGTGCAGGAGGTCCCCGGGGAGCACCGGCTCGTCGTAGGGGACGGCGGGAAGCAGCGCCCCGCCCGCGGCCCGCGGCGGCGCCCCGGCCCGCTGCAGGTCGACGACGGGGTGGAACCAGGCGTCGGCGCCCAGGTCGGCCAGCCGCTGCCGGATCCACCAGGCCAGGTCGGCGGCCGTGGTCTCACCGACGACGACGACCGGGGGCGCGAAGGCCTCGGCGATGACCTCACCGGCCAGCCGGTTGAGGGCGTCCAGGGCGGCGATCTCCTCCGGCAGCCGGGTCTCCAGCCAGCCCACCACCAGGTCCTCGGCCGGCACCAGGCGATCGGCCCACGGGCCGAGCGCGGCGGTGAGCCCGCCGTGCTCGCTGCACGAGAGGCCGTCGGCCAGCGCGAAGTCGGCCGACACGTCGATGCCGATCCGCCGCGGCGCGGCCTGCTCGACGATCCGCCGGACCTCGGCCCACTCGTCGCCCTCGGCCACCGGCCGGCCGGGGGACCACGCGGGCAGGAACTGGCCGACCGGGTAGCGCGACACCGCCACCGCGGTGACCCCGTCGTCGCTGCGGTGCAGCACCAGCACGGTGCGCCGGCGCGCGGACAGCCAGGTGGCCGGCAGCAGCGTCGGCAGCACCGGGTCCTCGTTGTACTCCCGGCCGGTCACCAGCCACAGGTCGATGCCGGCGCGGTCCATCAGGACCGGCAGCAGGTCCAGCAACCGCTGCGTGAACCAGCGGTCGCGGACGTCGGCCTGGTCGCGCAGCGGCAGCGGCACCGTCCGGGTGGGGTCCGGCGCGGCGAGCGTCATGCGACCAGGGAAGCAGAGAACCGCCGTCCCCACCGGTCGAGCCGGGAGGTCGGACGGGGCCGGCCGCCCGGGTGCCGACGTCCCCCGCCGGGCGGGGGCGGGGCAGGGCGGCGGAGACCCGGTCCCGCCCGGCCTGCTCGGCCTGGCACATCGCGCCGTCGGCGGGGTCGACCAGCCGCCGCACCGCCTCGGCGGGGTCCTCCCCGTCCTCCGGCCGGGCCGGCGCGATCCCGATGGAGGCGGTGACCGCGTGCCCGGTCGGGGTACGCGTCCCGGCGACGGCCGCGCGCAGCCGCTCGGCCAGCCGCCCGGGCCGGAGCTGCGCGGACGTCCACGGGCCGGGCCGCCCGCGCGGTGGCAGGGTGGAGGAGGACCGTCCACCGGGAGGAGCGCAGCGATGTCACAGGGGCCCTGGTTCTTCTGCCTCAAGCACCACACCGTCGAGGACCGTGACGGCTGCGCCGAGCGGCACCGCCTCGGCCCGTACGACACCCGCGAGGAGGCCGAGCACGCGCTGCAGTCGGTGGCCGAGCGCGAGGAGCGGCTGACCGCCGAGGACCGCACCTGGCGCGGCGACTGACCGCACGGACCCCACCCACCGACCCGGGTCCGGCGCCCGGCGCCGCCCCGGCATGATCGGCACCGGGCGCCGGAGGGGCCGGTCGCCGCGGGAGGTGCCAGGTGGCTGAGGGTCGTTCGGTCGAGGAGCTCGTGGTCGGCGTGCTGGGGGGCACCGGTCCGCAGGGGCGGGGGCTGGCGGTGCGGCTGGCCGCGGCCGGGCAGCGGGTGCTGCTGGGCGGGCGGGACGCCGAGCGGTGCGCCGAGGTGGCCGCCGGGGTGG
>NZ_JBJGYK010000055.1:0-27989 GCF_054049955.1 Geodermatophilus sp. SYSU D00758
GGCCCCGCCCCGCCTCGGGGCGGCGGCCCCCCGGCGCCCCCCCCGCCCCCCCCCCCGGCGCCCCCCCCGCCCCGGCGACGACCAGGTCACCTGATCATCGAGGGGCGGCTGGGATCACAGGGGGTCAGCGGGGCAGGGCCGGGCGCAGGCCGCGCGGCTCGGCGAAGCGGGTCAGCACCGGGCCGAGCACGGCCAGCAGCAGCACGTAGCCGGTGGCCACCGGGCCCAGCTCGGGGATGCCGGCGGCGACCGCCAGCCCGGCGATGACGATGGAGAACTCGCCGCGGGCCACCAGGGCCGTGCCCGCGCGCAGCCGGCCGGGGACGGCGACGCCGTCCCGGCGGGCGGCGAACCACCCGGTGGCCACCTTGGTCACCGCGGTGACCACGCCCAGCAGCAGGACGGCGGGCAGGACCGGCAGCACCTCCCCGGGGTCGGTGGTCAGCCCGAAGGCCACGAAGAAGGTCGCGGCGAACAGGTTGCGCAGCGGCCCCAGGATGGCCCGGGCGCGGTCGGCGAAGGACTCCGGGAGGGCCAGCCCGACGAGGAAGGCGCCGACCGCGGCCGAGGCCCCCAGCGCCTGCGCCAGCCCGGCCACCAGCAGGGTCAGCCCGACCAGCCGCAGCATCACCTGCTCGTCGTCGGGGTGGGCCATCAGCCGGCCGAGCCGGTGCCCGTGCCGCTGGGCGGCCAGGATCACCACGACGACGGCCCCGACGGCCAGCCCGATCCCCCCGGCGGCCGCGGCCGGGCCGGCGCCGGCGAGGGCCACCACGAGCAGCGGTAGGAACAGCGCCATCGCGAGGTCCTCGAGCACCAGCACCGACAGCACCGCCGGCGTCTCCCGGTTGGCCAGCCGGCCCAGGTCGCCGAGCAGCCGGGCGATGATCCCCGACGAGGAGATGTAGGTGACGCCGGCCAGCGCCAGCGCCCCCTCCCAGGGCAGCCCGAGCAGGAGTCCGGCGACGAAGCCGGGGGGTGCGTTGAGCAGCAGGTCGACCAGGCCCGAGGGGCCGTGGCGGCGCAGCGAGCCGAACAGCTCGTCGGGGGAGAACTCCAGGCCCAGCGCCAGGAGCAGCAGGACCACGCCGATCTCGGCGGCCGCCTCGATGAACGGCTGGGCCGTGGTCAGCGGCACCAGGCCGCCGTCCCCCAGGGCGAGGGCGGCGAGCAGCACGAACGGGACGGGCGAGAGCTGCACCCGGCGGGCGAGCAGGCCGAGCAGGGCGAGCCCGAGGAAGAGCAGGCCCAGTTCCAGCAGCAGTGCGGCGACGTGCTCCACCGGCTCAGGCCGGCCGGGCCAGCCGGTGCTCGAGCTGCTCCAGCCCGGACTCCGAGCCGATCGCGACCAGCACGTCCCCCGGCTCCAGCAGGTCGCCGGGGCCGGGGGAGGGGACGACGTCGGTGTCGCGGACGATGGCCACGATCGAGCAGCCGGTGAGGGTCCGGGCCCGGGTGTCGCCCAGCGGCCGGCCGGCGAAGGCCGAGCCCGGCCGGATCGGGAAGCGCCCGGACTCCAGCCCGGGCACCTCCTTGGACAGGTCGGCGAAGCGCTGGGTCAGCCGGGGCGCGCCGAGCACCTCCGCGACCGCGTCGGCCTCCTCGGGTTCCAGGCGCACCACCCCGAGGGCGCGGTCGGGGTCGCGGCGGTCGTAGACGGCCGCCTCCGCTCCGCCGTCGCGCTGCACGACGATGGCCAGCACCTGGCCCGCCCGCGTCTGCAGCTCGTAGCGGACGCCGACGCCGGGCAGCAGGGTCTCCTCGAGCTCCACGCCCGCATCGTCGCAGACCGCGGCGCCGGTCAGGCCCGGCCGGCCAGCAGCTGGGCCAGGTGCAGGGACGTGCGCCCGGCCAGCTGGTCGAGCTGCGTGCGGCAGGAGAACCCGTCGGCCAGGACGACGGCGTCCGGGCCGGCCTCGGCGACGGCGGGCAGCAGCTGCTGGCCGGCGATGGCGACCGACACGTCGTGGTGGCCCCGCTCGACCCCCCAGTTCCCCGCCAGCCCGCAGCAGCCGCCCACCCGGCGCACCGCGGCGCCGGCGTCGCGCAGCAGCCGCTCGTCGGCCGCCCAGCCGAGCACGGCGTGGTGGTGGCAGTGCGGCTGGGCCACCACCTCCAGCCCGGCGAGGGACGGCGGCGACCAGCCGGGGGTGTCGCGCAGCAGCTCGGCCAGCGTCCGGGTGGCGCGCGCGACCGCCTCGGCGGCCTCCCCGCCGACGAGCTCGCGGGCCTCGTGCCGCAGCACCCCGGTGCAGGAGGGCTCCAGGCCGACCACCGGCACCCCGGCCGCGGCCAGGGGGGCGAGCAGCTCCACGGTGCGGGCCAGCGTGCGGCGGGCGGCGTCGAGCTGCCCGGTGGTGATCCAGGTCAGCCCGCAGCAGGTCTCGGCCGGCGGCACCTGAACCCGGTAGCCGGCCCGCTCCAGCACGGTGACGGCGGCCTCGGCCACCTCCGGGGCGAAGTGGTCGGTGAAGGAGTCCACCCACAGCGCCACCGGCGCCCCGGTCGAGGCCCCCGGCGCCCGGTCGGCCCACCGGGCGCGGAAGGTCCGGCCGGCGAAGGCGGGCAGGTCGCGGCGCTGGTCCACCCCGGCGCCCCACTTGGCCAGCCGGCCGCCGAGCCGGGAGGCCATCACCGCGTTGACCAGCCGCGGCGCCCGCGCGGCGAGGTCGGCCCAGCGGGGCAGCCGGCCCAGCGTGTAGTGCGCGCGCGGGCGCAGCCGCCGCCGGTAGGTCTGGTGCAGGACCTCGGCCTTGTACGTCGCCATGTCCACGCCGGTCGGGCAGTCCCGGGAGCAGCCCTTGCAGGACAGGCACAGGTCCAGCGCCGCGTGCACCTCGGGGGAGCGCCAGTCGCGCACCGGGCCGCCGGGGGCGAGCATCTCCTGCAGCACCCGGGCCCGGCCGCGGGTGGTGTCCTTCTCCTCCCGGGTGGCCGGCCACGACGGGCACATGACCCCGCCGGCCGCGGGCAGGTCGGCGCGGCACTTCCCGACCCCGGTGCAGCGGTGCACCGCGGTGGAGAGGTCGCCGCCGTCGTGCCGGTAGGCGAAGGCCAGGCCGGCGCTGCGGCGGGGGGCGTCGGCCACCCGGATGTCGGCGTCCACCGGGGCGGGCCGGACCAGCACCCCCGGGTTGAGCACGTCGTCGGGGTCGAACAGCCCCTTGACGCGGGCGAAGAGGCCCAGCGCCGCGGGGGAGTACATGTGGCCGAGCAGCTCGCTGCGGGCCCGGCCGTCCCCGTGCTCCCCGGACATGGACCCGCCGTGCCGGGCGACCAGCGCGGCGGCGTCGGTGACGAAGGCGCGGTAGGCGCCGCGGCCCCGGTCGGGGCCGGCGCCGAGGGGGAAGTCGATGCGCACGTGCACGCAGCCGTCGCCGAAGTGGCCGTAGGGGACGCCCTGCAGGCCGTGCTCGTCGAGCAGCGCCTCGAACCCGCGCAGGTAGTCCCCGAGCCCCTCGACCGGGACGGCGGCGTCCTCCCACCCGGCGTGCGCCGGGCGCCCGTCGGGCGTGCGGGCGGCCAGGCCGGCGCCGTCCTCGCGGATCCGCCAGATCGCCGCCGCCTCGGCGGGGTCGGTCACCACCATCGCGTCGAGCGCGGCCGCGTCGGCCAGCACCCGGCCCGCGCGGTCCTCGACCTCGGCGGCGGTGTCCCCGGTGACCTCGACGACCAGCCAGCCGCCGCCGCGGGGCAGCTCGGGCACCACGGCCGCCGGGACGTCGCGCAGCCGCTGCACGATCCGCTGGTCGAGCCCCTCCACGGCCGTGGGCCCGTGCCGCAGCAGCGCCGGGGTGGCGTCGGCGGCGTCGGCCATCGTCGGGTAGCCGAGCACGACCAGCCCCCGGTACGGCGCGTCGGCGACCAGCCGGACGGTGGCCCGCCGCACCAGCGCCAGCGTCCCCTCGCTGCCGACCAGGGCGCGGGCGAGGTCGGAGCCGCGCTCGGGCAGCAGGTGCTCCAGGCCGTAGCCGGAGACCTGCCGGCCGAAGCGGCCCAGCTCGGTGCGGACGAGGGCCAGGTCGCCGTCGACCAGCCGCCGCAGCCGGCCGGTCAGCCCGTCCCCGACGGCGGGTCCGCCGTCGAGGAGCAGCCGCTCCCCGGTGCCGGTGACCACGTCGAGGCCCACCACGTTGTCCGACGTCCGGCCGTAGCCCAGCGCCCGCGAGCCGCAGGCGTTGTTGCCGATCATCCCGCCGACGGTGCACCGGTTGGCGGTGCTCGGGTCGGGGCCGAAGCGCAGCCCGTGCGGGCGGGCCGCCGCCTGCAGCGCCACCTGCACCACGCCCGGGTCCACGGTCGCCGTCCGGGCCTCCGCGTCGATCCCGTGCACGCGGGCGAGGTGCCGGCTGGTGTCGAGCACGACGCCGGGGCCGACCGCGTTACCGGCGATGGAGGTGCCGGCGCCCCGGGCGGTGAGCGGGACGCCGAGCTCCCGGCACACCGCGAGGGTCGCGTCGATCTCGTCGGCGTGCCGGGGGCGGACCACCACCCGGGGCAGCACCCGGTACAGCGAGCCGTCGGAGGAGTAGAGCGCCCGGGCCAGGCCGGAGGCGTCGGCGTCGGCCACCCCCGCCCGGTCGAGCGCGGCGAGCAGGTCGGCGTCGGTCGCGGTCACGCCGCCAGTGTCGGACGCGGCGCCGAGCCGCGTCGCCGCGGGGTCACCACAGGTGCATGGACCGCCGCAGGATCCCGGCGACGTCGTCCTCGGTGACGTCCCGGGGCGCGGTGGCCAGCAGCCGCTGCTGCTTCATCGCGCCCTCGACCAGGTCGGGGACGTCGCCCTCGTCGTAGCCCACCGCGCCCAGCCCGGCGGGGATGTCGATGTCGCGCATCAGCGCGGTGAGCACCGCGGGCAGGAACTCGCGCGGGTCGTCGGTCTGCTCGGCGGCCGGGTCGAGCAGGCGGGCGGCGCGCAGGTGCCGCTCCGGGTCGGCGTCGAAGGTGAACCGGAAGGCCTCCGGCGCGGTCAGGGCGACGGACATGCCGTGCGGCACCATCGGCTCGTCGGCGGGGTAGTCCTTGGGGTGGAAGTCCTTGACCCGCCCGGCGATGGGGTAGGCGTTGGCGTGCGGGATGTGCACCCCGGCGTTGCCGAAGCCCATCCCGGCGAAGGTCGCGGCCATGGCCATGTCGGCCCGGGCGGCCTCGTCCTCGCCGTGCCGCACCGCCCGGCGGAAGGAGCCGGCCAGCAGGGTCATCGCCTTCTCCGACCACATGTCGGCGATCGGGTTGGCGCCGCAGTAGGGCACCCGCTGCTCGGGCTGCTTGCGCTCGTAGGTGGTGTAGGGCCGGGCGGTGTAGCTCTCCAGCGCGTGGCAGAGGATGTCCATCCCGGAGGCGGCGGTCACGCCGGCCGGCTGGCTGCGGGTGAGCGCGGGGTCCACGACCGCCAGCGCGGGCCGCAGGCGGGCGTGGCTGATGCCGGTCTTGACCTTGAGGGAGAGCACGTCCAGCACGCAGATCGTGGTGCTCTCCGCCCCGGTGCCGGTGGTCGTGGGGACGGCGACCAGCGGGGCCAGCGGGTTGACCGGCGCACGGCCGCCGCCGACCGGGGCGTTGACGTAGTCCATGAGCTCGCCGGGGTTGGTGGTGAGCAGGTCGACGGCCTTGGCGGTGTCGATGCTCGACCCGCCGCCGACCGCGACGAAGGCGTCCCACGGGCCGTTCTCGCGGGCCCAGTCGACGGCGGCCTTCAGGCTCTCGTCGGTGGGCTCGACGTGCGCCCGGTCGTACACCACGGCCTCGATGCCGAAGCGGTCCATCTGGTCGGCCACCCGCTGCGGGTGGCCGGTGGCGGCCACGCCGGGGTCGGTGACGACGAGGACCCGCCTCGCCCCCGTCTGGCTGAGGTCGTAGCCGATCTCGTCGGAGGCGCCGGGGCCGAACTTCAGGTGCGGCGCGCCGTAGGTGAACACGCTCTCCGGGGAGGCGGGGGAGTAGCTGGACGGCATCGTGGGGGGACCCTCTCGGTCGACGCTGACGGGCCGGGTGCGGCGCCTGCGAGTGTGCTGCCGGGTGCGCTCAGGGTCCAGCGGACCGGCGGCGGCGCGACCGGCGCAGCGCCTTCTCGGCCTCGACGACCGCGTACACGACGACGCCGACGCCGGTCACCCACAGCCACCACACCGGGTCGACCGGTGCGCTGTCGAACAGGGTGTTCATCCACGGGGCGTAGGTGAACAGCAGCTGGAGGGCCAGCATGGCGGTCACCCCGGCCAGCAGCCACCGGTTGGTCAGCAGGCCGACGGCGAGCACCGAGCGCTCCAGCGACCGGCAGGTGAGCAGGTAGGCGACCTGGACGACGACGAACACGTTGACCGCCACCGTGCGCGCGACCGGGAGCGGCTCGCCCCGGGCCAGCGCCCACTCGAAGAGGCCGAACGCCCCGACCACCATGAGCGCGGAGACCAGCACGATCCGCCCGGCCAGCTCCCGGGTCAGCAGCGGCCGGGACGGCGGCACGGGAGGCCGCCGCATGATCCCCTCCTCGAGCGGCTCGAACGCCAGCACGATGCCCAGGGCGACGGCGGTGGTCATGTTCACCCAGAGGACCTGCACCGGCAGCACCGGCAGGGTCGCGGCCAGGGCCACCGCGACGAGGATGACCAGGCCCTGCCCGAAGCTGGTCGGCAGGATGAAGGCGATGAACTTGCGGAGGTTGTCGAAGACGCCGCGCCCCTCCTCGACGGCGGCCTCGACGGTGGCGAAGTCGTCGTCGGTGAGCACCATGTCGGCGGCCTCCTTGGCCACCTCGGTGCCACCCCGGCCCATGGCCACCCCGATGTCGGCCCGGCGCAGCGCGGGCGCGTCGTTCACCCCGTCGCCGGTCATCGCCACCACGTGGCCCTGCGCCTGCAGGGTCTCGACGAGCCGCAGCTTCTGCTCCGGGTCGACCCGGGCGAAGACCGCGGTGCGGCGCGCGACCTCGGGCAGCTCGTCGGCCGGCAGGCCGGCCAGCTCGGCGCCGGTCACCACCGGGACCTCCCCGCCCGCCCCGCCGTCCCCCAGGCCGAACTGCCCGGCGATGGCCCGGGCGGTGCCGGCGTGGTCGCCGGTGATCATCTTCACCTGGATGCCGGCCTCCCGGCAGGCGGCCACCGCGGTGAGGGCCGCCGGGCGCGGCGGGTCGAGCATCCCCTGGACGCCGAGCAGGGTGACCCGGCCGGCGAGGAGTTCCTCGGGCAGCCCGGTGGTGCCGGCGGGCAGCTCCACGCGGCCCGTGGCCAGCACCCGCAGCGCCTGCCCGCTCAGCTCGCCGGTCACGCGGTGCACGGCGTCGGCGTCCACCGGCGCGGTGCTGCCGTCGGCACGCAGCTCGTCGACGGCCATGTCGAGCAGCCGCTCCACGGCGCCCTTGACGTAGGCGACGACGCGGCCGTCCCCGTCCGCGTGCAGGGTCGCCATCCAGCGCCGGTCGGAGTCGAACGGGATCGCGTCGACGCGGGGGAGCACCGCCCGCTGCGCGGCCGGGTCCAGGCCCGCCTTCTCCGCCGAGACCAGCAGCGCGGCCTCGGTGGGGTCGCCGACCACCTGCCGGGTGCCCGCCCGGTCGGTCAGCCGGCTGTCGTTGCACAGCGCGCCGGCGACCAGGCATTCGCGCAGCGCGGCGTCGGTGGCCGGGTCGGCCGGCTCCCCGCCGAGCAGCACCCGCCCCTCGGCGGCGTACCCGCTGCCGGTGACCGCGTACGCCCGGCCGCCGGCCACCACCGCGGTGACGGTCATGGCGTTGGCGGTCAGGGTGCCGGTCTTGTCGGTGCAGACGACCGTGGTGCTGCCGAGCGTCTCCACCGCCGGCAGCCGCCGGATGATCGCCCGGCGGCGCGCCATCCGCGCCACCCCGATGGCCAGCGTGATGGTGACGACGGCCGGCAACCCCTCGGGGATCGCGCCGACGGCCAGGGCGACAGCCGCGGTGAGCATGTCGGCCGGTGGTTCGCCGCGCACCGTGCCCAGGGCGAAGGTCAGCCCGGCCAGCCCGAGGACGACCACGGTGAGCACCCGGCTGAACCGGCCGATCTTGCTGGTGAGCGGGGTCTCCAGGGCCCGGGCCTCGCCGACCAGGCGGTGGATGCGGCCCATCTCGGTGTCCCCGCCGGTGGCGACCACCACCCCCCGGCCCCGGCCGCGGGTCACCAGGCTGCCCGACCAGGCCATGTTGGCGCGGTCGCCCAGGGTCGTGGCCGCCGGGAGCTCGACGGGGGACTTGGCCACGGCCAGCGACTCCCCGGTCAGCGCCGACTCGTCGACCTGCAGCTCGCGCACCGTCACCAGCCGCAGGTCGGCCGGCACCTTGTCCCCGGCCTCGACCACCACGACGTCGCCCGGCACGAGCTCGTCGGAGGGGACGCGGGACCACCGGCCGTCGCGCACCACCGTGGCCTCGGCCCGCACCATCGCCATGAGGGCGTCGAGGGCCCGCTCGGCGCGGGACTCCTGCACGAAGCCGATCCCGGCGTTGAGCAGCACCACGGCCAGGATCACCCCGGCGTCGACGACGTCGCCGAGCGCCAGCGTGGCCGCGGCCGCGGCGAGCAGCACGTAGACCAGCGGGTGGTGGAACTGCAGCAGGAAGCGCAGCACCGGCCCGCGCTGGTCGACCCGCGGCAGCGTGTTCGGGCCCACGGCCGCCCGCCGCCGGGCGGCCTCCGCGCCGGAGAGCCCGCGCTCGGGCGAGGTCTCCAGGAGCAGCAGGACCTCGTGGGCGGGCAGCTCGTGGTGCGCCCGGTCGCCGGCGGCGCGCACGTCCTGGGCCGGGGAGGTCATGCTCCCGAGCGTCCGCAGCCCGGCGGCCGGCCGGACAGTGACCTAGGACCCGGGCCCTCGGGACGCCCGGCCTGCTGGCCCCCCGCCGCCCGACCGGGCACGGTGGACCGGGGCCGGCCCGGCCGCGCCCCGACGAGCAGCGCCGACGACCCCGGGAGTGCAGGCATGGACGTGCAGGTGGAGGCCGCCGCGGTCGTGGGGGCGGGCGGCGGCCCGCTGTCCGAGGAGGAGCTGCACGCCGTCCACGCCTGGTGGCGGGCGGCCAACTACCTGTCGGTGGGCCAGATCTACCTGATGGACAACCCGCTGCTGCGCGAGCCGCTGCGGCCCGAGCACGTCAAGCCGCGGCTGCTCGGGCACTGGGGCACCACGCCGGGGCTGACCTTCGTCTACGCGCACCTCAACCGTGCGATCACCGCCCGCGACCTCGAGATGATCTACGTGATGGGGCCCGGCCACGGCGGCCCCGGCCCGGTGGCCGCCGCCTGGCTCGAGGGCACCTACAGCGAGGTCTACCCCGAGGTGTCCCAGGACGCCGAGGGGATGGACCGGCTGTTCACCCAGTTCTCGTTCCCGGGCGGGATCCCCAGCCACGTGGCGCCGGAGACCCCGGGTTCCATCCACGAGGGCGGCGAGCTCGGCTACGCGCTCTCGCACGCCTACGGCGCGGCCTTCGACAACCCCGACCTGGTCGTCGCCGCGGTCGTCGGGGACGGCGAGGCCGAGACCGGGCCCCTGGCGGCGAGCTGGCACTCCACCAAGTTCCTCGACCCCCGCCGGGACGGCGCCGTCCTGCCGATCCTGCACCTCAACGGTTACAAGATCGCCAACCCCACCGTGCTGGCCCGCATCGGCGACGACGAGCTGCTGGAGCTGATGCGCGGCTACGGCCACACCCCGTACCTGGTGGCCGGGGACGACCCGGCCCGGATGCACCAGGAGTTCGCCGCCGCGCTCGACGCCTGCCTCGACGAGATCGCCGCGATCCGGCGGCGGGCCCGCGAGGAGGGCAGCACCGAGCGGCCCCGCTGGCCCATGATCGTGCTGCGATCGCCCAAGGGGTGGACCGGGCCGGCGGAGGTCGACGGGCACCGCGTCGAGGGCTCCTGGCGATCCCACCAGGTGCCCTTCGCCAACGCCCGCGAGGACGACGGCCACCGGCGGGTGCTCGAGGAGTGGCTGCGCAGCTACCGGCCCGAGGAGCTCTTCGACGCGACCGGCGCGCCCGTGCCGCTGATCCGGGACCTGCACCCGGGCGGGGAGCGGCGGATGAGCGCCAACCTGCACAGCAACGGCGGGAAGCTGCTGGTCGACCTGCGGCTGCCGGACTTCCGCGACTACGCCGTCCCGGTGCCGGAGCCGGGCACCGGCGCGGTGGAGGCGACCCGCGTGCTGGGCACCTTCCTGCGCGACGTGATGCGGCGCAACATGGCGAACTTCCGCGTGTTCGCCCCCGACGAGAACAACTCCAACCGGCTGGGCGCCGTCCTCGAGGCCACGGACCGGGCCTGGATGGCCGAGCGCCGCCCGGAGGACGACCACCTGGCCCCGGACGGGCGGGTCATGGAGATCCTCTCCGAGCACACCTGCCAGGGCTGGCTGGAGGGCTACCTGCTCACCGGCCGGCACGGGTTCTTCTCGTGCTACGAGGCGTTCATCCACATCGTCGACTCGATGGTCAACCAGCACGCGAAGTGGCTGAAGACGACCAACGGCATCCCGTGGCGGCGGCCGATCGCCTCGCTGAACTACCTGCTGACCTCGCACGTCTGGCGGCAGGACCACAACGGGTTCTCCCACCAGGACCCGGGCTTCATCGACCACGTGGTCAACAAGAAGGCCGACGTCATCCGGGTCTACCTGCCGCCGGACGCCAACACCCTGCTGTCGGTGGCCGACCACTGCCTGCGCACCCGGCAGTACGTCAACGTGATCGTGGCCGGCAAGCAGCCGGCGTTGCAGTACCTCGACATGCACGACGCGGTCGTGCACTGCACGAAGGGCATCGGGATCTGGGACTGGGCGAGCAGCGACGCCGGGAGCGAGCCCGACGTGGTCATGGCCTGCGCCGGCGACGTGCCCACGATGGAGACCCTCGCGGCCGTGGAGATCCTGCGCGCCTGGTTCCCGGACCTGCGCGTCCGGGTGGTGAACGTGGTCGACCTCATGCGGCTCCAGGACGAGCGGGAGCACCCGCACGGCCTCTCCGACGCCGCCTTCGACGCGCTGTTCACCGTCGACAAGCCGGTGGTCTTCGCCTACCACGGCTACCCGTGGCTGATCCACCGGCTGACCTACCGGCGGGCCAACCACGACAACCTCCACGTCCGCGGCTACGTCGAGGAGGGCACCACGACCACGCCGTTCGACATGTGCGTGATGAACCGGATCGACCGGTTCAACCTGGCCATCAGCGTGATCGACCGGGTCCCGCGGCTGCGCGGGGTCTCCGCGCACGCCCGCGAGGCGCTCACCGACAAGCTGATCGAGCACCGCGTGCACATCCGGGCCCACGGCGAGGACGTGCCCGAGATCCGGGACTGGCGCTGGAGCGGCGCGGCCGGCCCGGTCACGTCCGGCGGGAACCCGCTGCGGGAGCCCGAGCCGTGAGGCTGCTGGTCGTCAACGCCGGGTCCAGCAGCCTCAAGCTCACCCGGCTCGACGGCGAGGGGACCGTCACGGCCGCCGGGACGGTGGAGCGCTGGCAGGGGGAGGGCCACCTCCGGCCGCTCGAGGAGTTCCTGGCCGGCTGCGGCGCGGTCGACGCCGTCGGGCACCGGGTGGTGCACGGCGGGCCGCGGTACACAGGGCCGGCGCTGGTCGACCCGATGCTCGTCGCCGGGCTGTACGCGACCAGCCACCTGGCGCCGCTGCACAACCCGCGGGCGCTGGCCGGCATCCGGGCGGTCGAGGAGCTGCTGCCCGACGTCCCGGCGGTGGCCTGCTTCGACACCACCTTCCACACCACGCTGCCCCCGGCCGCCCGCACCTACGCGCTGCCCCGGGAGTGGAACCGCCGCTTCGACCTGCGGCGCTACGGCTTCCACGGGCTCTCGCACGCCCACGCGGTGCGCCGCGGCGCCGAGCTGGTGGGGGCCGACCCGGCGCGGCTGCGCGTCGTCTCGGCCCACCTGGGGGCGGGGGCGTCGCTCGCCGCCGTCGTCGACGGGGTCTCGGTGGACACCACGATGGGCTTCACGCCGCTGGCCGGGCTGGTCATGAACACCCGCCCGGGCACCGTCGACCCGGGTCTGCTGCTGTGGCTGCTGGAGCACGGCGGCGAGCCCCGGGCCGAGGTGGCCGACGTCCTCGAGCACCACGCCGGGCTCAAGGGCCTGTCGGGCACCTCCGGTGACCTGCGCGACGTGCTGGCCGGCCGGGACGCCGGGGACCCCGACTGCGCGCTGGCCTACGACGTCTACCTGCACCGGCTGGCCCGCGAGGTCGCGGCGATGACCGCGGCCACCGGCGGGCTGGACCTGCTGGTGCTGACCGGCGGGGTCGGGGAGCGCGCCTGGCAGGTGCGGGCCGACCTCGCCGCCCGGCTGCCGCACCTCGGGTTGGCGCTGGACGAGGCGGCCAACCGGCGGGCGACCGCCGACGCCGACGTCAGCGCGCCGGGCGCAGCGGCCCGCACCGTCGTGGTCACCGCCCGGGAGGACCTCGAGGTCCGCCGGCAGGTGCTCGAGGTCCTGGGCGGCCGCTAGCAGCCCGCAGCGCGCTGCGCCCCATGACGGATCGGTGTCGAAAGGCGACGCGCACGGGTGCGGCCCCTCCGCGCGGCAACCGGTGGACCGACCACGGCCGCATTCGGCGCGTTCGACACGCCGGGCAGGGGGAGGACATGGTGCGCGACACCGACCGCACGGCCCGGGAGGCACCGGTGACCCGGCCCGGGGACACCGATCCCGGGGTGGCCGGGCCCGGGGGAACCGACCACGGGCCCGGTCCCGGGGAGCAGTCCCCGGACGGGGCCGCCCGGGAGCCGGCCGACGCCCGGCCCCTGACCCGGGCGCTCGCCACACTGCCCGCGGGCGCCCGGGCCACCGGCGTGTGGTGCCTGTGGGCCCTCGTGGTCGGCACGGTCGCCTACTTCGCGCTCCAGGTCGCGGTGCTGCTCGGCTCGGTCGTGCTCACCGTGCTGGCGGCCCTGCTGGTGACCGCGCTGCTGCGGCCGGTGGTCTCCTGGCTCGACCGGCACGGGCTGCCCCGGTTGGCGGCGACCTGGCTGGTGCTCCTCGCGTTCCTCGCGCTCGTCGGGGCGGTGGTGTGGTGGCTGGAGCAGCGCATCCGGAGCCAGCTCAGCGCCCTGGGGCCCACCCTGGCCCAGGGCCTGGACCGGATCCGGACCTTCCTCACCGACACGGTCGGCCTGTCGGAGCAGCAGGTGGGCGAGGTCTTCGACGGGCTCATCGCGCAGGTCACCCCGGGCAGCACCGGCGGCGGATCGGGGCCCCCCGGCGGTCTCCTCGGCGGCGGCATGGTCGTGACCGGCGTGACCACCGCGGTGGCCTTCCTGACCGCGGTGGTCCTGGCCCTCTTCACCGCGTTCTGGCTGGCGTACGACGGCGAGGACGTCTGCCGGCACGCCCTGCGGATCGTGCCCGCCCCGCGCCGGGAGGGCGTCGAGGCCGCCGGTCGCCGGGCCTGGTCCGCCCTCGGCGGGTTCCTCCGCGGCACCACGCTGGTGGCCCTGATCGACGCCGTGGGTATCGGGATCGCGCTCGTCGTCATCGGCGTCCCGCTGCCGTTCGCGCTGGCCCTGCTCACCTTCCTCGGCGCGTACGTGCCCATCGTGGGGGCGTTCGTCGCCGGGATCGCAGCGGTGGTCGTCGCCTTCGCCTCCGGCGGCCTCACCGACGCGCTGCTGGTCCTGGCGGCGGTGGTCGTCGTCCAGCAGGTGGAGGGCAACCTCCTGCAGCCGTTGATCATGCGGCGGGTCATCTACCTGCACCCGCTCGCCACGGTCTACGCGCTCACCGTCTTCGGGCTGCTCTACGGCCTGGCGGGGGCCATCCTGGCCGTGCCGGTGACCGCGGTGGTCTACGCGATCGGGGTGGCGGTCGCCGACCGCGCCCACGAGAGCGCCGCGCGGCGCCGCAGGGGCTGGTTGCGCCGGCGACAGCCGGCCGGCGCCACCGCCAGCGGCGCCGGCCGCGGGTGACCCTCCCGCGGCCCGCGCCGCCGGATCAGGACGTCGGCGGCTCGTCCTTCCCCGACTCCTCCGCCTCGTCGGCCTCCTCCTTGGTGCGGTGCACCGCGCCGTCGGCGTGCTCCGGCGGGCCGTAGACGGTGTAGAGCACCAGCGGGTTGGGGCCGGTGTTGACGAAGTTGTGCTTGGTGCCGGCCGGGACGACGACCAGGTCGCCCTGGGCGACCGCCTTCTTGTTCCCCGAGATCCGCGCCTCGCCGGTCCCGCTGACGAAGGTCAGGATCTGATCGATGTCCTCGTGCACCTCCTCGCCGATCTCCCCGCCCGGCGGGATCGTCATGATGACCAGCTGGGTGTTCTTTCCGGTCCACAGGACCCGGCGGAAGTCGTCGTGCTTCTCGGCCTCGGTGGCGATGGTGTAGTGGATGACGGACGCCATCGACTCGGCTCCTCTCCTCGGGATCTGTCGCTGCGCTCGCGCCGGGACGGCGCCCCGGCGGGACGGGGTGCTCCTGCCCGCCGACGTGGGCGCTTAGTCCTCCCCGCCCGGACGTGGTGATCACGGAGCGCGCCAACCCTGCTCATCAGATCCAGGGATGAGGGCCCCGGGAGGCGGTCCGGACCGCCCGGTCCGACTACCCTCTGCGCATGCTCCCCGCCCAGCGTCCCCGCGCCGACGGATCGGCCCCACGGCCGATCAAGCGCGGCGCGAAGGTCGCCGAGGCCCTCGCCCAGGAGATCGTGCACGAGATCGTCTCGCGCAAGCTCCCGCCCGGCACGCTGCTGTCCTCCGAGGCGCAGATGCTCGAGGACTACGGGGTCGGCCGCGGGTCGCTGCGCGAGGCGCTGCGCATCCTCGAGGTGCACGGGCTGATCACCATGAAGCCGGGCCGCAACGGCGGGCCGATGGTGATCGAGGTCGGGACCCGCGACTACGGCCGCATGTCGACCCTCTTCTTCCACCTGGGCGGCATGACGTTCCAGCAGCTCATCGAGGCCCGGCTGGTCCTCGAGCCGATGATGGCGCGGCTGGCCGCCGAGCGGCGCGGGCAGGAGCTGGTCGGGCAGCTCGCCGACCCCGACCGCACCCGCGTCGAGGACGACGCGACCTACTTCGACGCCACCAACGAGTTCCACCGCGGCGTGGCCTCGATGTCCGGCAACCCGGTGCTGAACCTGTTCAGCGTCTCGCTGGAGGACATCTTCCGCGACCAGGTCAGCGGGCTGCTCTCCCCGAAGGACGAGCGCCGGCACGTGCTCGAGGTGCACGCCACCATCGCCCAGGCCATCGCCGACGGGGACGCCGAGGCCGCCGAGCGGCTCATGCACGACCACATGCAGGAGTACGCCGACTGGGTCCGGCAGAAGCACCCGCAGCTGATGGACCAGGTCATCGACTGGCGCTGAGGTCCTGCGGGACGCGCACCCGGACGGGTGCGCCGCCGGCGTCGGCCGCCGTGGCCGGTCGGGCGCCCGGGGCCGCTGCGCCGCCGGGCGCCTACGTCTCTGAGTGCGGCTGCACTCAGAGACGTAGGCGCCGACACCGGAGGTCTCCTGCCCGCCGGGGCGGGCGGCGCCACCCCCGGGTGGTCAGGCCGGGTGGCCGGCGCTGCCACCGGGCGGTCGGGCGGGGTGGTCGGCCTCTCAGCGGCCCTTCCAGACCGGGGCCCGCTTCTCCGTGAACGCCCGCGCGCCCTCCTGCGCGTCCTCCGAGGCCCGGATCGGCGCGTAGACCTCCCACTGCCGGGCGAAGGCCTCCTCGGCCGGCCAGCCCGGGCCCTCGGCGAGGATGCGCTTGGTGCCCTGCACGGCCAGCGGGCCGTTGCCGGCGATCTGCCGGGCCAGCTCCAGCGCCGCGGGCAGCGCCTCGCCGTCGGGCACGAGGCGGTTGACCACGCCCGCCGCGTGCGCGTCGGCCGCGCTGACCCGGTCACCGGTCAGGGCCCACTCGGTCGCCTTGGGCAGCCCGGCCTTCACCGGGAGCCGGAGCAGCCCCCCGCCACCGGCCAGCAGCCCGCGCCTGACCTCGGGCAGGCCGAAGGACGCACCCTCGGCGGCCACGACGAGGTCGCAGGCCAGTGCGATCTCGAACCCGCCGGCCAGCGCGTAGCCCTCCACCGCGGCGATCAGGGGCTTGCGCGGCGGGCGCTCCACCAGCCCGGCGAACCCGCGCCCGGGCACGTGCGGCTTCTCCCCGGCCAGGAAGGCCTTGAGGTCCATCCCGGCGCTGAACGTGCCACCGGCGCCGGTGACGACCCCGACGAACAGCGAGTCGTCGCCGTCCAGTTCGTCCATCGCCGCCCCGATGCCCTCGGCGACGGCGCGGTTGACGGCGTTCCTCGCCTGCGGCCGGTCGATCGTGACGACCAGGACGGCGCCGTCCCGCTCGACGAGCACCTCGGGTCCGGCCGTCACTTGGGCTGCATCCGGATCGCACCGTCCAGCCGGATCGTCTCCCCGTTGAGCATGGGGTTGTCGACGATGGCCAGCGCCAGGCGGGCGAACTCGTCGGGGACGCCGAGGCGCCGGGGGTGGGGCACCATCTGGCCCAGGGACTCGCGCACGTGCTCGGGCAGCCGGGCGAGGATGGGCGTGTCGAAGGTGCCCGGGGCGATCGTCATGACCCGGACCAGCTTGCCGGCCAGGTCGCGGGCGGCCACCAGGGTGAGCCCGACGATGCCGGCCTTCGCCGAGGCGTAGGGCAGCTGGCCGATCTGGCCCTCCCACGCGGCGACCGACGCGGTCAGCACGCAGACGCCGCGCTCGCCCTCGACCGGCTCGTGCGCGGCCATCCGCGCCGCGGCCTGGCTGAGCACGTTGAAGGTGCCGATCAGGTTGACCCGGACGATCGACTCGTAGAACTCCAGCGAGCCCGGCCGGCCCTCCTTGTCGACGACGCGCATCGCCCCGCCGCGGCCGGCGCAGTGCACCAGCGTGCGCAGCGGCGCCAGCTCGTCGGCGGCGGCGACCGCCGCGGCCACGGCGTCGGGGTCGGTCACGTCGGCGGCGGCGAAGCGCGTCTTGCCCCCGAGCTCGGCGGCGACGTCGGCGCCGGCCGACGAGGGCAGGTCGACGAGCACGGTCGGCACCCCCTTCTCGACCAGGCGCCGGGCGGTGGCCAGCCCGAGGCCGGAGGCGCCCCCGGTGACGACGGCGGATCCTGCGGTGACGTCCATGCGGCAGCCCTTCGCTCTCGTCCGTCCCGTCCGCCTACTGCGTGGCGGAGAGGTTCTCGATCACCATGGCGTTGGCCATCCCACCGGCCTCGCACATGGTCTGCAGGCCGTACCGCTGCCCGGTGTCCTCGAGGAACCCGAGCAGGGTGGTGGCCAGGCGGGCGCCGGAGGCACCCAGCGGGTGGCCCAGGGCGATCGCGCCGCCCCGGGGGTTGAGCCGCGCGTCGTCCACGCCGAACTCGGCCTGCCAGGCCAGCGGCACGGAGGCGAAGGCCTCGTTGACCTCGACGGCGGCGATGTCGTCCATCGAGAGGCCGGAGCGGGCGAGCAGCCGGTGCGTCGCCGGGATCGGCCCGGTCAGCATGAGCAGGGGGTCGTCACCGGTGACGGCGCTGGCCACCACCCGCCCGCGGGGGGTCAGACCGAGCGCCGCTGCGCGCTCCTCGCTCATGACCAGCAGCGCGGCCGCGCCGTCGGTCAGCTGCGAGGAGTTGCCCGCGGTGATCTTCCAGTCCAGCTCGGGGAAGCGGGCGGCGTGCGGGCTCGTGGCGAAGGCCGGCTTCAGCCCGGCCAGCTTCTCCGACGTCGTGCCGGGGCGGATGGTCTCGTCGGCGGTCACCGTCCCGTCGGGCGTGGTCACCGGCACCACCTCCCGGTCGAAGGCGCCGGCGGCGGCCGCGGCGGCGGCGCGCTCGTGGGACCGGGCGGCGTAGGCGTCGAGCTGCTCGCGCGACAGCCCCCACTTCTCGGCGACGAGCTCGGCGGAGATGCCCTGCGGGACCAGACCGGGGGAGTAGCGCTCGCGCACCCGGGGCCCGTGCGGGTCGGCGTCCCCGCGGGCCGAACCCATCGGCACCCGGCTCATCGACTCCACGCCCGCGGCGACCACGACGTCGTAGGCGCCGGCGACCACACCCTGGACGGCGAAGTCCAGTGCCTGCTGACCCGAGCCGCACTTGCGCTCGACGGTCACCGAGGGGACGGTCTCGGGCCAGCCCGCGGCCAGCAGCGCCTGCCGGCCGGGGGTGGCGGACTGCTCGCCGTTCTGGCCGACGCAGCCCACCAGGACGTCGTCGACCGCGGCGGGGTCCAGCCCGGAGCGCTCGGCGAGGGCGGAGAGCACCTGGGCGAGCAGGTCGACCGGGTGGACCTGGGACAGCGCACCCCCGGCCTTGCCCCGGCCCATGGGGGTGCGGACGGCGTCGACGATCACGGCGGAAGTCATGTCCGTAGCGTCCTCTCCGGAGGCGGTGTGGGCGTTGACACAATAACCATGAACACCAATAACATGGATACCGACCACGTCCGGCCCGACGGCCGGTCGGACCCCGGCGGGGACGCCGGGCGCGACCCGGGGAGGGCCACCAGATGTCGTTCGAGCTGCCCACCGCCCACCGCGAGCTCCAGCAGCGGGCCCGCGAGGTGGCCGAGAAGGTCCGCTGGCGGGCCGGGGAGGCCGACGCCGCGACCGACGTCGACCCGGTCATGCGGGAGGCGCTGCAGGAGAGCGGTCTGGCCGCGCTGACCGTGCCGGCCGCCCACGGCGGGGCCGGTGAGCGGGTCGACCCGCTGGCCGTCACCGTCGTCCGCGAGGTCTTCGGCGGGGTGTCGGCGCACCTGGACTCGCTGTTCGGCATGCAGGGCATCGGCAGCTACGCGCTGTCGGTCGCGGCCTCCCCGCGGGTGCAGGCCGAGTGGCTGCCGCGGGTGGTCGCGGTCGAGGCGATCGCCGCGCTGTGCCTCACCGAGCCCGACGTCGGGTCGGACCTGCGCTCGATCACCACGACGCTGACCGAGCGGGACGGCGAGCTGGTGCTCGACGGGCACAAGTCCTTCATCACCAACGCACCGGCCGCGGCCTTCTTCACCGTGCTGGCCAAGGAGGAGCAGGGCTTCTCCCTGGTCTTCGTGCCGGCCGGCACCCCGGGCGTCACGGTCACGCCCGGCCCCGACCTCATCGCCCCCCACATCATCGGCGAGGTGCGCTTCGACGGCGTGCGGGTCCCCGCCGACGCCCGTGTCGGCAACCCCGGGCAGGCCTTCCCGCTCGTGCTGCAGACCCTGGCCACCTTCCGGGTGTCGGTCGCCGGCGCGGCGGTGGGCGTCGCCCAGGCCGCCCTCGACGAGGCGGTGGCGCACACGACCTCCCGCGAGCAGTTCGGCAGCACGCTGGCCCGGCTCGGCCCGATCCCGCAGATGCTCGGCACGTGCTGGAGCGAGATCGAGCAGGCCCGGCTGCTCACCTACGCGGCCGCGACCCGCGCCGCCGCCGACCCGCTGGGGGCGCTGGACTGGTCCTCGATGGCCAAGGTGGCCGCCACCGAGGCCGCCGGCCGGGTCACCGACCGCTGCGTGCAGATGATGGGCCGCTTCGGGGTGACCACCGGCTCGACGATCGAGCGGCTCTACCGCAACGCCCGCCCGATGCGCATCTACGAGGGCGGCAACGAGGTGCTGCTCGGTCAGCTCGCCAAGGCGCTCACCCGCCCCGCCCGCGGCTGAGCCGCCGGTCCCCCGGAAGAGAGGTCCCCCATGGTCGCCGTCGGCATGCTGCTCTCCGACGTCCCCACCTCCGTCAGCCCCGCCCGGCAGTTCGACGACGTGCGCCGGATCGTCGAGGCCGCCCAGCGCAACGGCATGACCTACATCGCGATCGGCCAGCACTTCCTCTACGGCGAGCTGCGCTGGCTGCAGCCGGTGCCGCTGCTGGCCCGGCTCGCCGCCGAGTGCGAGCGCGACACCCGGCTGGCCACGCAGATCATGATCGCGCCGCTGTACCACCCGGTCATGCTGGCCGAGGAGCTCGCCACGCTCGACGTGGTCACCGAGGGCCGGCTGGTCTTCGGTGCGGGCATCGGCTACCGGCCCGAGGAGTTCGAGTACCTCGGCATCCCGTTCAAGGAGCGCGCCGCCCGCACCGACGAGATCCTCGAGCTGCTGGTCAAGCTCTGGACCCAGGACGAGGTCACCCACTCCGGCCGGTTCTGGCAGCTCGACGGCGTCCGCCCGCACCTCAAGCCGGTGCAGGACCCGCACCCGCCGATCTGGGTCGGCGCGCAGAGCGTCGCCGGGGCCCGCCGGGCCGGCCGGTTCGGGGACGCCTTCCCGGTGACCCCCGAGGCCACCTACGCCGAGATCGAGGAGCGCTTCGCCGCCGTCCGCGAGGGCTTCGCCGCACGGGGCAAGCCGTTCGGGCCGCAGCCGGTGCGCCGCAACGTGCTGGTCGCCGACTCCCGGGAGGAGGCGGTCGTCGAGTACGCCCGGGTGTCGAAGGGCAAGTACCTCTCCTACGCGCAGAAGGGCATGAAGCACGCCGGCAGCGCCGACGACCTCGACGCGGACTTCGTCGCCTCCGTGACCGGGCACGCGGTGCTGGGCACCGACGCGGAGGTGGTCGAGCAGCTCACCGACCTGTGCACCCGCTTCCCGGTCGACCCGCTGCTGCTGCGCCCGCAGTGGCCGTCGATGAGCGCCGAGGAGACCATCGCCGCCATCGAGCGGCTGGGCCGGGAGGTGGTGCCCGCCATCCGGGCCCTGCCCACCCCGCAGCCCGAACCCGTGCCCGCGGCCAGCACGGCCTGACCCGAACCGATCGACCGACAGGAGACAACCATGGGGCGTTCCAGCGGCAACCGCTTCGAGGGGAAGGTCGCCTTCGTCACCGGCGGCGCGCGGGGGCAGGGCCGCTCGCACGCGGTCCGGCTGGCCGCCGAGGGGGCCGACGTCGCGGTCATCGACGTCACCCGCCAGTTCGACTCGGTGCAGTACGCCATGTCCACGCCGGAGGACCTCGCCGAGACCGAGAAGCTCGTCCGCGAGCACGGCCGGGAGTTCCTCGGCATCACCGGCGACGTGCGCGACGAGGAGCAGGTGAGCGCCGCCGTGGCGCAGGTCGAGGAGCGCCTCGGCGGCATCGACCTGGTCTGCGCCAACGCCGGCATCCTGCCCTCGACCGGCCCGCACGCCCAGCGGCTGAGCGCCTGGCACGACACGATCGCGACGAACCTCTCCGGCGTCTTCTACACGCTGCGGGCGGTCACCCCCGGCATGGTCGAGCGCGGTCGCGGCGGCGCCATCGTCATCACCGGGTCCACGTCGACCTTCCGCGGTGTCGCCTACAAGACCGAGATGCTCAACCCCGGGCACATGGCCTACGGCGCGGCCAAGGCCGGCGTGCTGGCGCTCATGCGCAACTACGCGATGGCCCTGGGCAAGCACGGCATCCGGGTCAACACCATCATCCCGGCGGGCGTGAGCACGCCCATGATCGTCAACGAGTTCTTCACCAAGGACCTGCAGGCCGACGCTCCTCCCGGGTGGATGGCCAACGTCATGGAGCACGGGCCGGTGGAGCCCGGTGACATCTCCGACGGCGTGCTGTTCCTGCTCTCCGACGAGGCCAAGTACGTCACCGGCACCGCGTTGCCGGTGGACATGGGCACCCTCCTGGTCTGACGCGCCGGACGGAACGGGAGGGGCGCGTCTCCCGCGCCCTCCCGATCCGCCCGGGCGGTCAGCTCATGCCGGCCGGCTCGGCGGCGCCGCTGTGCTCCGCGGGGACGCCGTCGAGGAGAAAGCCCTCGTAGCCGTTGCGCGCGATCTCCTCGCACTGCGGGGACTGCGTCATGGAGGGCCTTCCTCGGGGGCACGTCCCTGCGGGCCCGGCCGCGGGCCCGAGGGGCGAGGTGGCGGGGTCGTTGTGACCCGCACCACAACCCAGGAGGACGTTGACGTCAGCGTCAAGCCGCTCCCGGGGGGGGGGGGGGGGGGGGGGGGGGGGGCCCGCCCGCGCGCCCCCCCCCCCCCGCCCCCCCCCCCCCCCCCCCCCCCCCCCCCCCCCCCCCCCGGGAGCCCTCAGCCCGCGTCCGCCGACGGCCGCCCCGCGCCCACCGCCTCGCGGGCGCCGCTGCGCACGAAGCCCTCGTAGCCGTTGGCCGCGACCTCGTCGCACTTCTGCCGGTAGACGCCGACGCCGCCGATGTAGGGCATGAACACCCGCGGCTTGCCGGGCACGTTCGACCCCATGTACCAGGAGTCCGCGGTCGGGTAGAGCGTCATGTGGCCCACCTCGTCGACGTGCGCGGTCCAGGCGTCCTCGGCCTCGACGGTGGGCTCCATCGTCGACAGGCCCTCGGCCCGCATGGAGGCGATCGCGTCGGCCACCCACTCCACGTGCTGCTCGATCGAGGTGATCATGTTGGAGAGGACCGACGGGCTGCCCGGCCCGGTGATGGTAAACAGGTTCGGGAAGCCCGCCACCTGGATGCCCAGGTAGGTGCGCGGGCCGGCGTGCCACTTGTCCTCCAGCTTCACGTCCCCGCGACCGCGGATGTCGACCGCCGTCAGGGCGCCGGTCATCGCGTCGAAGCCCGTGGCGAAGACGAGGTCGTCGAACTCGAACTCCTCCTGCGTGGTGCGCAGCCCCCGGTGGGTGATCTCCACGATCGGCGTCCTGCGCACGTTGACCAGGCGCACGTGCGGCAGGTTGAACGTCTCGTAGTAGTTGGTGCCCAGGCACGGCCGCTTGGTGCCGAAGGGGTGGTCGTGCGGCTGCAGGGCGGCGGCCGTCTCCGGGTCCTCGACGATCTCGGCGATCCGGTCCCGCACGAACTGCGCCGCGGTGTCGTTGGCCGCCTGGCTGGTGATCATGTCGTTGTAGCTGACCAGCATGTCCACGAGGTTGTTGTCCTCGTCGTACCAGACGCTCTCGTAGCGGGCCTGCCGCTCCTCCGGCGTGACCTCGAGCGCGGACCTCGTGGGCGTCGGGACCGCGATGCCGAACCCGGACTCCCGGGCGGCCTGGCGGACCTCGGCGTACCGCGACTTGACGTCCCGCTGGTGCTCCGGGTCGATCGGGTGGTTGCGGGCCGGCAGCACGAAGTTCGGCGTCCGCTGGAACACGGTCAGCTCGGCCGCCTGCTCGGCGATGAGCGGGATGGCCTGGACGCCGGAGGAGCCGGTCCCGATCACGCCGACCCGCTGCCCGCTGAAGTCCACGCCCTCCTTCGGCCAGTGCCCGGTGTGGAACCAGCGGCCGCGGAACAGGTCGAGCCCCGGGACCTCCGGAACCTTGGAGGCCGACAGGCACCCGGTGGCCATGATCACGAACTGGGTGGACAGCTGGTCACCGCGGTCGGTGCGCACGTGCCAGCGGTCGACGTCCTCGTCGAAGACCGCCTCGGTCACCGTGGTCTCGAACTTGATGTCGCGGCGCAGGTCGAACCGGTCGGCGACGTGGTTGATGTAGCGGAGCAGCTCGTCCTGGGGTGGGTACTTCTCCGTCCACTCCCACTCCTGCTCTAGCTCCGGGTCGAAGGAGAAGCTGTAGTCCATGCTCTTCACGTCGACGCGGGCGCCGGGGTAGCGGTTCCAGAACCACGTCCCCCCGACGCCGTCGCCCTTCTCGAAGACCTGCACGGTCAGGCCCAGGCCGCGCAGCTTGTGCAGCATGTACAGGCCGGACATCCCGGCGCCGACGACGACGGCGTCGACCTCGGGAACGCCCCTGATCGCGGTTCTCGACGGCTGCTGGTGCGTCTGCGTCATGAGTTCGTGCTCCTCTCGGTCAGGCGGGCTGGGCGGTGAGCTGGCGGTCGATCGCCTCGGCGACGTAGGCGATCCCCGCCTCGCTGCCGGGCAGCACGTTCACCATCGTGAAGAAGCCGTGCATCTGGCCGTAGAAGCGGCGGGACCGCACGGGGACGCCGGCCGCGCGGAGGGCCTCGGCGTACTCCTCGCCCTCCTGGCGGAGCACGTCGTGCTCGGCGGTGAGGACGACGGCCGGCGGCAGGCCGGACAGGTCGTCGGCCTTGGACGGGCAGGCATCGGGGTTCTGCCGCATCGCGTGCTCGGGGGCGTAGAGGTCCCAGAACCAGGCCATCGACTCCTTGGTCAGCATCAGCTGGTTCTCGGGGTCGCGGTAGGTCTCGTTGTCCAGGTCGCAGTCGGTGACCGGGTAGACCAGCACCTGCATCGCGAGGCCCGGGGCGCCGGCGGCCCGGGCCTTCTGAGCCATGATCGCGGCGAGGTTTCCCCCGGCGCTGTCCCCGGCCACGATCAGCGGCACCCGCGAGCCGGCGATGTCCTCGACGTGGGCGTCGACCCACCGCAGGGCGGCCCACGAGTCGTCGGCCGCCGCCGGGTACGGGTTCTCCGGCGCCATCCGGTAGTCGACCAGGACGACGGCGCAGCCGGTCCGCTCGGCGAGCTTGCGGCCGAGGGTCTCGAACTCGGGCAGCGCGCCGATGACCCAGCCGCCACCGTGGTAGTAGACGAGCACGCCGCGGGGGGACCCGGTCGGGACGAGGACGTGCAACGGGACGTCGTACCCGTCCGCCGCCCGCGCGCTCGTCATCTCCGCCCGGTGCATGTCCGGGCCGGGGCCGTACATCTCGCCCAGCGCCGCGGTGAGCCCGCGCGCCTCCTCGGGCGTCATCTCGTGCAGCGGCTTGGCGCCGCTGTCGGCCATCTGGGTGAGGAATGCCGTCGTCGCGTCGTCCAGTGCCATGGTCCGCCTTCCGGTGGGCGCCGCACCGGCTCCTGGTGCCGGGTGCGGCCTGTGACGTGGGTCGCAAACTAGGCGCATGATGTGGAGACATCAAGGGGGTGCGGCGCGTCGCGGTCGAGGAGTCGGCGAGTCGACCTGTCGGCGAGGAAACCGCCGAAATATGCGCAGGGACTCTGGATCCCTGCGCAGGGATGTGGCTAGGGTCACCGGCAACCCGGGGGCGACGGTGCTCCCGGCCACCGACACGAGGAGCTGCACGTGAAGACCGTGGGAGCACTGCTCTGGGAGCCGGGCACCAACTCCGGGTGGAGCGTCGAGGAGATCGAGATCGACCCGCCCGAGCGCCGCGAGGTGACCGTCAAGCTGACGTCCTCGGGCATCTGCCACAGCGACGACCACCTCGACACCGGGGACATCCCGCTGCCCTGGGCGCCGATCCTGGGCGGTCACGAGGGCGCCGGCGTGGTCACCGAGGTCGGCCCGGAGGTCACCGACCTGGCCGAGGGCGACCACGTGGTCATGTCGTTCCTGCCCTCGTGCGGGAGGTGCCGGATGTGCGTCTCCGGCCGGGCCAACATGTGCGAGCTCGGCGCCGGGGTGCTGGCCGGGTTCGCCCCGGACGGCACCCACCGCATCCACGCCCGCGGCAAGGGCGTCGGCGCGATGAGCTACCTGGGCACCTTCGCCCCGTACGCCACCGTCCCGGTGGACGCGGTCGTGAAGATCGACGAGGAGATCCCGTTGATGCCGGCGTCCCTGATCGGCTGCGGCGTCCCCACCGGCTGGGGCTCGTCGGTCTACGCCGCGGACATGCAGCTCGGCGACACCGTCGTCATCTTCGGCACCGGCGGGGTCGGCATGAACGCCGTCCAGGGCGCGGTCCACCGCGGGGCGAAGAACATCGTCACCGTCGACCCGGTGGCCTTCAAGCGCGAGAAGGCCAAGGAGTTCGGCGCCACCCACCCGGTCGCCTCGTTCGAGGACGCCGCGCAGCTCATCGAGCGGATGACCAACGGCCAGGGCGCCGACCGGGTGATCATCACCGTCGACGTGGCCCGCGGCGACATCGTCGAGCAGGCCAACCAGCTGACCCGCCGCGGCGGGGTCATCGTGCTCACCGCCGCGGCGCCGGTGATGCAGCGCGACGTCCAGTTCGACCTGTTCAGCTTCGCGATGTCGGGCAAGCGGCTGCAGGGCTCGCTCTACGGGACGACGAACTCCCGCAACGACATCCCGCTCATCGCCGACATGTACAAGAACGGCCAGTTCAAGCTCGACGAGCTGATCACGAAGACCTACAAGCTCGAGGACATCAACGAGGCGTTCGCCGACCTGCGCGAGGGGCGCAACATCCGCGGCGTCATCGTCTACGACGACTGAGGGCGGCGGCGATGACCCTGACCACGACCGACACCCGCACCGCCGACCTGCTCGACATCCAGCGGGCCACCCACGTCTACGCCCGCGGCCTGGACCGCTTCGACCCGGCCGAGGCGGTCTCCGCCTTCACCGACGACGCCGTCTGGGACGCCACCGCGGTGGGCCTGGAGCGGTTCGCCGGCCGCGAGGCGATCCTCGGCTTCTTCGAGCGGGACGCCGCGGCGATCGCCGACCAGTTCCACATCATCACCAACCACGTCGTCGACCTCGACGAGGACGGCGTCACCGCGCGCGGTACCAACTACGTGTTCTCCGAGGGGCACACGAAGAGCGGCGCCGCGTTCAAGGCGATCGCCCTCAACGAGGACGTCTACCGCCGCACGCCCGACGGGTGGCGGATCGCCGAGCGCCGCATCTCCGCGCTGACCCCGCCCCAGCTCGAGGGCTTCGATGCCTGAGCGCACCCCCACCCCAGGAGGATCCGCATGACCGCCGTCCAGGAGCGTGCCGACGCCGGCGTCCGCTCGTTCGACAAGCTGTTCATCGGCGGCTCGTGGGTGGCCCCCGCGACCGACGAGGTGATCGAGGTCGTCTCGCCGATCACCGAGGAGGTCGTGGCGACCGTCCCGGCCGCGAGCCCGGCCGACATGGACGCCGCCGTCGCCGCGGCCCGGAAGGCCTTCGACGAGGGCCCCTGGCCGCGGATGTCACCGGCCGACCGGGCCGCCGTCCTGCGCCGGGTCGGCGAGGAGGTGGCCAAGCGGATCCCGGCCATGGAGGCCTCCTTCACCGTCGAGATCGGCGCCCCGGCGATGATCAGCAAGGCCTTCCACGCCAACGCCTCGGCGATGTGGGACGACGCCGCCACGCTGGCGGCCTCCCTCGAGACCGAGGAGCGGCGCACGCTGCCCGACGGCACCGAGGTGACGATCGTGCGCGAGCCGGTCGGCGTGGCCGCGGTGATCATCCCGTGGAACGGCCCGGTCGCGACCGCGTCCCTGAAGATCGCCCCGGCGCTGGCCGCCGGCTGCCCCGTGGTGCTCAAGCCGGCGCCCGAGGGGCCGGTGTCGGTGTTCCTCCTCGCGGAGGCGCTGGAGGCCGCCGGTCTGCCCGAGGGCGTGGTCAGCGTGCTGCCCGGCGGCCGGGAGGTGGGGGAGCACCTGGTCAAGCACCCCGGTGTCGACAAGGTCTCCTTCACCGGGTCGACGGCCGCCGGCCGCCGGATCATGGCGCTGTGCGCCGAGCGGATCGCCCGCGTGACCCTCGAGCTCGGCGGCAAGTCGGCGGCGATCGTGCTGCCGGACGCCGACATCGCCTCGGTCGCGCAGACCGTCACCTTCGCCGGCATCGGCAGCTCCGGGCAGGTGTGCGCCGCGCTCACCCGCCTCGTCGTCCCGCGGGACAAGCAGGACGAGGTGGTCGAGAACGTCAAGGCGATCATGGAGTCGGTGCCGGTCGGCGACCCGCGCGAGGAGGGCACCGTGCTCGGCCCGCTGGCCGCCGAGCGCCAGCGCGACCGGGTGGAGGGCTACATCAAGGTGGGTCTGGAGGAGGGCGCGCGCCTGGTGACCGGCGGCGGCCGCCCCGAGGGGCTGGACACGGGCTACTACGTGCAGCCCACCCTCTTCGCCGACGTGGACAACTCCATGCGCATCGCCCAGGAGGAGATCTTCGGCCCGGTGATCGTGGTGATCCCCTACGACACCGTCGAGGACGCCGTCCGCATCGCCAACGACTCCCAGTACGGCCTCTCCGGCGCGGTCTTCACCGCCGACCGGGAGGCCGGCGAGCGGATCGCCCGGCAGGTGCGCACCGGCCAGATCTACGTCAACGACTGGGGCATGTGCGTCACCCAGCCCTTCGGCGGCTTCAAGCAGTCGGGGCTGGGCCGCGAAGGCGGTCCCGAGGGCATCAGCGGGTTCCTCGAGACGAAGATGATCCAGGGCATCTGACCCCCTGCCGGGGGGGGGGCGCGGGCCCCCCGCGGGCCGGGGGGGGGGCGCGGGCG
>NZ_JBJGYK010000056.1:0-27871 GCF_054049955.1 Geodermatophilus sp. SYSU D00758
TTACGGCGGTCATGGCGAGAGGGAAACGCCCGGTCCCATTCCGAACCCGGAAGCTAAGCCTCTCAGCGCCGATGGTACTGCCCCGGAGACGGGGTGGGAGAGTAGGACACCGCCGGACAACCATTCCACGAAGGGCCCCCACCACACCGGTGGGGGCCCTTCGTCATGCCCGGAGGAGGACTCCCGGGCGCCGTTCCCCGGTTGCCATTCCGGCCCGGCCCCCCCGGCCCGGCCCCCCCGGCCCGGCCCCCCCGGCCCGGCCCGCGGCGGGGGCCCGCCGACCGCGCTGCCCTCAGCGACGGGGGCGCGGCTCCTTCGTCGTCGCCCCCACGTTGTCGGCCAACCAGTCGTTCAGCGCCGTGAGCGCGCGCCAGGCGTCCCGCACGCGCTCCAGGGACTCACGGGTGTGCAGCCACGCGGCCGGCTCCCATCGCCGGCTCGCGTGCAGCGCCCTGTGCCGCAGCAGGTCGGCACGTGGGCTCTCCGGCGCGAAGCCGGCGGGAACCCGCTTGAGGCGCTCGCCGTCCACCGTCCAGCCGCTCCCGGTCAGCCGCGACAGCTCCTGATCGAGCCGCTCGCCGGGGACGTCCGCGGCCACCGCGCGGCGGTATCGGGCGACCTGGTCGGACTCCAGCCGCCAGGCCCCGCCGGCCACCATGAGCCCCTCGGCGGACAGCTGCACGTACCAGGCCCCCGCGCCCCGGCCGTCGGACGAGACGACGGCGCCCTGGTGGGTCTTGTACGGCATCTTGTCGTTGCTGAAGCGCACGTCGCGGTAGGGGCGGAACACCTTCGCCGTCCCGAACTCCCCGGCGACCTCGTCGAGCAGTGCCTGCAGCGGCGCGCGGACGCAGTCCTCGTAGAGGGCGCGGTGCCGCGTCCAGTAGGTCTTGCTGTTGTCGGCCTCCAGGCCCTCGTAGAAGACCAGCCCCTCGTCCGGGAAGCCCTGGAACCTCACCCGCCCGCCTCCTCCAGCAGTGCGTGCCAGCGCACCTCCCGCACCGGTGCCCCCCCGGTGTCCAACGTGCGCACCCAGCCGTCCGGTGCCCAGCCCGCCGACTCCAGGAAGCGGGCGGACACCCGGTCCTGGTCGGCCAGCCAGGTCTGCAGCCGGCGGGCGCCGGATCCGCGGGCCAGGTCCGCCACCGCGGCCAGCAGCCGGCTGCCGTGACCCCGGCGGCCCCAGCGCGGCTCCACCAGCAGCGTGGCGACCTCGGTCGTCGGGCCGTCGCCCGCGGAGGTGTCACCGGGGACGACCTCGGGTGGCCCGTAGGCCGCGAAGCCGACGACCGTCTCCCGCTCGCAGGCGACCAGGACGCCGTGCGCCGGCGTCGGCGGGGTCGTGATGGCCGCGGCCCACGACCGGGCCGCGGCGTCGTCGTCCCACTCGTCCAGCACCGCTGCGGGCAGGAGGGAGCGGTAGGCCGTCCGCCAGGTGACCACCTGGACGCGCGCCACCTCGGGTGCGTCCGCGGTGCGCGCCGGGCGCACCGAGACCTCGGCGGTGCCCGTCAGGGGCGGGAACGGCGTGGTGGGGTCCACGCGGCGAGCGTAGGCGGGGGGCGGGGTGTCGTACCGGCCCGGCAGGATCGGACGTCGTGGGAGAGCCTGCCGCGCGGCACCGTGCCGTCGAGAACCGTGCCGTCGAGAACCGTGCCGTCGACGACCGCGCCCGGGGTCACCGCCCCGTCGACCGCCTCGCGACCCCGCTGGCGCGCCGGATCGCCCTGGCCGCCCAGGGGCTGGCCGACCCGCGACCGGGTGGCCCCGTCGACGCCGGCCGGCTCCGCCGCACCGCCGAGCGTCTCGCCGTCCTGCAGATCGACTCGGTCAACGTGCTCTCGCGCGCGCACTACCTGCCGGCGTTCAGCCGGCTGGGGCCCTACCCCCGGCCCGCCCTCGACGCGCTGGCCGGGCGCCGGCACCTGCTCTTCGAGTACTGGGCGCACGAGGCATCCTTCCTCCCCGTGCGGCTGCACCCCCACCTGCGCTGGCGGATGGCCGCCGCGGAGGAGCACGCCTGGGGGTCGATGGTCCGCGTCCAGCGCGAACGCCCCGGCTACGTGCAGGAAGTGCTCGACAGGGTGCGCGAGGGCGGCCCGCTCAAGGCGAGCGACCTCGCCGAGCCCCGGCCCGACCGGCCCGGCAGCATGTGGAACTGGCACGCCGGCAAGGCGGCCCTCGAGTGGCTGTTCTGGTCCGGGGTCCTGACCGCGACCCGGCGCACCGCCGGCTTCGAGCGCGTCTACGACCTCACCGAACGGGTGCTGCCGGCCGAGGTGGTCCGTGCGCCCACCCCCGAGCCGGCCGACGCGGTGCGCGAGCTGGTCCGCACGGCCTCCCGGGCGCTGGGCGTGGCCACCGAGCGGGACCTGCGCGACTACTTCCGGTTGCGCCCGGTCCCGGCCCGCGCCGCCGTCGCCGAGCTGGTGGAGGCCGGGGAGCTCCTGCCGGTCGAGGTGGCCGGCTGGTCGGCGCCCGCGTGGCTGCACCCCGGGGCGCGCCGGCCCCGGCGGGTGCTCGCCCGGGCCCTGGTCAGCCCCTTCGACTCGCTGGTCTGGGAGCGGCCACGCGTCGAGCGGCTGTTCGGCTTCCGCTACCGCCTGGAGATCTACACGCCGGCCGCGCAGCGGGTGCACGGCTACTACGTGCTGCCCTTCCTCCTCGGCGACCGGCTCGTCGCCCGCGTCGACCTCAAGGCCGACCGGAAGGCCGGGGCGCTGCTGGTGCAGGCGGCCTTCGCCGAGCCCGGGGTCGACCGCCGCGAGGTCGCCGCCGAGCTGGCCGAGGAGCTGGCGCTGATGGCCGGCTGGCTCGAGCTCGACCGGGTGCTCGTGGCCGGGCGCGGCGACCTCGCGGCGGACCTCACGGTGTCGACGTCCGGGCCCCCGGCGGTCGGCGCCTAGGGTGGGTGGCGTGGGGAGCGCGGACGGCCGGCCGGTGGACACGCAGTACGAGGACCTCCTTCGCCGGGTGCTGGAGACCGGCACACCCAAGCAGGACCGCACCGGCACGGGCACCGTCAGCCTGTTCGGCGAGCGGCTGCGCTACGACCTCTCCCGGTCCTTCCCGCTGGTCACCACCAAGCGGGTGCACTTCAAGTCGGTGGCCGTCGAGCTGCTGTGGTTCCTCCGCGGGGACGGCAACGTGCAGTGGCTGCGCGACCACGGGGTCACGATCTGGGACGAGTGGGCCTCGCCGACCGGTGACCTCGGTCCGGTCTACGGCGTCCAGTGGCGGTCGTGGCCGACGCCGGACGGCGGGAGCATCGACCAGCTCGCGGCCGTCCTCGACACCCTGCGCACCGACCCCGACTCCCGGCGCATGGTCGTCTCCGCGTGGAACGTCGCCGCGCTGCCCGACATGGCGCTCGCGCCCTGCCACGCGCTGTTCCAGTTCCACGTCGCAGACGGCCGGCTGTCCTGCCAGCTCTACCAGCGCAGCGCCGACCTCTTCCTCGGCGTGCCCTTCAACATCGCCAGCTACGCGCTGCTGACCCGCATGGTCGCCGACCAGGTGGGCCTGGCACCCGGCGACCTCGTCTGGGTCGGCGGGGACTGCCACGTCTACAGCAACCACGTCGAGCAGGTGACCCAGCAGCTCTCCCGCGAGGTGCGACCCTTCCCGTCGCTGGAGCTGGCCCCCGCGCCGTCGCTGTTCGACTACACCTACGAGCACTTCGCCGTGCACGGCTACGACCCGCACCCGGCGATCAAGGCGCCGGTGGCGGTGTGAAGAGCCTCTCGCGGTCGCCGGGGCGCCCGTGACCGTCCGGCTGGTCTGGGCGCAGGCCCGGGGCGGCGTCATCGGGGCCGAGGGCGGGCTGCCCTGGCACCTGCCCGAGGACCTGCGCCGCTTCCAGCAGCTCACCACCGGCTCGACGGTCGTCATGGGTCGGCGCACCTGGGACTCGCTGCCCGGGCGGGCGCGGCCGCTGCCGCGGCGGACCAACGTCGTCCTGACCGGTGACCCCGGCTGGTCGGCAGAGGGCGCGCAGCGCGCGGGCTCGGTGGCCGAGGTCCTGGCCGCCCACCCCGACTGCTGGGTCATCGGCGGTGGGCGGGTCTACGCCGCCTTCCTGCCCCACGCCGACCGCCTGGTGGTCACCGACGTCGACGTCGCGGTCGACGGCGACACCTGGGCCCCGGCGCTCGACGGGGGCTGGACGCGGGTGGCGCGCGACCCCGCCTCCGGCTGGGCGACCTCGACGAGCGGCCTGCGCTGGGCGGTGTCGGAGTTCCGCCGCGCCGACGCCGATCCCGCGGGGCCGGATCGCGACCGGCGGCGGTCGGTAGATTCACCCCCATGACCCGCGACCCCGCCCGGCCCTTCGGGCGCGTCCTCACGGCGATGGTCACCCCCCTGGCCGAGGACGGCTCGATCGACCTCGCCGGCGCCCAGGAACTGGCCGCCCACCTGGTCGACCGGGGCGCCCACGACGGGCTCGTCGTCTCCGGGACCACGGGGGAGTCGCCCACGCTCAGCGACGCCGAGCAGCGCGCCGTCCTCGAGGCGGTCCTCGACGCGGTCGGTGACCGGGCGACCGTGGTCGCCGGCGTGGGCACCAACGACACCGCCCACTCCATCGACAAGGCCCGCGACGCCGAACGGCTCGGCGCCCACGGCCTCATGGTCGTGACGCCGTACTACAACAAGCCCCCGCAGGCGGGGCTGCTGCGGCACTTCACCGCCGTCGCCGACGCCACCGACCTGCCGGTGATGCTCTACGACATCCCGCCGCGCACGGTCGTGCCAATCGAGGTGGAGACCCTCGTCCGGGCCGCCGAGCACCCGCGCATCGTGGCGGTGAAGGACGCGAAGGCGGACCTCGGCGCCGTCGCCTGGACCCTCGCCCGTACCGACCTCGCCTACTACAGCGGCGAGGACATGCTCAACCTGCCGCTGCTGGCCCTCGGCGCCGTCGGCGTGGTCAGCGTGGTGGGCCACCTGGTCGGTCCCCGGCTCGCCGAGCTCATCGCGGCCGTGGAGTCGGGGGACCTGACCAAGGCCCGCGAGATCAACGACAGCCTGCTGCCGGTCTACACCGGCACCTTCCGCACCCAGGGGGTCATCCTCGTGAAGGCGGCGCTCAACGCGCTCGGCCTGCCGGCCGGCCCGGTCCGTCCCCCGCTGGTCGACGCCACGCCCGAGCAGCTCGAGCAGCTGCGCGCCGACCTGGCCGCCGGCGGGGTGGTCCTGTGACCATCGCCGGGCACCAGCCGCACCTGGACCTGCAGGCGCCCCCGCCGCTGCCCGACGGCGGGCTGCGGGTGATGGCCCTCGGCGGCCTGGGCGAGATCGGCCGCAACATGGCGGTGCTGGAGTTCGACGGGAAGCTGCTCGTCGTCGACTGCGGGGTGCTCTTCCCCGAGGCCGAGCAGCCCGGTGTCGACCTGATCCTGCCCGACTTCGGGGTGATCCAGCACCGGCTCGACGACATCGCCGCCGTCGTCCTCACCCACGGGCACGAGGACCACATCGGCGCCATCCCCTACCTGCTGCGGATGCGCGGTGACATCCCGCTGGTCGGGTCGCGGTTCACCCTGGCGCTGGTCAAGGCCAAGCTCCGCGAGCACCGGATCGACCCGCGCCTGGTCGAGGTCGCCGCCGGCGACGACCACCTCGCCGGCCCGTTCCACTGCGAGTTCATCAGCGTCAACCACTCGATCCCCGATGCGCTGGCCGTCGCCGTCCACACGCCGGCCGGGCTCGTGGTCCACACCGGCGACTTCAAGATGGACCAGCTGCCCCTCGACGGCGTCCTCACCGACCTCGGCGCGTTCGCCCGCCTCGGTATCGAGGGCATCGACCTGCTGATGGCCGACTCCACGAACGCCGAGGTGCCCGGCTTCGTCACCTCCGAGCGGGCCATCGGACCGGTCATCGAGGACGTCTTCCGCCGCGCCACCCAGCGGCTGATCGTCTCCAGCTTCGCCAGCCACGTGCACCGCATCCAGCAGGTCCTCGACGCCGCGGAGGTGCACGGCCGCAAGGTGGCGCTCGTCGGCCGGTCGATGGTCCGCAACATGGGCGTGGCCCGGGACCTCGGGCTGCTGCGGGTCGCCCCCGGGCTCATGGTGAGCCTGGACGAGGCGACGAGCATGCCGCCCGAGCAGGTGGTGCTGGTCAGCACCGGGTCGCAGGGCGAGCCGCTGTCGGCGCTCGGGCGGATGGCCCGCGGCGAGCACCACCAGGTGACCATCGAGGCCGGCGACACGATCGTGCTGGCCTCCTCCCTGGTGCCCGGCAACGAGACCGCCGTCTACAAGGTGATCAACGGCCTGGCCCGGCTCGGGGCCACCGTCGTCCACAAGGAGACGGCGATGGTGCACGTCTCCGGCCACGCGCCGGCCGGGGAGTTGCGCACCCTGCTCAACGTGGCCAAGCCGCGGCACCTCATGCCCGTGCACGGCGAGTGGCGGCACCTGCGCGCCCACGCCGCGCTCGCCGGGCAGACCGGCATGCCCACCGACCGGGTGCTCCTGGCCGAGAACGGCGTGGTCGTCGACCTCGTCGACGGGAAGGCCTCCATCGTCGGCAGCGTCCCGGTCGGCGACGTGTACGTCGACGGGCTCAACGTCGGAGACGTGGGGGAGGAGTCGCTGCAGGAGCGGCGCATCCTCGGGGACGAGGGGTTCGTGGCGCTCACCGTCGTCATCGAGCCCTCCACCCGCACCATCGTCCGGCCGGTCCACCTCTCCGCCCGCGGCTTCGCCGACGACCCGTCGGTGTTCGACCCGGCGCTGCAGCTGGTCGAGGACGCGCTGCGGCGCACGCTCGCCGACGGCGAGACCGACCCGCACCGGTTGTCCCAGGTGATCCGACGGACGGTCGGCAAGTGGGTCTCGGACACCCACCGCCGGCGGCCCATGATCATCCCCACCGTCCTCGAGGTCTGATCGAACGCGGCTGCACCGCCTCCCGCATCCCCTGACGTCCGGCGCCCACCGGCGCGGTCAGCGAGGACGACGAGGGAGACGACGACATGCGGACGAGACGACTGGCGGGAGCGGCACTGTCGGCCGTGGCGCTGGGCCTGGTCACGGCCGGGCCGGCCCTGGCCGAGGACCACGGTCCCCGCGGGGGAGGGGACCGGTCGCACGGCGAGGGATGGCGCTCCGGGGACGGCGACCGTGGCGACCGGCGGGACCGCGGTGACGGCGACCGGCTCCGGGTCACCACGGCCGCCGACACCGTGGACGCCGCGCCGGGGGACGGCCGGTGCGCCGACATGGACGGCGCCTGCTCGCTGCGCGCGGCGGTCCAGGAGGCCAACGCCCTCGGCGGGGGGACGATAGAGCCGGCGGAGGGCACCTACGCCCTCTCCCTGGCCGGCACGGGGGAGGACGCCGCGGCGACCGGCGACCTCGACGTGACCGGGCGGCTGACCCTCCGCGGCGGCGGGGCCACCGTGGACGCCCGGGGCCTGGACCGCGTGTTCGACGTGCGGCCCGGGGCGTGGCTGCACCTGGAGGCCGTCACCGTCACCGGCGGGGCGGCACGGGGTACAGGGCTACCGGCCTCCGGCGGCGGCCTGCTCAACGCCGGCACGCTGCACCTCGAGCGGAGCACGGTCACCGGCAACACCGCGGTGCGCGCCGGCGGCGGCATCGAGGCCTCGGCCGGCTCCACCACCACGGTGTCCCGGTCCACGCTGTCGCGCAACGCCACCGGCGCCGGCCCCGGCAACGGCGGTGGCCTGCACCTGACCGGTGCGGGCACGGTCACCGTCGAGCGCAGCACCGTCACCGGCAACGCCGCCGCCGCCGAGGGCGGGGGCCTGTGGAACTCCGAGCCCGGCACCATGACCGTCACCCGCACCGGGATCCGGGGCAACCGGGCACCCGTCGGGCCGGACGTGTTCCAGGACGGCAACGGCACCGGCTTCACCGCCGACGGGCGGACCGTGCCGGCGAACGGCAGCTGACCCCCGAGAACAGGCCCCGGCCCCACGGGGGTGGGCCGGGGTCGTCGACCGCGCCGGGCGGGGGAGACCCTCGCCCGGCGCGGTCGCGTCCGGCGGGTGGCGGTCGCCGGTCGGGCCCCTCGGATCAGAACCGCGAGGTCAGGACGACGTCCCCCGCGGCGTCGACGACGGTGAAGCCGACCGCGTCCTCGCGCAGCACGAAGGCGTTGAGGTTGCAGTCCAGCTGGTCCGGCCCGACGCCGATGAACCCCCCGGCGGGCACCTCGGCGCCGGCCTCGTCGGTCACCCACACCCGGTGCGCCTCGCCGGCGGTGAAGCCCTCGCCGGAGAGCCGGACCTCCACCCCCCAGGTGTGCGGGATGACGTCCGCGCTGGCCTGCACGCCCTCCTCCAGGACCTCGACCGCGACCGCCTCCAGAGGAGGTGGCGGGGGCACCGGCCGGGCGAGCCAGCCGACGCCGAACGCCGACGCGGCGACGGCCGCGGCCGCCCCGGCCGTGGCCAGCCGGCGCCGGGTGACCGGCCGGCGCCGGCTGGCCCGTCGCTCCTCGGCGATGCGGGCGAGCACCGCCGCGCCGAGGCCGGGCGGCGGGGTGGGCGTCTCGTCGAGCCGGTCGGGGTCGACGCCGTCCAGCCGGGCGGCCAGCGGCAGCAGGGGCGCCAGCTCGGCCCGGCACCCCGCGCAGCCGTCCAGGTGGGCCCGCACGGCCGCGCGCTCCTCCGGCGTGCCGTGCCCGAGGGCGTAGACGCCCAGCTGCTCGCGCAGCGCCCGGTGCTCCTCCCGCGGCAGCTCGCTCACGGTTCCACCCCCAACTCGTCGAGCGCGAGGCGCAGGGCCTTGAGGCCGTAGAAGACCCGGCTGCGCAGCGTGCCCACCGGGACGCCGAGCTCGGCGGCCACCTCGGCGTGCGGGCGGCCGCGCAGGTGGGTCTGCACGATCGCCGCCCGGTGCTCCGGGGAGATCCGCCGCAGCGCCTCCTCCACCACCCAGGCGTCGACCACCCGGTCGTCGACGCCCCCGACCGGCGGGACCTGCACGTCGCCGGGCTCGGTGAGGCTGCGCTGCCACGGCCGCACGGCCACCCGCCGGACCTCGTCGACGACCACGTTGCGGGCGATGGCGAACAACCACGTGCGCAGGCCCGCCAGCTCCGGGTCGAAGGAGTCCGAGGCCCGCCAGGCCCTCAGGAACACCTCCTGGACGACGTCCTGGGCCGCGTGGTCGTCGCCGAGCTGGCGCAGCGCGAAGCGGTACAGCTCCGGCCCGTGCGCGGCGTAGGCGGCGCGCACGTCGAGCGGCCCGGCGGCCTCGCGCCTGCGGGCAGGCCTCGTCACGGCGTTCCCGGATGACGGTCCACGCCCCTGCCTACGGCGCCGGTGGTCGCCGCGTTCAGCCGACCGGCCGCACGACCTCGATCGGCGCGATCCCCTCGCCCTCCGGCAGGGGGAAGCCCCACACCTGCGCGTAGAACGACAGCTCGCCGTCCAGCGCGGCCCGGATGTTCTCGGCGCGCCGGAACCCGTGCTGCTCCCCGGGGAAGAGCAGGTAGGCGTGCGGGACGCCCTTCGCGCGCAGGGCGGCCACGATCGCCTCGGCCTGCTCCGGCGGGACGACGCGGTCCTCCTCGCCCTGGAACACCGCCAGCGGGGTGTCGAAGGCGTCGACGTGGCTGATCGGCGAGCGCTCGGCGTAGACGTCGGCCCCCGACGGCCACGGGGCGACCAGCCCGTCGAGGTAGCGCGATTCGAACTTGTGGGTGTCCCGGGCGAGAGCCGCGAGGTCGGCGACGCCGAAGTGGCTGGCCCCCGCGGAGAAGACGCCGGGCCGCAGGCACAGCGCGGCCAGGGTCGTGTAGCCGCCGGCCGAGCCACCGCGGATCGCCATCCGGGCGGGGTCCACCCGGCCGGTGCCGGCGAGGTGCTGCGCGCAGGCGACCACGTCGTCGAGGTCGACGACGCCCCAGTTGCCCTTGAGGGCCTCCCGGTACCGCCGGCCGTAGCCGACGGAGCCGCGGTAGTCGACGTCGGCCACGCAGAACCCGCGGGAGGTCCAGTACTGCACCTCCAGGTCCAGCGCGGGGATGGCCGCGCCCGTCGGCCCGCCGTGCACCACGACCAGCAGCGGGGGCAGCTCGTCCTCGGGCGCCGTGACGTCCGGGTTGGTCGGCGGGTAGACCAGCGCGTGCGCCTCCGCGATGCCGGTGCCGCGGTCCTCGGTCGGGAAGGTGACGTGCTCGGGCCGGGAGAACCACGCCGGGTCCAGCCCCAGGTCGCGCGCCGGGCGCAGGACCTCGACCGCGGCCCCGTCCACCGGCACCCGCAGGACGACGGGCTCGGACACCGGTCCGGCCGCGACGCAGACGACCGCGCCGTCCGCCGCCGTGACGTACCGGAAGACCGTGTACGGCAGGTCCAGCTCGCGCAGGCCGCCGTCCTCGGAGACGGCGAGCCGGTCGCGACCGTCCCGGGCGTAGGCCAGCACCACCCGGCCGTCGGGCAGCAGCGCGTACCGGCTCTGCCCGAACACCCACTGCGGTCCGGCGATGTCGCAGCCGACGTCCACCACGCACTCCACCTCGCCGTGCGGCCGGCGCCGGTACAGCGACCAGACGCCGGACCGGTCGCTGAGCCACCACAGCGCGAGATCCTCGCCCCACACCGGCTGCACCACCGACTCACCGGGCCCCCCGGCCAGCACGTGCTCGGTGCCGTCGGCGGCCCGGACGACCAGCTGCGCGGCGTCCCACGGCATGTCCGGGTGGTCCCACCGCAGCCACGCCAGCGTGACGCCGTCGGGTGCCGGCCGGGGGTCGGAGACGAAGTCGGTGCCGCCGGCCAGCACCTCCATCCCGCCGTCGGGCCGGATGCGGACGACCTCGTTGACGACGTCGGCCGCGGCCCCGCCCGGGGCGTGGGTCTCCCGGACCGCGAGCAGCCCGCCGCCCGGCGTCGCGGTCAGGTCGGCGAAGCGCAGCCCCGAGGGCACGTCCGGCTCCGGCGTTCCGGCCACCGGCTCGGCCCCGCCCGGGGCGAGCCGGTACAGCCGCTGGTCGCTGAACTCGGTGAACCAGAGGACGCCGTCGCGGACGGTCCAGGCGCCGCCGCCGTACTCGTGCACACGGGTGCGGGCGTTCCAGGGGGCGGGCAGGACGTCGGTCGTGGTGCCGTCGGCAGAGCGGCGCACGAGGACCGAGCGCCCACCCTCCTCGGGGCGGCCCTCCGACCACCAGACGTCGGTGCCGTCGACGCGCACCTCGCCCAGCCGCGCGGCGGCCCGGACGACCAGCTCGGAGGTGATGGGCGTCGGCCAGCTCCCGCAGGGCCGGCCGGGTGACGTCGTCGGCACGGCCCGACCGTAGGTGGCGGACACGTCGGCGTCGCCTGCCCCCGGCGCGGGCCGGGGGAGATTACGGTCTGACGCATGCCTGCTCGCAGCACGACCACCCGCACGTCGGGGCGGTCGTCCGCGCGCGGCCGCTCGGGCTCCGGGTCGACCGCGTCCCGGAAGCGGCCACCCGCCAAGCGACCCGCCGCGAAGCGGCCCTCCGGGAGCCGCAGGCCCGCCGCCGCGCGCTCCTCGGGCCCCGGTCTGTGGGGTGTGGTGAGCGGCGCCTGGTCGCTCGTGGCGCGCGGCGCCGGCGGCCTGGCCCGCTCGGTCGCCCGCCCGGAGGAGGCCGAGCCGCTGGCCCCCGAGCACCGCCGGGACGGCGTCGGGCTGGCCGTGCTCGGCCTGGCCGTCGTGCTCGGTGCCGCCGCGTGGACGACCGGCATCGGCCCGGTGGGCGCGGGGCTGGCCGGTGCCGTGCGCTGGGTCGTCGGCTCGCTGGTCGTGGTGCTGCCGGTCGTCCTCTTCCTCGCCGCGCTGCGGCTGCTGCGCCGGGGGCCCCGCCCCGAGGCGCGCGGCCGGCTGGCGATCGGCTGGCTGTGCACGGTCGTCGCGGTGCTCGGCATCGCCCACGTGGTCGGCGAGCCCGCCGTCCCGGCCGCCGGGCGCCCCGGCTCCGGGGGACTGCTCGGCTGGGCCGTCGCGACCCCGCTGGAGGCCGGGGTCGGCGCCGTGGTCGCCGTCGTCCTGCTGGTGCTCGCCGCCTTCTTCGGCCTGCTCGTGCTCACCGCCACCCCGGTGCACCAGATCCCCGAGCGGCTGCGCGACCTCGGCGACCGGCTGCTCGGCCAGGCGCACGACGACGAGGCGCACGACGACGAGGCGCACGACGACGAGGCGCACGACGAGGACGCCTACGACGACTGGGACGGCGACGAGGACGACGGGGCGCCGGCCGAGCCCCCCGCCCCGCGGCGCTCCCGGCGCCGGGCGTCGCTGTCGGAGGACCTGCTCGAGACCGGCCCGGTCGACCTGCCCGCCGTGGACACCGCCGCCTACGACGAGGCCGGCGACGCCGTCCGCACCGAGCCGCCGCCCCCGCCGGTGCCCACGCGCGGGGCCCCGGTGGTCGACCGCACGGCCCCGCCCGAGGAGCTCGAGCCGGTCACCGAGCCCGAGCAGCTGCGGATCGAGCCGGTCGAGGGCGAGTACACGCTGCCGTCGGTCGCGCTGCTGCGCCCCGGCACGCCGCCGCGCAAGGAGTCGCAGGCCAACGGCGTGGTCGTCGAGGCCATCCGCGGCGTGCTCACCCAGTTCAACATCGACGCCGACGTCACCGGCTACACCCGCGGCCCCACGGTCACCCGCTACGAGGTCGAGCTCGGCCCGGCGGTCAAGGTCGAGAAGATCACCGCGCTGACCCGCAACCTCGCCTACGCGGTGGCCAACGACAACATCCGCATCCTGGCGCCGATCCCCGGCAAGTCCGCGGTCGGCATCGAGGTGCCCAACGCCGACCGCGAGACGGTCAGCCTCGGCGACGTCATGCGCTCGGCGGCGGCCAAGCAGGACCCGCACCCGATGCTGGTGGGCCTGGGCAAGGACATCGAGGGCGGCTTCGTCTGCGCCAACCTGGCGAAGATGCCGCACCTGCTGGTCGCCGGCGCCACCGGTGCCGGGAAGTCCAGCTGCATCAACTCGCTGCTGACCTCGCTGCTGCTGCGGGCCACGCCGGAGCAGCTGCGGATGATCCTGGTCGACCCGAAGATGGTCGAGCTGACGCCCTACGACGGCATCCCGCACCTCATCACGCCGATCATCACCGACCCCAAGAAGGCCTCCACCGCGCTGGCCTGGCTGGTCGAGGAGATGGAGCAGCGCTACCAGGACATGCGGGCCACCGGCGTCCGGCACATCGACGACTTCAACCGCAAGGTCGAGCGCGGGGAGATCACCGCCCCGCCCGGCAGCGAGCGGGTCTACCGGCCCTACCCGTACATCCTCACGATCGTCGACGAGCTCGCCGACCTGATGATGGTCGCCCCCCGCGACGTCGAGGACTGCATCGTCCGGATCACGCAGAAGGCCCGCGCCGCCGGTATCCACCTGGTGCTGGCCACCCAGCGCCCGTCGGTCGACGTGGTCACCGGCCTCATCAAGGCCAACGTGCCCTCGCGGCTGGCGTTCTCCACGTCGAGCCTCACCGACAGCCGGGTCATCCTCGACCAGCCCGGCGCGGAGAAGCTCATCGGCATGGGTGACGCCCTCTTCATGCCGATCGGCGCGGGCAAGCCCCAGCGGGTGCAGGGCGCCTACGTCTCGGACACCGAGATCGAGGCGGTCGTCGAGTTCACCAAGCGGCAGGCCGAGCCCGAGTACCGGGAGGAGGTCTTCACCGCCGGCGGTGGCGAGAAGAAGGAGATCGACGAGGACATCGGCGGGGACCTCGAGCTGCTCGTCCAGGCCGTCGAGCTCGTCGTCACCAGCCAGTTCGGGTCGACCTCGATGCTGCAGCGCAAGCTCCGGGTCGGCTTCGCCAAGGCCGGCCGGCTCATGGACCTCATGGAGAGCCGCGGCATCGTCGGCCCCTCCGAGGGGTCCAAGGCCCGCGACGTCCTCATCAAGCCCGAGGAGCTCGAGTCGGTGGTGTTCACGCTGCGCGGGGAGTAAGAGGACCCCGTCCTCCGCACCCCTCGCAGGCTCGGGGCGGGCCTCGGGACGGGGCCGCCCTGCCCCCCCGGCACCCGCACGCTCGTGCCGGGGCCGGCAAGGGGGCCGCCGTCCTCCGCGCCCCTCGCAGGCTCGTGCCGGGGCCCGGCCGGAGGGGCCGCCGTCGCGGGTGCCCGTCGCGTCCCCGGCCCGCGCCGGAGGCGCCGACTACGATGGACCGGTGAGCGCTGCGCCCGACCCTGCCCGGACCGTGGCGGTGGTGACCCTCGGGTGCGCCCGCAACGAGGTCGACTCCGAGGAGCTGGCCGGCCGGCTCGCCGCCGACGGCTACCGGCTCGTGGAGGACGCCGACGGGGCCGACGCCGTCCTGGTGAACACCTGCGGCTTCATCGAGTCGGCGAAGAAGGACTCGGTCGACGCGATCCTGGCCGCCACCGACTCCGGGGCCCGGGTGGTCGCGGTCGGCTGCATGGCCGAGCGGTACGGCTCCGAGCTGGCCGGGGCGCTGCCCGAGGCCACCGTGCTCGGTTTCGACGACTACGCCGCGATCGGCGACCGCCTCGACGACGTCCTCGCCGACCGGTCGCTGGTGCCCCACGACCCGCGCGACCGCCGCACCCTGCTGCCGATCAGCCCGGTCGCCCGCGGTGCGGCGGCCACGGCCGAGGACGCCCCGGCCATCCCCGGCCACGGGTGGGTGCAGCGCCGGCGGCTGGCCGGCGGCCCCTCCGCGGCGCTCAAGCTGGCCTCCGGCTGCGACCGGCGCTGCGCCTTCTGCGCCATCCCCACCTTCCGGGGCTCGTTCGTGTCCCGCCCGCCGGCCGAGGTCCTCGGTGAGGCCCAGTGGCTGGCCGGGCAGGGCGTCACCGAGCTGGTCCTCGTCAGCGAGAACTCGACGTCCTACGGCAAGGACCTCGGCGACCTGCGGTCGCTGGAGCGCCTGCTGCCGCGCCTGGCCGGCATCGAGGGCGTCGCCCGCGTGCGGGTGGCCTACCTGCAGCCGGCCGAGCTGCGCCCCGACCTCCTCGAGGTCATCGCCGCGACAGACGGCGTCGCGCCCTACTTCGACCTGTCCTTCCAGCACTCCTCGCCCGGGCTGCTGCGCCGGATGCGCCGCTTCGGCGGCACCGACGACTTCCTCGCGCTGATCGAGCGGGCCCGCGCGCTGTCCCCGACGGCGGGGTTCCGCACCAACGTCATCCTCGGGTTCCCCGGGGAGACCGAGGACGACGTCGCCGAGCTCGAGCGGTTCCTGACCGACGCGCGCCTCGACGCGGTCGGGGTCTTCGGCTACTCCGACGAGGAGGGCACCGAGGCGATCGGCCTGGGCGGCAAGCTCGACCGGGCCGAGATCGACGCGCGGGTCCGCCGGATCACCGACCTGGTCGAGGAGCTGACCGCGCAGCGCGCCGAGGACCGCATCGGCGAGCGGGTCGAGGTGCTGCTCACCGAGGACCTCTCCGCCGACGAGGGGCCCGGGGTGTGGCTGGGCCACAGCGCCCACCAGGACCCGGAGTCGGACGGGACGACCACGGTCACCGGCGTGCCGGCGGACGCCGTCCCCGGCCGGGTGGTGGCCGCCGAGGTCGTCGGCACGGAGGGGGTCGACCTGGTCGCCGCCGCGCTGGTGCCCGCGGTGCGCGCATGACCCCACCCGCCGACCCGGCCGCCAGCCCCCCCGCGTCGACGCGGGTGCTCAACCTGCCGAACGCGCTGACGGTCCTGCGGTTGGCGGTGGTGCCGGTCTTCGCCGTCCTGCTGCTCACCGACGGCGGGATGGACGACGACCGGCGCTACTGGGCGACGCTCTTCTTCGGCCTGGCGATCATCACCGACCGCTACGACGGGATGATCGCCCGGCGGCGGGGCCAGGTGACCGAGTTCGGCAAGCTCGCCGACCCGATCGCCGACAAGGCGCTGACCGGCACCGCGCTCATCGGCCTCTCCGTGCTGTCCCTGCTCGCGTGGTGGGTGACGGTGGTCATCCTGGTCCGCGAGATCGGGGTGACCCTGCTGCGGTTCTGGGTGCTGCGGCACGGGGTGATCGCGGCCAGCCGGGGCGGCAAGGCCAAGACGGTGATGCAGGCCCTCGCGATCGGGCTCTACATCCTCCCGCTCGAGGGGGCGCTGGCCACCGCGCGCTGGTGGGTCATGGCCGCGGCCCTCGTGCTCACCGTGCTCACCGGCCTGGACTACGTCTGGCGCGCCCTGGTGCTGCGTCGCACGAGCGCGCGGGCGATGCGCGCGGCCGCCGCCCGCCGGGCGGCGGGACGGCCCGGCGGGTCCCGCAGCGACGCCGCCGCCTGAGAAGGGACCCCGTCCTCCCCACCCCTCGCAAGCTCGGGGCGGGCCCCGGGACGGGGCCGCCCTGCCCCCCGGCACTCGCGAGCTCGCGCCGGGGCCCTGCAGGGGGCCACCGTCCTCCCCACCCCTCGCAGGCCCGGGACGGGCCCCGGGACGGGGCCGCCCTGCCCCCCGGCACTCGCGGGCTCGGGGCGGCGCAGGTCGGCAGACAGCCGGCGCGACGACGGGGAAGGGTCGATCGGCCCGGGGCGTTACGCCCTGAGCGGACGCGCCCGGGATGGCGCGGTGCCCGTCGGGGGTGCCGCGTACCGTGAGCGCACGGCGCCCTCGAGGAGCCGCCGTACCCCGCACCGGCAGGACAGGAGACGGCCATGACGCTGCTGCGCACCCAGCTCGGGAGCACCCTGCGCGGCCACCGGCTGCGCCAGCGCCGCACGCTGCGGGACGTCTCCGGCGCCGCCCGCGTGAGCCTGGGGTACCTCTCCGAGGTCGAGCGCGGCCAGAAGGAGGCCTCCTCCGAACTGCTGGCCTCGATCTGCGACGCCCTGGAGGTGGAGCTGGCCGACCTGCTCGCCGAGGTGAGCCGCGAGCTGCGGCACGCCGACGGCGGCGTGCGGCCGCTCGCCCCCGCCGAGCCGACCGTCGCCGAGGAGGCCGGCGCCGCGGTGGCCACCGCCGAGGAGCCCGCGCTCGCCCTGGTCGGCGGGCCGGCGCCCGCCCGCGCGTCGCGCGGTCGGGGTGAGGCGGTGTCGCTGGCCGCCTGAGCCGCGACACGCGGGGGCCAGGTCCTGCTTGACCGGGTCGCCGACCCGTGCCAGACAGGACACCGTGTCGAGCCCCGGTCGGACGCTCCCCGGCGGTGCCGTCCCGCGCCCGCCCGCGCACGTCCCGGGTGCCCGCACCCGGGCGGGCAACGCGATGGGCCGCACCCGGGCCGGCCTGCTGGAGGGGGCCGCCCGCGCGTTCGCCGAGCAGGGCCTCCGGCGCAGCACCATGCAGTCCGTGGCCGTCGCGGCGGGCGTGGCCAAGGGCACGCTGTACAACCACTTCCGCACCAAGGACGACGTCGCCCGGGCGCTGCTGGCCGCCGAGCTGGACCGGCTCCAGGACCTCGCCGCCGGTCAGCTCTCGCCCGGGACGGCGCTGGCCGCTCTGGCCGAGGAGGTCGCCGGCCACCCGGTGCTGCGGCGCCTGGCCGCCGACGACCCCGCCACGCTCACCGGGGTGCTCGCCCCGGCCCCGGAGCGGTGGGCCGTGGTGGTGACCCGCCTGGCCGGCGTGCTGGGCACCGACCCGGTGGCCGCGGCCGTGGTCGCCCGCTGGCTCGCCGCGCTCGTCCTGCAGCCGGGGTGCCGGGCCACCCGGCAGGCCGAGGCGCGCCGGCTGTCCGCGCTCGTGGCCGGGGGACCGGTCGTCCCGGGGCTCTGAGCGCCGCTCCGGGCGGCGTGGCAGGGTGGGGACCGCCGCCCGCCGGGGCGGCGCGGCTGCTGCGCGTCACCAACGGAGGTCGCCGTGCGGTACCTGTTCCGCCCGCCGGGCACCGACGGAGCCGGGCTGCTCGCCCTGCCCTGGCACCAGCCGCTGGAGGAGTGGGACCCGGCCCTGCTGCTGGAGGTCCCCCAGCGCGGCATCTCCCGGCACGTGGTCCGCTTCGTCGCCGAGCAGGGCCAGGTGTTCGCCCTCAAGGAGATCCCCGAGCCGCTGGCCCGGCACGAGTACGCACTGCTGGGCGAGTTCGAGGAGGAGGGCCTGCCGTCGGTCTCGGTCCTCGGCATCTGCGTCGACCGGCCCGACGGCCAGGACGCCATCCTGGTCACGCGCTACCTCGAGTACTCGATGTCCTACCGGTACCTGTTCTCCCGCCCCACCCACGGGCACTCGGTCGACGCCCTGCTCGACACCCAGGTGGAGCTGCTCGTGCGGCTGCACCTGGCCGGCGTCTTCTGGGGCGACTGCTCGCTGTCGAACACCCTCTTCCGGCTCGATGCGGGCACCCTCGCCGCCTACCTGGTCGACGCCGAGACCGCCGAGCGGCACCCGCGGCTGTCCACGGGGCAGCGCCACTACGACGTGGACCTCGCCCGCGAGCGGGTGGGGGCCGAGCTGCTCGACCTGCGCGCCGGCGACCTGCTGCCGGCCGAGGTCGACCCGATCGACGTCGCCGACAGCCTCCCGGTGCGCTACGAGGCGCTGTGGGACGAGGTGACCCGCGAGGAGGTCTTCACCGCCGACGAGCAGCGCTACCGCGTCATCGAGCGGCTGCAGCGGCTCAACGACCTCGGCTTCGACGTGGGGGAGGTCGAGCTGATCACCGACGCCGAGGGGGCGCGGCTGCGGGTCGAGACGCGGGTCGCCGAGCCGGGCCAGAACCGGCGGGAGCTCTTCCGGCTCACCGGGCTGGAGGTGCAGGAGAACCAGGCCCGCCGGCTGCTCAACGACCTGCGCTCCTTCCGGGCCTACCTCGAGCAGAAGAGCGGCGCACCGGTCGCCGAGACGGTCGCCGGCTACCGGTGGCTGGCCGAGGTCTACCGCCCCGTCATCGACGCGATCCCCGCGGAACTCGCCGGCCGGCTGGAACCGGCCGAGGTCTTCCACGAGGTGCTCGAGCACCGCTGGTTCCTGTCCGAGCGCGAGGGCAGGGACGTCGGGACGACGGAGGCGACCCGCTCGTACGTCGAGAACGTGCTGGCGCGGACCCCCGCGGAGATGACGACGCCGTCGGTCATCGCGCGGCGCACCTGATCCGTTCCGGTACCCGGGTAGACGCAGGTCAGCAGCGCGTCACGGCGGGGTCTCGTTCGAGTTGACAGCCCCTGTGGCCTGGGCCACGTTAGGCAGACCGCGGTGATCGCAGACTCCTCGCCAACGGAGGCGATGTTCGTGTCGAGAACAGGCAACGGGGCGCCGCCGGGTGGTCGCGTCCTCCCCACCCGCCGACGGGCGCTCGGTGGCATGGCCGGCGCCTTCGTGCTCGCCTCCACGCTCACCGCCTGCGGTGGTGAAGGTGGCGGCGCCAACGTCCTGAACTGGTACATCAACCCCGACTCCGGTGGGCAGGCGGAGATCGCCCAGCGCTGCACCGAGGCCTCGGGTGGCGCCTACACCATCAACGTCTCCCAGCTGCCCCGTGACTCGCCCGCCCAGCGCGAGCAGCTGGTCCGCCGGCTGGCGGCCAACGACAGCTCGATCGACCTGATGAGCCTCGACCCGCCCTACATCCCGGAGTTCGCCCAGGCGGGCTTCCTCGCGCCCGTGCCCGAGGACGTCGCCGAGCGGGCCACCGAGGGCGTCGTCCGGAGCGCCATCGAGCAGTCGACCTGGGACGACGAGCTCGTCGCCCTCCCGTTCTGGGCCAACACCCAGCTGCTCTGGTACCGGAAGTCGGTGGCCGAGGCCGCCGGCCTGGACATGAGCCAGCCGGTGACCTGGGACCAGCTCGTCCAGGCCGCCCAGGACCAGGACGTGATCCTGAGTGCCCAGGGGCGGCGATCGGAGTCGCTCGTGGTCTGGCTCAACGCGCTCATCGAGTCCGCCGGTGGCTCGGTCATCCAGGAGAACTCGCCGGAGGACCCCACGGGGATCGAGTTCGGCCTGACCACGCCGGAGGCCGACCGGGCGGCCGAGGTCATGAACAACGTCGCCACCTCCGGCGCCGTCGGCCCGGCGTTCTCCACCTCGAGCGAGGACACCAGCGCCACGGAGTTCGAGAGCGAGCAGGGTGGGTTCCAGGTCAACTGGCCCTTCGTCTGGCCCCGCGCGCTGGCTGCCGTCGAGGCCGGCACGCTCGACCAGTCGGTCCCCGACGACTACGGGTGGGCGGTGTACCCCCGGGTCGACGAGGACAAGGACGCGGCGCCTCCGCTCGGCGGCATCAGCATCGCCGTCGGTGCCTTCAGCGAGAACGTCGACGCCGCCTACGAGGCCGCCGAGTGCATCGTCTCGGAGGAGAACCAGTCCTACTACTTCGTGACCAACGGCAACCCGGCCGCCAAGGCCGCGGTGTACGACGACCCCGAGGTCCTCGAGGTGTTCCCCATGGCCGAGACCATCCGGGAGTCCCTCGAACTGGCCGCGCCCCGGCCGCAGACCCCCTACTACAGCGAGGTCTCCGGAGCCCTCCAGCGCGAGTACCACCCGCCGTCCGCGGTCGGTCCCCAGACCGGTGAGCAGGCCCAGGCCCTGATCGAGGCCGTCCTGGCAGGAGAGCAGCTGCTATGACCCAGACGACACTCCCACCCCGGGAGAAGACCCAGCCGGTCTCGGCACCGCCCAGGGGGCTGAGCGACCGGTCGCGCGCCGAGCGCAGGCTCGGGTGGATGCTGGCCGGCCCGGCCTTCCTCGTCATGCTCCTGGTCACCGCCTACCCGATCCTCCAGGCGGTCTACTACTCCCTGTTCAACTACCGGTTGACCGACCCCGAGAACCGGTCCTTCACCGGGCTCAGCAACTACGCCGTCGTCCTCACCGACGGCCTGTGGTGGCAGTCCCTGTGGGTGACCGTCGTCATCACGGTCGTGACCGTCGCGGTCGAACTGGTCCTCGGGTTCGCCCTGGCCCTGGTGATGGCCAAGGCGCTGAGCGCCATCCGCCCCGCGGTCCGCGCGGCGATCCTGATCCCGTACGCGGTCATCACGGTCGTCTCCGCGTTCGCCTGGCAGTTCGCCTTCGACATCGACACCGGCTTCGTCAACAGCTGGTTCAACTGGGTGCCGGGGATCTCGGAGACCACCGACTGGTTCGGCGGCCAGTGGTCCTCGATCGCCATCATCTGCCTGGCGGAGATCTGGAAGACCACGCCGTTCATCTCGCTGCTGCTGCTGGCGGGGCTCGCCCAGGTGCCGGAGGTCCTCCAGGAGGCCGCCAAGGTCGACGGGGCGACCTGGTGGCAGCGGATGCGCCGCGTCACCATCCCGAACATGAAGGCGGCGATCATGGTCGCCCTGCTGTTCCGGACCCTGGACGCGTTCCGCATCTTCGACAGCATCTTCATCATGACCGCCGGCGCGAACGGGACGGAGTCGGTCTCGTTCCTGGCCTACCGGCAGACCATCGCCCGCGTGGAGATCGGGCTGGGGTCGGCGGTCTCGGTGCTGCTGTTCCTCTCGGTGGTGCTCATCGCCTTCAGCTTCATCAAGGGGTTCCGAGTCGATCTGTCGCAGGCGAGAGGGGACAAGTAGATGTCTCGACGGGAGAAGACCTGGTGGATCGTCGGCGGGATCCTCATCGTCATCTACTGCCTGTTCCCGATCGCCTGGATCGTGTCCCTGTCGTTCAAGGCGCCGGCTGACATCTTCAACGGTCAGTTCCTGCCGTCGAACCCGACGTGGGAGAACTACACGACGATCATCACCGGGACGGCGAGCGACCTCTTCCTGCCGGCGCTGCGCAACAGCTTCGGGATCTGCCTGATCGCCACGGCGATCTCGTGCATCCTCGCGATGTTCGCCGCCTACGCGATCGCCCGGCTGGACTTCCGGGGCAAGACGCTGATCCTCTCGACGGCGCTGGCGGTGGCCATCTTCCCGGTCATCTCCATCGTCACGCCGCTGTTCAACCTGTGGCGGCAGATCGGGCTGTACGACACCTGGCCCGGGCTGATCATCCCGTACCTGTCCCTGACCCTGCCGATCTCCATCTGGACGATGTCGGCGTTCTTCCGCGAGATCCCGTGGGAGATGGAGCAGGCGGCCCAGGTCGACGGCGCGACCAACTGGCAGGCGTTCCGCAAGGTGATCGTCCCGCTGGCCGCTCCCGGCGTGTTCACCACGGCGATCATCGCCTTCTTCATCGCCTGGAACGACTTCGCCTACGGCATCTCGCTCACGTCGACGAGCGCGGCGCGGCCGGTGCCCGCGGCGCTGGGGCTGTTCTCCGGCGCCTCGCAGTTCGAGGACCCGACCGGGGCGATCGCCGCCGCGGCCGTGGTCGTCACCATCCCCGTCGTCGTCCTGGTCCTGCTCTTTCAGCGGCGCATCGTCGCCGGTCTCACCAACGGCGCCGTGAAGGGCTGACCCCGGTGCTGCGCTTCCCTCCGACCTCCCGAGAGGACGAGATCTGATGGCCTCCATCGAGATGAAGAACATCGTCAAGCAGTACGGCGACGGGTTCCCCGCCGTGAACGACGTCAGCCTGGACATCGCCGACGGCGAGTTCATGATCCTGGTCGGCCCCTCCGGCTGCGGGAAGTCGACCCTGCTGCGGATGATCGTCGGGCTGGAGGACATCACCAGCGGCGACATGGTGATCGGCGGGAAGCGGGTCAACGACCTGGCCCCGCGGGACCGCAACCTGTCGATGGTCTTCCAGAACTACGCGCTCTACCCGCACATGACCGTCTACGAGAACATCGCCTTCCCGCTGCGGCTGTCGAAGACCCCGGACGACGAGGTGCGCCGCCGGGTGACCGAGGCGGCCGACGTCCTCGAGCTCAACGAGCACCTCGAGCGCAAGCCGGCCAACCTCTCCGGTGGTCAGCGCCAGCGCGTGGCGATGGGCCGGGCGATCGTCCGGCAGGCCGAGGCGTTCCTCTTCGACGAGCCGCTGTCCAACCTCGACGCCAAGCTGCGCGGGCAGATGCGCACCGAGATCTCCCGGCTGCAGCGCCGGCTGGGCATCACCACGGTGTACGTCACCCACGACCAGACCGAGGCCATGACCCTCGGGGACCGGGTGTGCGTGCTGCGGAAGGGGAAGATCCAGCAGGTCGCCTCCCCGCGGGAGCTGTACGAGCAGCCGGTGAACCTCTTCGTCGCCGGGTTCATCGGCTCGCCGCCGATGAACTTCCTGCCGGCCACGCTCGAGGGGGACAAGCTGCGGACCCCGTTCGCCGAGATCACCCTCGACGAGGCCCGCCTGGCGAAGGTCCAGGGCCGCGGCGACGTGCTGCTGGTCGGCATCCGGCCCGAGTACTTCGAGGACGCCAGCCTGGTCGACGAGGCCAAGCGACCGCACGGCTCGGTGTTCCGGGCGCCGGTCGACGTCACCGAGTGGCTGGGTGACTCGCAGTACGCCTACATCCCCTACGACGCGCCGGAGGCCATCCGCGACCAGCTGCGGGACCTGTCCAAGGAGCTGGACTCCGAGGAGCTGCGCACGCAGGCGATCGTCTCCATCGACGCGACCAGCCGGATCCGCGAGGGGCGGGAGGCCGACTTCTGGCTCGACGCCCGGAAGCTGCACGTCTTCGACCCGCAGACCGGGGACAACCTGACCCGGGACGCCGAGGCCGGGGCGCGGCTGACGCAGATGGCCGTCGAGGACCGCGAGGAGCAGGTGCAGCAGGCCCAGAGCGAGGGGCAGACCATCAGCGGCGAACCGAGCGGGTCGCCGGGTCCCTCCGGTGGCGCGCACCGGGCCGGCGCGGCCTGAGCCCCGCGGACGGCGCCGGGGCCCAGGCGGCCCCGGCGCCGTCCGCGCGCCCGGACACCGACGCACCGACGGGAGCGCGCGATGCCCACCGGGGCCCTCCCGGACCCGCCACCGTGGTGGCGGCACGCGGTCGTCTACGAGGTGTACCTCCGCAGCTTCCAGGACTCCGACGGCGACGGGGTGGGGGACGTCGACGGGCTGCGGGCCCGGATCCCCTACCTTGCCGGGCTGGGCGTGGACGCCGTGTGGGTCACGCCCTGGTACCCGTCACCGCTGGCCGACGGTGGGTACGACGTCAGCGACTACCGCGACATCGACCCGAGGCTGGGCACGCTCGGCCAGGTCGACGCGCTGATCGAGGAGGCGCACGCGGCCGGCCTGCGCCTCGTCGTCGACCTCGTCGCCAACCACACCTCCGAGCAGCACCCGTGGTTCGTCGCCGCGCTGGCCGGCGGGCCGGGCGCACCGGAACGCGACCGCTACTTCTTCCGCGACGGCCGGGCCGGCGGGGAACTCCCGCCGAACGACTGGATCAGCGCCTTCGGCGGTCCGGCGTGGACGCGGGTGCGCGAGCCCGACGGCCGCCCGGGGCAGTGGTACCTGCACCTGTTCGCCCCGCAGCAGCCCGACCTGGACTGGGCGCACGAGACGGTGCGGGCCGAGTTCGACGACGTGCTCCGCTTCTGGCTGGACCGCGGCGTCGACGGGATCCGGGTCGACGCCGCTCCGGCCATGGCGAAGGTCCCCGGGCTGCCCGACGCCGGGCACGCGCCCGGCGCGCTGTTCGCCTCGAGCGACTGGGTGGACAACCCGCACTGGGACGTCGACGCCGTGCACGAGATCTTCCGCCGGTGGCGGCGGATCGCCGACGCCTACCCCGGTGACCGGCTGTTCGTCTCCGAGGCGGTGGTCAACGGCCCGGACCGCCTGAGCCGCTACGTCCGGCCGGACGAGCTGCACACCACCTTCAACTTCGACTACCTCAAGGCCCCCTGGGACGCCCGGCGGCTGCGCGAGGTCGTGCAGGGGACGCTCGACGCGCTGCGACCGGTCGGCGCACCGCCGACGTGGGTCCTGTCCAGCCACGACGAGACCCGGCACGTCACCCGGTTCGGCCGGGTCGACAGCGGCGCGGCGACCATGGGCTTCGACACCCCGGGCGCACCGGCCGACCTCGCCCTCGGCCTGCGGCGGGCCCGCGCGGCCGCCCTGCTGACCCTCGCGCTGCCCGGCGGGGCCTACCTGTACCAGGGGGAGGAGCTCGGGCTGCCGGAGGTCGAGGACCTCCCCGAGCACGTCCTGGCCGACCCCACGTGGGAGCGGTCGGGGCGGACCGCGCGCGGGCGGGACGGGTGCCGGGTGCCGATCCCCTGGTCGGGCGCTGCACCGCCCTTCGGGTTCAGCGCCGACGGCGTCGAGCCGTGGCTGCCGCAGCCGGCCGGCTGGTCGGAGCTGACGGTGGAGGCGCAGGAGGCCGACCCGGTGTCCACCCTGCGGCTGCACCGCACCGCCCTCCGGCTGCGCCGCGAGCTGCCCGACCTGGCCGGCGAGGACCTGACGTGGCTGGAGGCGGGCGAGGAGGTCCTCGCCTTCCGCCGCGGTCGCCGCTTCCGGTGCCTGGTCAACCTGTCCTCCGCCCCGGTCCCGCTCCCGGAGGGCGGGGCGGTCGTGCTGACCAGCGCGGACGTCGGCGACCGCCTCCCGCCGGACACCGCGGTCTGGCTGCTCGACGGCTGATCGGGTCGGCGGCTGATCAGGCGCGCAGCGACCGGGTGAGGACCACCCGGTCCTGCCCCGGGCCCTCGCGGTCCGGGGCCGGGTGCGGGTGCGCTCCCAGCGCGGCGGCCAGGCCGAGGGCCGCCGTGTCCTCCGGCCGGGCCACGCCCTGGACGACGCGCGCCCCGGTGCCGGCCGCCAGGTCGGCGAACCACCCGACCAGCGCGCGCCCCAGGCCGCGGCGGCGGACGTCGTCGCGGACCGCGAGCAGGTGCACGACGGCGAGGCGGTCGGTGGTGACCACGCCGAGCAGGTAGCCGACGTCCGCGCCGCCCGCGCTGCGGGCGAGCACGCCGAACCCGCCGAACTGGTCGAACCACAGGGGGTCGTGGCGGGCGCGCGTGTCGACGCCCCAGAACCGGTCGTGCGCGGCCAGCAGCCGGGCGCGCACCACCCCGGCGGAGAGGTCCGAGAGCGCCACCAGGGTGGGGGCGGGGGTCACCGCCGGGCCGCGGCCAGCTCCGCGCGGGTCGGCGGGTCGGCGCCCGGGCGCGTGCAGTTGAGCGCGGCGACCAGCGCGGCGTCGTCGACCACGGCGAGCAGCCGGTCCTCGTCGAGCCCGTCGAGGGCCGCGCGGGTGGTGACGCCCGCGTCGAGCAGGCCGGCGAACAGCCCCGCGGCCAGCGAGTCACCGGCGCCGACGGTGTCGACCACGGTCACCCGCGGCGGCTCGCGGTGCACGAGCGGCCGGCCGGGGCGGGCCACCCGCAGCGGCGCCCCGCCGTCGGTCAGCAGGACCAGCCCCGGGCCGCGTGCGGCCCACCGCTGGGCGGCGGCGTCGAGGTCGCCGAGCGCCTCGGGCTCGAGCCAGGCGAGGTCCTCGGCGCTGACCTTCACCACGTCGGCGTGCGCCAGCAGCCGCGCGAGCCGGGCCCGCACGTCGGCGGCGGTGTTGCCCAGCGCCGTCCCGACGGGCCCCTCGGCCAGCATCGGCCGGATGTTGGGGTCGACGCTGACCAGCGCCCGGCCGGAGGCCGCCACCCGCTCGACGAGCCGGGCGATCGCCTCGCCGCCCGGCGGGGTCCAGCTCGAGATCGACCCGACGTGCAGGACGGCGGTGGCCGCCGGCAGGACGGCGGCCAGCTCGTCGTCGGTCCACTGCCAGTCGGCCGCGCCGAGGACGTGGAAGCCGTAGTCGGGGGAGCCGTCGGGGCCCAGCCCCACGACGGCCAGGCTGACCGGCTCACCGGCCACGACCAGCCCGCCCGGGTCGACGCCGGCCAGCTCGACGTGCCGGCGCAGGCCCGCGGCCAGCGGCCCGGTACCGAGCCGGGCGAGCAGCCGGACGGGGACGCCGAGCCGGCCGGCGGCCACCGCCACGTTGAGCGCGTTCCCGCCCGGACGGGCGACGTAGCGGGGTGCGGTGCCCAGCGGGTCCGAGGCCGGGTCGGGATCGGGGATCAGGTCGACCACCAGCTCGCCCAGGACGCTCAGGACCGCGTCGCCGCCCGCCATGGACCGACCCTATCGGGGGACCGCTCCGGGGTCTCCCTGGTGGCTCGGGGGGTACCGCACCTGGGACGATGGAGGACGACGACGACCGCTGCGGCCCGCCGGACCGGCAGCCCGGCCGCGGACGACCCGCGCGGAGCAGGAGGAGCACATGCCCAACCCGTTCGTGAAGTTCTGGAAGTACCTCACGGCCTCGGCGAACGCGCAGATCGACCAGCGCGCGGACCCGAAGATCCAGATCGCCCAGGCGATCGAGGCCGAGCAGCAGCGCCACCAGGCCCTCGCGAACCAGGCGGCCGCCGTCCTCGGCAACCAGCGCCAGCTCGAGATGCGCCTCAACCGGCAGCTCGGCGAGGTGGAGAAGCTGCAGGCCTCCGCCCGCCAGGCGCTGGTCCTCGCCGACCAGACGCGGGCCAAGGGCGACGCCGCGAAGGCGGCGGAGTACGAGAACGCCGCGCAGGCCTTCGCCACCCAGCTGGTCGCCGCCGAGCAGTCGATGGAGGACCTCAAGCGCAGTCACGACGAGGCGCTGCAGGCCGCCGAGCAGGCCCGCGGGGCGGTCGAGCAGAGCCGGATGCGGCTGCAGACGACGCTGGCCGAGCGCACCAAGCTGATGAGCCAGCTCGAGCAGGCCAAGATGCAGGAGCACGTCGCCGCCTCGATGAAGTCGGTCAACGAGCTCTCCGCGCCGGGCAACACCCCGAGCCTGTCCGAGGTCCGCGACAAGATCGAGGCCCGCTACGCCAACGCCCTCGGCCAGGCCGAGCTGGCCCAGAGCTCCGTCGAGGGCCGGATGCTCGAGGTGGAGAAGGCCACCCTCGACGTGGCCGGCGCCTCGCGGCTGGACCAGATCCGCGCCTCGATGGGCGGGCAGACCGCCGTCGAAGGCGGCACCGGCGCGGCCGGCGCCATCGGCCCGGGGACGCCGTCCCCGTCGTTCGAGAAGGCCGAGCAGCCCGTCCAGCAGCCCGCGCAGCAGCCCGAGCAGTAGGCACCGCCCCGCCCGCCCCGCCCGCGGCCGGCCCCCGCCCGGGGAGCGGGCCGCGGGC
>NZ_JBJGYK010000057.1:0-26569 GCF_054049955.1 Geodermatophilus sp. SYSU D00758
CGGGACCGGGGCGTGGACCCCGGTCCCGGCGGGCCGGTCAGTAGGTGAAGCGGGCGACGCCGGTGCGCAGGTCGGCGGCCATCCGGGAGAGCTCGTCGACCGCCGTGCGGGTCTGGGTCAGCGCCTGGGTGGTCGACTCCGCGGCGGTGGAGACCCCGGTGATGTTGTCGGCGATCTGCCCGGAGCCGGCCGCGGCCTCGCTGACCGAGCGGCTCATCTCCGTCGTGGTGGCGGTCTGCTCCTCCACCGCGGAGGCGATGGTGGTCTGCCGGTCGGCGATCTGGGCGACGACCTCGCTGATCCGGCCGATCGCGGCCACCGCCCCGGTGGTGTCGTGCTGGATGGCCTCGACCCGGCGGGCGATGTCCTCGGTGGCCTTGGCCGTCTCCTGGGCCAGCTCCTTGACCTCGTTGGCCACCACCGCGAAGCCCTTGCCGGCCTCCCCGGCCCGCGCCGCCTCGATGGTGGCGTTGAGCGCCAGCAGGTTCGTCTGCTCGGCGATCGAGGTGATCACCTTGACCACGTTGCCGATCTCGGCCGAGGACTCGCCGAGCTTGGCGATCGTGGCCGTGGTCCGCTCGGCCTCGGTCACCGCCTCGCCGGCCACCCGGGCCGCCTCGTTGACGTTGACCGAGATCTCCCGGATGGAGGCGCCCATCTGCTCGGCGCCCGCGGCGACGGTCTGCACGTTGCGCGAGACCTCCTCCGCGGCCCCGGCCACCACCCCGGACTGCGCGCTGGTCTCCTCGGCCGAGGCCGAGATCTGCGCCGAGGACGCCGACAGCTCCTCCGACGAGGCGGCCACCGCGTCGGCCGAGGTGGCCACACCCGACAGCACGGTGCGCAGGGTGCCCTGGGCCTGCTCCAGGGCCGCGGCCATCCGGCCGAGCTCGTCGCGGCCGCGGACCTCGGGGGCGACGGTCAGGTCGCCCTCGGCCAGGGCCTCCACCGCGCCCTGCACCGACCGGACGGTGCGCACCAGGCGGCGGACGACGAGGACGGTGAGGCTGCCGGCGACCGCGATGCCGGCCAGGAGGGAGATCCACAGGGTGGTGGTGGCACCGGAGGCGATGTCCGCCGCCGCGTCGGTGTCGGCCTGACCGGCCGCGACCCGGCGCTCCTGCATGGCGTTGTACTGGTCCATCAGCACGTCCGACCGGTCCTGCAGCGGGCCGGTGATGACGGCCGCCGCGGTGGCCAGGTCACCGGCGTCGGCCGCCGGGAGGAGCTGCTCCTCGGCGATCGCGTAGTAGTCCGTGACCGTGGCGTGGAACTCGTCGAACGCGTCCCGGTTGACCGTCACCGCGGCGTAGGCGTCGAGCTGCCCCTCGATGGTGGCCCGCCGCTCGGCGAGGTCGGTGCGCAGGGCGGCCCGCCCCTCGGCGTCGGCCAGCGGGTAGGTGTTGTACCGGGACCGGTCCCCCTGCCAGGACCGCTGGATGTTCGCCAGGTCGGCGAGGGTGACGACGTTGCCGTTGATGCGCGTGGCCGCCGACTCGAGCGCCGAGATGCGGTTGGCGGCGAGGACGGTCATGGCGACGGCGACGACGGCGAGGACGGCGACGGCGGCGCCGATCTTGACACCGACCGGGCGGTCGGCGAACCAGCCGCCGGAGCGGCCGGCGCGGGGTGCGGTCATGGCAGGGGGCTCCTGTGGTGCAGGGGTGGGTGAGGGCTCCCCGGTGTCCCCCCGGATCGGTGTTCCGGGTGTGACTCGTGGGTTCGCCCGGAATGGTCCGGCAATCCGTCCGACCGCGTCGCGAATTGTCGTGGCGTGTCGCGGGGCGCCACCGAGAAATGTCGGTCGCCGCATTTCGCCGGTCCGCATGTCGACACCGCCCGACCATTTCCCTCCGGGGCCGGATGTGGCGGAGGGGGAGTGCGCGGCCGGTCGCCGCGCACTCCCCCTCCCCTGGGGACCGGGTGCTCAGTACGTGAAGCGGGCGACGCCGGCACGCAGGTCGGCGGCCATCCGGGAGAGCTCGTCGACCGCCGTGCGGGTCTGGGTCAGCGCCTGGGTGGTCGACTCCGCGGCGGTGGAGACCCCGGTGATGTTGTCGGCGATCTGCCCCGACCCCGACGCAGCCTCGGTCACCGACCGCGACATCTCGTTCGTCGTCGCCGTCTGCTCCTCCACCGCGGAGGCGATGGTGGTCTGCCGGTCGCTGATCTGCGCCACGATCCGGCTGATCTCCCCGATCGCGGCCACCGCCGCCCCGGTGTCGCCCTGGATCGCCTCGACCCGCCGGGCGATGTCCTCGGTGGCCTTGGCCGTCTCCTGGGCCAGCTCCTTGACCTCGTTGGCCACCACCGCGAAGCCCTTGCCGGCCTCCCCGGCCCGCGCCGCCTCGATGGTGGCGTTGAGCGCCAGCAGGTTCGTCTGCTCGGCGATCGAGGTGATCACCTTGACCACGTTGCCGATCTGCGCGCTGGACTCCCCCAGCTTGGCCACCGTCGCCGTCGTCGTCTCCGCCGCCGACACCGCCCGCGCGGCCACCTCGCTGGCCTCGGCCGCGTTGGCGGCGATCTCCCGGATCGAGGCCCCCATCTGCTCGGCCCCGGCCGCCACCGTCTGCACGTTCCGCGACACCTCGTCCGCCGCCGCGGCCACCGCGCCCGACTGCGCGCTGGTCTCCTCGGCCGAGGCCGAGATCTGCGCCGAGGACGCCGACAGCTCCTCCGACGACGCGGCCACCGCGTCCGCCGAGGCCACCACGCCGGCGAGCACCTCGCGCAGCGCGGCCTGCGCGGAGTCCAGGGACGCCGCCATCCGGCCCACCTCGTCGCGGGACCGCACCCCGGTGGCGACGGTCAGGTCACCGGTGGCCAGGGCCTCCAGGGCGGTCGTCACCCGCCCGACCGGCCGGGTGATCGACCGCACGACGAGCCAGCTGACCCCCAGGACGACCAGGAGCGCCGCCGCGGCGATCAGGACGCTCACGGTCTCCGACCGGTCGATCGCCGCGGCCAGCCGGGCCTCGGCGTCCTCGGTCGCGGCCGCCATGGCGTCCTTGGCCTCCCCCACCGCCCCGTCGGTGAGGTCGTTGGCCGCCTGGACGTCCTCCCAGCGCAGCCGCGCGCCGGCCTGGTCGGCGACCGCCCCGTCGACGTACGTGGTGATGGCCGCCGTGTAGTCGCCGAAGTCGGCCTGCAGCGCCGCCACCGCCGCGGCCGGATCACCGGTCAGGTCCAGCGCGCCGAGCTCGGCCAGCAGCAGCTCCGGGGTCTCGATGTCCTCGGCCAGCTCCGCGAGCTGGTCGGCCGGCACCTCGCGCACGGCCGCCTTGTAGCCGTCGACCTTGAGCTCGCTGGCCCGGGTGTCGATCTGCAGGACCAGGGCCTGGGCCTCGGCGAGACCGGCCAGCTCCTCCTGCACCTCCCGGACGGTGGCGTTGCCGACGAGGACCGAGCCGAGCAGGCCGCCGAGGGCGAGCACGACGACGGTGACGAGGATCCCGAACTTGACCGCGAGCGGCCGGTCGGCGAACCAGCCGGCGCGGGGCGCCGGGAGAGGGGGAGCTTCGGGGGTGGGCACGGGGAACTCCTGGGGTGCGGGGGAGAGGTGTGACGCAGCGCCCAGGGTGGAGCCATTCCACGATCGGCGGCGACGCCGCGGCGCGCCGTTTCCGGATCGTTCTGCGGAATGGTGGTCAGTGCATTTCCGCCGTCCCCGTGTCGACAGCGGACACCATTGTCAGGCGAGCCGGTCGGCCAGTTCTCCCAGCAGGGGGACGACGTCCTCGGGGCCCGCGACCCGGTGCGCCGCGACCGTCTCCCCCTCGCCGACCTTGACGGTGAGGTCCCCGGCGGGCAGGACGCGGAACGCGTCCTCGTCGGTGCGGTCGTCGCCGAGGTACACCGCGGCGGCGGCACCCAGCTCGCCCCGGAGGCGGAGGAGCGCGCGGCCCTTGTCGGCGTCGGTGACGGCGAGCTCGAGCACCTCCTTGCCCGGCTTCTTCGTCAGTGACGGATCGGCGACGCGCTCGGCCTCCCGCAGGAGCTCGGCGGCCGCGGCGCGGTCGGCGACCTCCCGCACGTGCACCGCGACGCTCGCCGGCTTCACCTCCAGCCGGGCGCCGGGCACGGCGGCGACCAGCGGGGCCAGCCGGTCGGCGAGGGCGTCCCGGCGGTCGGCCAGCTCGCCGGCGAGCGGCCCGTCGTACTCCGCGCCGTGGCTGCCGACCCAGCGGTAGGGGCCGTCCAGCCCGCTGACCGCCCGGAGGTCGGCCACCCCGCGGCCGCTGACCAGCGCGACCGTGACACCGTCGGCGGCGGCGACCCGGGCGAGCACCTCGGCCACGCCGGGGGAGGGGACCGCCGCGCCCGGGTCCCCGACCAGGGGGGCGAGCACCCCGTCGTAGTCGCTGGCGACCAGCAGCGGGCGGCGGCCCGCGAGCTCGTCGAGGGCGGCGGACAGGCCCGGGGGCAGGGCGCTCACGCCTGGGCCTTGAGCGCCTCGAAGAAGGAGTTGGCCCAGTGGTCGAGGTCGTTGCGGGACAGGTGCCGGCGCATGGCCCGCATCCGCTTGGCGCCCTCGGCGGGGTCCAGCCGCAGCGCCCGCACCAGCTGGTTCTTGACCCCGGCGATGTCGTGCGGGTTGACCAGGAAGGCCTGCTTGAGCTCGGCGGCCGCGCCGGCGAACTCGGAGAGCACCAGGGCTCCGCCGAGGTCCCCGCGGGCCGCGACGTACTCCTTGGCGACCAGGTTCATGCCGTCCCGGTACGGGGTCACGAGCATGACGTCGGCGGCCCGGTAGAGGGCGGCGAGCTCCTCGCGGGGCATCGACTGGTTGAAGTAGTGCACCGCCGGCGCACCGATCGAGCCGAACACCCCGTTGATGTGCCCGACCTGCTGCTCGATGGTCTCCCGCATGGTGACGTAGTGCTCGACCCGCTCCCGGCTCGGCGTGGCCACCTGCACCATCACCGTCTCCGGCGCGGACAGCACGCCGTCCTCGAGCAGCTCCTGGAAGGCGCAGAGCCGGACGGCGATGCCCTTGGTGTAGTCGAGCCGGTCGACCCCCAGGATGATCTTCTCCGGGTTGCCGAGCTCCGCGCGGATCTCCTCGGCCCGCTTGACCACCTCGGGGGAGGAGGCCAGCTGGTCGAAGGCGGCGACGTCGATGGAGATCGGGAACGCCCGGGCCGTCACCGTCCGGCCGTCGTACTCGATGGTGGAGCCGCGGGCCGGCAGGTCGTGCAGCCGGCGGGCCAGCTGCACGAAGTTGGCCGCCGCGCTGGGCCGCTGGAACCCGACCAGGTCGGCGCCGAGCAGCCCCTCGACCACCGCCGAGCGCCAGGGGAGCTGGGTGAACAGCTCGTAGGGCGGGAACGGGATGTGCAGGAAGAAGCCGATCGTCAGGTCGGGCCGGCGCTGGCGCAGGAGGGCCGGGACCAGCTGGAGCTGGTAGTCGTGCACCCAGACGATGGCGCCGTCGGCGGCGACCTCGACGACCTTCTCGGCGAAGCGCTTGTTGACCTGGACGTAGGTGTCCCACCACGTGCGGTGGTACTCCGGCTTCTCCACGACGTCGTGGTAGAGCGGCCACAGGGAGGCGTTGGACATGCCCTCGTAGTAGCGGTCGACCTCGTCCTCGGAGAGCGGCACCGGGATGAGCGACATGCCACCGGACTCGAACGGCTCCGGGGCCTCACCGGCCGACCCGGACCACCCCACCCACGCGCCGCCGCGCCCGGCGACGAACGGCTCCAGCGCCGTGACCAGCCCGCCGGGGCTGCGCTGCCACCGGACGCTGCCGTCGGCCTCGGTCACCGCGTCGACGGGCAGCCGGTTGGCGACCACGACGACGGGGCTGTCCGCGTGCTCGTCTCCTGCCGATTCCCCAGCCATACCGCCCCCGACCCTACTGAGGGCGGCGGCGTCCGCCACCCGGAGGCCTCAGCCCGTGGCCAGCGCGTACCCCAGGGCGGCCGCTCCCAGACCCAGGACGACCGTGGCGACCACGTACGCCAGCGCCCGCGCGAGCGCGCGCGCCTCGGCCAGCCGGACGACGTCGGCGCCGAAGGTGGAGAAGGTGGTCAGCGCCCCGCACAGGCCGGTGCCGACGAGGGCCAGCACCCAGGCCGGGGCCGCCGCCGTCCCCAGGAGGACCCCGAGGACCCCGCTGCCGGCCACGTTGACCGCCAGCGTCCCCCGGGCGGGGTCACCGCCCCCGCGCCCGGCCCACCGGGTGACCAGCAGCCGCAGGGGCGCCCCGACCAGCGCGCCGGCCGCCACGAGGAGGGCGGTCACCGGGCTTGCACCCGGCGCACCGCCCGCACCCCGGCGGCCACGGCCAGCACGCCGCCGGCGACCGAGACCACCACGTAGCCGGCCACGACCCCCCACGCGCCGGCCTCGGCGCGGCCGACCACCTCCCCGGCGAAGGCCGAGTACGTGGTCCAGCCCCCCAGCACGCCGACCGCGAGCAGCGGGCGGGCCCACGGCGGCTCGTGCTCCCGGGCGGCCAGTGCGGCCAGCAGCGCCCCGAGCAGGAGACAGCCGGTGGTGTTCACCAGGAGCGTGGCCCACGGCCAGCCGGTGGGGGTGGGGGGCAGCGCCGTCCCCACCCACCACCGGCCCAGCGAGCCCAGCGCGCCGCCCAGCGCGGCCAGCAGGTAGGGCACCGGTCTCCCCCTGGGGCATAGGAAGCTCTCCCCCCGTCCCGGGGCCCGGGACGGGGGGTCAAGCTTCCTATGCCGCTCGGGTTCCCGTGCCGCTCGGGTCAGGTCCGGGACGCCGGGGTCCGGTGCACGCGGCGGCGCCAGACCGGCTCGACCTCGGCCTCCTCCTCCGCGGTCGCCGGGCGGAACGGGGGAGCGGCCGGTGCCTCGACCGCGCGGCGCCCCTGCCCGCGGGTCGCGCGCAGGCTCAGCCAGATCGAGGTCCCGAGGATGGTGGCGATGACCGCCAGGCTGACCGTGGTCGGGATGTAGAAGAGGTCGACCTTGAGCAGCATCTTGACGCCGACCCACATCAGCACCAGGGCGAGCCCGGTCTTGAGGTACACGAACCGGTGGATGAGGTCGGCCAGCAGGAAGTACATGGCCCGCAGCCCCAGGATGGCGAACGCGTTGGCGGTGAACACCAGGAAGGGCTCGTCGGTCACCGCGAAGATCGCCGGGATCGAGTCGACGGCGAAGATGACGTCGGTGACCTCGACCAGGACCAGCACCGCCAGCAGGGGAGTGGCCACCAGGACGCCGGCGCGGCGGACGAGGAAGCGCTGCCCGTGGTAGGTGTCGGTCATCGGCACGTACCGGCGGAACAGCCGCAGCGCCCGGGACCGGGACGGGTCGATGTGCTCGTCACGCTGGCGGAGCATCCGGTACCCGGTCCACAGCAGGAACGCGGCGAACAGGTAGAGGACCCAGCCGAAGGTGGCGATCAGCGCAGCGCCGCCGGCGATGAACAGGCCCCGCAGCACCAGGGCGCCCAGCACGCCGTAGAAGAGGACCCGGTGCTGGTACTCCCGGGGCACCGCGAAGTACGTGAAGATGATCGCCCAGACGAAGACGTTGTCGACGGCCAGGGACTTCTCGATCAGGTAGCCGGCGTAGTACTGCTGGCCGAACTCGGCCCCGTGGGCCCACCAGACCCACGCGCCGAAGCCGACGCCGATGGCGACCCAGACCGCCGACCACGCGGCCGCCTCGCGCACGCCGATCACGTGCGCGCGGCGGTGGGCGAACAGGTCGAGGGCCAGCATGCCCAGGATGACGGCGAGCACGGCGACCCAGAGCCAGAACGGGACGTCCACGGAAAGACCCCTCCAGTCGGTGATGACCAACCGGAGGTCTCTCCCGGCCCGGCACGGGCCCGCCGGCGCCGGGTCCCGACCGCGGGACCGTCCTGACGACGCAGGCGACGGGGATACTCCCCTCCTCACCGACGAGTGAAGCAGACTTCGTCTGTCAGTGCCAGTGGAGGACCTGGTGCCAGGAGACCTCGCACGCCGGACTCCGCTCGCCCTACCGGCGGCGGGTCTCCGGGAAGAGCAGGTCGACGAAGCGCTCGACGGTCGGCTGCGGCTCGTGGTTGGCCAGCCCCGGCCGCTCGTTGGCCTCGATGAACACGTGCTCGGGGCCTTCCACGTCGGGCACCATGAAGTCCAGCCCGGTCACCGGGATGCCGATCGCCCGGCTGGCCCGGACCGCCGCCGCGGCGATGTCGGGGTGCAGCCGGTCGGTGACGTCCTCGATGGTGCCGCCGGTGTGCAGGTTCGCCGTCCGCCGCACGCGGATGCGCTCACCGGACGGCGGGACGTCGTCCATCGCGTAGCCGGACTCCGACACCACCTCGGCGGTGGTGTCGTCCAGCGGGATCCGGGACTCCCCGCCGGTCGCCCGCTCCCGCCGCCGGCTGGTGGCGCGGACCAGGTCGGTCACGGGGCTGCGCCCGTCGCCGACCACCTCGGCCGGGCGCCGGACCGCGGCCGCGACCACCTCGTGGTCGATGACGACCACCCGGAGGTCGTCGCCCTCGACCAGCTCCTCGACCAGGACGTCGGGGCAGAACTGCAGCGCGAAGTCCACCGCCCGCTCCAGCGCCGGCTCCTCGTGGACGCCGACGGTGATGCCGCGGCCCTGCTCGCCCCGGGCGGGCTTGACGACCACCTCGCCGCAGTCGGCCAGCAGCCGGCGGGCGTCGGCCAGGTCGCCGTCCCCGGCGCGGACCCCCCGCGGCACGCGGACCCCGGCGTTCTCCATGATCCGCCGGGTCACCCGCTTGTCGTCGCAGCGGCTCATCGCGACGGCGGTGGTGAACTCCGACAGCGACTCCCGGGTGAGCACGGTCCGCCCGCCGAGGGAGAGGCGCAGCTCGCCCCACTCCGGGTCGGTGACCTCCACCCGCACCCCGCGCCGCAGCGCCTCCTCGGCGATGATCCGCGCGTAGGGGTTGACGTCCTCGAGCCCGGGGGGGCGGCGGCTGAACAGCGGGGTGTTGATCGGGTTCTTGCGCTTGACGCAGACCGCCGGGGTCCGGTGGAACCCGAGCTTGCGGTAGAGCGCGATCGCCCCGGTGTTGTCGTGCATGACCGAGAGGTCCAGGTAGGACCGGCCGCGGCCCACGTAGCGCTCGGCGAGCACCCGGACCAGGGCCTCGCCGGTGCCGGGCGGGGCGTCCTGGGCGTGCACCGCCAGGCACCACAGGCTGGCGCCGCCCTCGGGGTCGTCGAAGGCCAGCACGTGGTCCACGCCGGTGACCGTGCCGACCACCCGGCCGGTGCGCCGGTCCACGGCGACCAGGTAGGTGAAGGTGCGGGTGCGGTGGTTGGCCCACATGGTCTCGGGGTCCCCGACCACCATGTTGTTGCGGGCGTAGATCTCGTTGATCTGCTCCATCTCCGCCAGCGAGGTGACGGTCCGGACGAACACCCCGCGGATGAGGTCGTGCCGCGGGCGGTAGCGGTACAGGTCGAGCCGGTAGGTGTAGCTCGGGTCGATGAAGAGCTCGTCCGGTGCCAGGCCCACCAGCACGTGCGGGTCGCGCGGGTAGATGCAGATGTCGCGCCGCCCGGTCTCCTCGGCGCGCAGGGCCAGCACGATCCCGCGCAGGTCGGAGAAGGTCTGGCCGAACACCAGCCGGCCCCAGCCGAGGTCCAGGACGACGTCGGCGTCCATCCCCCGGCGCTGGTGGTCGGAGGGCTCCTGCCACGAGCGGTTGGTGAGCGAGGGGGTGTCGGCCACCGCGGAGCGGCGGCGGTGCCCGGCGAGCCGGGGCGTCATCGCGTCAGCCCCCTCAGACCCCGTGGTTCTGCAGCCAGAGCTCCAGGAGGCCCAGTTGCCAGAGCTTGTTGCCGCGCAGCGGGGTGAGCTCGCCGTTGGGGTCGGCCAGCAGGCCCTGGACGTACTCCGGCCGGAACAGGGCCCGGGCGCGGGCCGCGTCGCTGGAGAGGGCGTCGCGGACCAGGTCGAGGACCTTGCCCTCCAGGTGCGTGATCGCCGGCACCGGGAAGTAGCCCTTGGGCCGGTCGATGACCTCCGGCGGGATGACCCGCCGGCCGATCGCCTTGAGCACGCCCTTCCCGCCGTCGGCCAGCTTGAGCTCCGGCGGGCAGAGGGCGGCCAGCTCGACCAGGTCGTGGTCGAGGAAGGGCACGCGGGCCTCCAGGCCCCAGGCCATGGACATGTTGTCGACCCGCTTGACCGGGTCGTCGACCAGCATGACCTCGCTGTCCAGGCGCAGGGCGGCGTCCACCGCGGTCTGGGCGCCGGGCGCGGACATGTGCTCGCGGACGAACGCCAGGCTGGGGTCCTCGGCGAGGGCGTAGCGGTCGCCGACCACCTGGCGCATCTGCTCGTGGTCGCGGTCGAAGAACGCCTGCGCGTAGCGCGCCACCGCCTCCTCGCGGCCCACCTCGGCCAGCGGCGGGTACCAGTGGTAGCCGGCGAACACCTCGTCGGCGCCCTGCCCGGACTGCACTACCCGGATGCTCTGGCTGACCCGCTCGGAGAGCAGGTCGAAGGCGACCACGTCGTGGCTGACCATCGGCTCGGCCATCGCGCCGATGGCGTGCCCGAGCGCGGCGGCCAGCTCGTCGGAGGCGACCCGGATCCGGTGGTGGTCGGTGGCGAACCGCTCGGCGATCACGTCGGAGTAGCGGAACTCGTCGCCCTCCCGGCCGCCCACGGACTCGAAGCCGATCGAGTACGTGGCCAGCCCGGTCTGCCCCTCCTCGGCCAGCAGCCCGACGATCAGGCTGGAGTCCAGCCCGCCGGAGAGGAGGACGCCCACCGGGATGTCGGCGACCAGCCGGCGGCGGACGGCGACCCGCAGCGCCTCCTCGATGGCGTCCTCCCAGTCGCGGGCCGACCAGGAGGCGTGCTCGGGCCGCCGCTCGTAGGGGGCCTGCCAGTAGCGGTGCTCGCGGGTGGCGCCGTCGGGCTCGACGACCCGCACGGTCGCCGGGGGGAGCTTGCGGACGCCGTTGAGGATCGTCCGGGGCGCCGGGACGACGGCGTGCCAGGTCAGGTAGTGGTGCAGCGCGACCGGGTCGATGGAGGTGTCGACATCCCCGGCCCGCAGCAGCGCCGGCAGGGAGGAGGCGAACCGCAGCCGGCCCGGGGTCTCGGCCAGGTACAGCGGCTTGATGCCCAGCCGGTCCCGCGCGAGCACCACCCGGCCGGTGTCGCGCTCGTGGATCACGAAGGCGAACATGCCGTGCAGGTGGCTGACGACGTCGGTGCCCCAGTGGTGGTAGCCCTTGAGGATCACCTCGGTGTCGCTGGTGGAGAAGAAGCGGTAGCCGTGCCCCTCGAGCTCGGCGCGCAGTTCCTTGTAGTCGTAGATGCACCCGTTGAAGACGGCGGTCAGCCCGAGCTCGTTGTCCACCATCGGTTGGCTGCCGGTCTGGGAGAGGTCGATGACCGACAGGCGCCGGTGGCCGAACGCCACCCGCCCGTTGCTCCAGGACCCCTGACCGTCCGGCCCGCGCGGGACGAGGGCGTCGACCATCCGCGCCACCGCGGTGGTGTCGGCCAGGGAGCCGTCGAACCGGATCTCACCGGAGAGGCCGCACATGCATCATGATCTAACCCCTGCCGGGTCCGCGCCGCGATGCGGGGGAGGGGTATGCCGGTCGGGCGTGGCACGGGTCACCCGGCTCGGCGCCCGGCGTTCCACGTGGAACGAGCCGGCCCGGGCGGGTCAGCCGTAGTAGAGGGCGATCGGCCTGCCGTCGATCTCGCGGACGTCGACCGGCGTGCCGTAGACGGCCTCCAGCACCTCGGGGCGCATGACGTCGCGGGACGGTGCGTCGGCCACGACCCTGCCGTCGCGCATCGCGACGATCCGGTCGGACCAGGTCGCCGCGAAGTTGATGTCGTGCAGCACGACCACGATGCGCTTGCCGAGCTCGTCGGCCATCCGCCGGACCAGCCGCATGATCTCCGTCATGTGCCGCAGGTCGAGGTTGTTGAGCGGCTCGTCGAGCAGGACGTACCGGGTGTCCTGGGCGAGCACCATCGCGATGGAGGCGCGCTGGCGCTGACCGCCGGAGAGCTCGTCGAGGAACCGGTGCCGGTAGGGGTCGAGGTCGAGGTAGCCGATCGCGCGGTCGATGTGCCCGCGGTCGGCCACCGTGAGCCGTCCCCGGGAGTGCGGGAAGCGGCCGAAATCCACGAGATCCTGGACGGTCAGGCGCGCCGCGACGTGGTTGTCCTGGCGGAGGACGGCGAGCACCGTGGCGAGCTGCTTCGACGAGGCGGTCGCGACGTCCGTGCCGTCCACCGTGACGCGGCCGGCGTCGGGCCGGACGAGGCGGCCCACGAGGCCGAACAGCGTCGACTTGCCCGCGCCGTTCGGGCCGATGAGCGCGGTGACGCCCTCCCCGCCGAAGGCGATCGAGACGTCGTCGACCACCGTCTGGTCGCCGTAGCGCTTGGTTGCACCCTCGAGCGCGATCACCGCGCCCCCTTCCGCAGCACGAGGTACAGGAAGAACAGCCCGCCGGCGAACTCGATGACGGTGGACAGCGTGCCGCCGAAGTCGAGCGCCCGGTCGAGGACGAGCTGGCCACCCAGCAGGCAGACCATCCCGATGAGCACGGCGGCGGGCAGCGTCCACACGTGCCGGAACGAGCGCGCGTACGAGTAGGCCAGGTTCGCGACGATCAGGCCGAAGAACAGCACCGGCCCGACCAGCGCCGTCGACGCGGCCACCATCACCGAGACGACCGTGAAGAGGGTCATCACCACGCGCCGGTGCTCCACGCCCAGGCCCACGGCCGCCGGCGCGCCCAGCGTCAGCACGTCGAGCGTCCGCAGCAGCGGGACGACGGCCGCGCAGCCGAGGGCGACGAGGAGCGCGGTCAGCAGCAGCAGCGTCTCGTCGGGCCGGGTGAGCGAGGCGAACATCGCGTCGGAGAGCACCTGGAAGTCCAGCGGGTCGAGCATCCGCTGCATCCACTCGGTGACGGCGCGGAAGAACGTGCCGAGGACGATGCCCACCAGCAGCATCAGGTGGATCGAGCGCCGCTTGCCCCCGAACAGCCAGGTGAACAGCGCGACGCTGAAGCCCACCATGACGGCGACCTGGACCAGCCACAGGGTGAGCTCGTCCGCGGCGAGGAACGTCGCGGACCCCGCGACGAAGACGATCGCGGTCGAGATCAGCAGGTAGAACGCGTCGAACCCCATGATCGCCGGGGTGAGGATGCGGTTCTGCGTGATCGTGTGGAAGACCACCGTGGAGACCCCGACCGCCGCGGCGACGACGCCCATCGCGGCCACCGCGAGGCTGCGGATCCCCAGCGCGTAGGCGAGGGAGCCGGGGACGTCGGTGACCAGGTAGACCGCCGTGAGCACCAGGACGGCGGCGCCGAGCGCCGCCAGGCGCACCGGGGGCCGCACCCACGCCGCGGCCAGGCGGGTGCCGGTCCGGGCGCGCCGGCGACGACCGGGCGCGGGGTCGGACGGCGTGGCCGCCGGGGCGGTCGTCGCGGCCGCGCCGGAGGCCGTGGTGGCGGGATCAGTGAGCACGGCTCCTCCTCCGCAGCAGCAACCAGAGGAACAGCGCCGCGCCGATGATCCCGACGACGAGCGACAGCGGGATCTCGTAGGGGAAGCGGATGACCCGGGCGAGGATGTCGCACGCGACGACGAAGACGGCGCCGAGCCCCGCCACCCACGGGATCGCGCGGCGGACGTTGTCCCCGACGAGGAGGCTCACGACGTTCGGGACGACGAGCCCGAGGAAGGGGATGATGCCCGCGGTGACGAGCACCGCCGCCGTGATCACCGCGACCACCACCATGCCGACGGCCACCACGCGCCGGTAGTCCAGGCCCAGGTTGGTCGCGAACTCCTCGCCGAGGCCGATCACGCTGAACCGGTCGGCGGCGGTCCAGGCGACGACGACCATGAGCGCCGCGATCCAGACCAGCTCGTAGCGGCCGGACATGATGCTGGCGAAGCTGCCCTGCGACCACTGCTGCAGCGACTGCAGCAGGTCGAGGCGGTAGGCGAAGAAGGTCGTGACGGCGGCGACGACGCCGCCGAGCATGAGGCCGACCAGCGGGACGAGGACCAGCTGGCGCACCGGGACGACGCGCACCACCCGGAGGAAGACCCAGGTGCCGAGGAGCCCGAAGGCCGCGGCGACGCCCATCTTCCCGACGACGGCCATGCCCGGGAAGAACACCATCGTCACCAGCGCGCCCAGCGTCGCGAACTCGGTGACCCCCGTCGTGCTGGGCTCGACGAACTTGTTGCGCACGAGCATCTGCAGGATGAGCCCCGCGATGCCCAGGGAGGCGCCGACGAGGACCACCGCGACCGTCCGCGGGATCCGGCTCGCCACCAGCAGGAAGGCCGCGTCGCTCCCGGCGCCGCCGGCGAGCAGCGACGCCGGGGTCACGTCGGAGACCCCGGTGAACAGGCTCGTGACCGCGAGGAGCACGAGCAGGACGCCGACGAGCACCCCCGCCCCGGTGCGGCGGGGCCGCACGGGGGCAGGGGTGCTCGTCGGTGCCGTGAGGAGCGCCGTCACGGGGGACCGGGACGGTCCGCGGCCGGGATCGGGGTCGTCACTCCGCGATCTGCAGGACGTCGTCGATCATGACCTGCGTCGTGTCGAGGCCGCCGAAGACGATGTACCAGGCCATGGCGTCGAGGTGGACGATCCGGTCCTCGTGGGCGGCGGTCGTCTGCCGGACGATCTCGTTGTCGAGCACCGCCTCGGCCGGCTGCGTCCCCTCCTCGCCGGTGGCGGCGTCGCGGTCGACGACCCAGAGGGTGTCGGGGTCGGTCTCGAGCAGGAACTCGAACGAGACCGGCTCACCGTGGGTCGCGGCCTCGACGTCCGCCACGGCGGGCTGCACGCCGAAGACGTCGTAGATCAGGCCACCGCGGACGGCCGGGCCGACGGCGTCCTCGCCCGCGGGGGCCATCGCGCTGAGCTCGCCCCCCGCGACCATGAGCCCCAGACCCGTCCCGGCGTCGGCCGTGGCGGCCCGCGCCTCCTGGATGCCGGCCTCGATCTCGTCGAGCGCGGCGGCGGCCTCCTCCTCCGCACCGAGCACCTCGCCGAGGAACGTGGTGGTGCGCTCGAGGTTGTCGGTGTACGAGCCGCGGAGGCTCAGGTCGACGGTCGGGGCGATCTCGCTGAGGTCCTCGTAGAGCGCGGCCGAGCGGTTGGCGACGATGATGAGGTCCGGCTGCCGCGCCTCGATCTCGACGAGGTCGGCCTCGAACAGCGTGCCGGCGTTGAACGCGTCGTCGGCCAGGTACTGCTGCAGGTAGTCCGGCACCGAGTCGAGCGGGGCCCCCGCGACCTCGCCGCCGAGCGCGCCGATGGTGTCGAGGCTGGCGATGTCGAACACGACGATGTCCTCGGGGTTCTTCGGGACCTCGACCGTGGTCTCCTCGTACTCCGGGTCCTGGTCCTCGGCGGCGACGTTGCGGTCCCACGTGAAGGTCACGGTCTCGGCGGCCCCGGTGGTCCCGGTGGTCCCGGCCTCGGCGGTGTCCTCACCCGCGCCGCAGGCGGACAGGGCCAGCGCGGCGACCAGGGTCAGGGACGAGGCGGCCAGCGGCCGGGCGGCGGTGCGCATCGAGCTCCGTTCGTTGAGGTTTGCCTCGGCTAACTTAGGCGAGCCTCACCTTGCCCCGTCCGCCTCGTCGGCGACAGCGGCCGTTACCGTTTCGTGATGCGGCCTGGTTCACACGGCCGGCGAGGGGTCGATCCGCTGCGGTGCCCCGCCGAGCACCGCGGTGACGTGCGCGCGGGCACCCGGGACGACCCAGCGGCCGAAGGCCTCCCACAGCTCCCGCACGGCCGGGCCGGGCCAGCCCTCCGGCCGGAGGGCGGAGGGCAGCATCGGGTCGGACTGCCCGATGCGGCGGGCGTCGGCGAGCGTGCGCAGGTGCGTGGTGAGCGCCTCCGGCCCGGTCGGCGGCGGCCCCTCGAGCAGGCGCGCGAGCCGGTCGGCGAGGCCGGTGTAGGCGGCCGCCACCCCCTCGAGGTCCCAGCAGCGGGTGGCCAGCGCGCGGTCGGAGCCGTCCTCGGCCACCCGTGCGGTGAGCAGGTCGAGGCGGCTCAGCGGCTCCCGGGCCAGCTCGGTCCGCACCTCCTGGAGCGCGGCCCGGTGCGGCGAGAGCCAGGTCGCCGGGGCGAGCGGGCCGAACCCGTGCCGGGTCAGCGCCCGGCGGACCCGCTCGCGCGCCGCGCGATCGGTCTCCGGCACGGCGTAGATGACCACCCGCCACTGGCCGTCCCACGGACCGAGCCGCTCCTCGAGCCGCGCCCAGCGCCTGCGGACGCCGGCGCGCAACTCGTCGGTGGCGGCGTAGCGGGTCTCCCGGCCGTGCCGGGAGGCGGTGAGCAACCCCGACCGGCGCAGCGCCGCGGTCGTCATCCGCGTCGTCGGCTCGGCCACGCCGAACCCGGCCAGCAGGGAGACCAGCGTGCGGAGGCGGACCGGCCCGTCGGCCACCACGTCGAGGTGCTCGGCGAAGAGGTCCACGACCAGTTCGCGGACGGTCATCGCAGCCTCCCCGGACGGCGCCCGCGGCGGAGCCGCGGCGGTCGGCGACCCGGATCGCGGGTCGGTGCCCGGGACGTCCCCCCGGAGCGGGAGGATGACAGCCGTGCCGTCCACCACCGACACCGGGTACCGCCGGTGAACCCGGTCCTGGTCGGGACGACGACCGTCGTGGCGGTGCTGGTGGCCCTCGCCGGCCTGGCCTCGACCCTGGCGCGCCGGCGGATCGGCCTGCTCCACCTCTGGGGGACGGCGCTGCTGGAGCTCCTGCTGCTGGTCCAGGCCGTGCTGGCCGTCGTCCTCCTGGTGCGCGGCGAGCGGCCCGCGGAGACCGCGACGTTCCTCGGTTACCTGGGCGGGATCGTGCTGCTGCCGGTCGCCGGTGGGCTGTGGGCCCGCACCGAGACCAGCCGCTGGGCCGGCACCGTGCTGGCGGTGGCCGCCGCCGCGGTCGCGGTCATGATCTGGCGGCTGCTGCAGCTCTGGGAGGCGACCGGTGGCTGAACCGACGCAGGGAGGGCCGACGCGGGGGAGGCGGTCGGTGCGGGGGAGGCCGGTGCCGGACACCCCGACCGAGGGCGGACCGGGCCGGGTGCTCGTCGCCGTCTACGCCGTGTTCGCGCTCGCCGCGGGCGCGCGCGCCGCCGTGCAGCTGGCCACCCGGTTCTCCGAGGCGCCGCTGGCCTACCTGCTGTCGGCGCTGGCCGCGGGGGTGTACCTGGTCGCGGCGATCGCGCTGGCCCGGGACGGCCGGGGTGGGCGGCCGACCGCCTGGGTGGCGTGCTCGGTGGAGCTCGCCGGCGTCCTCGTCGTCGGCACGCTGTCGGTGGTCGACCCGGCGGCGTTCCCCGACGAGACGGTGTGGTCGGACTTCGGCCGGGGCTACCTGTACATCCCGCTGGTGCTCCCGGTGCTGGGCCTGCTGTGGCTGCGCCGGCGCAGCCGGGAGGCGCGGACGGCCTGACCGCCGGGCCCACGCGACCGTGCCCGGAGCGGCCGGGTCAGGGACCGCCGGATCCGGGCCGCCGGGTCAGAACCCGCCCCCGAAGTCGCCACCGCCGAAGTCGCCACCCCCGAGGTCGCCGCCGTCGTAGCCGCCGTCCTCGTAGCCCCCGGCGCCGTCCTCGTAGCCCCCGGCGCCGTCCTCGTAGCCCCCGGCGCCGTCCTGGTACCCCTCGGCGTAGGCCTCCTCGTCCCCGCCGCCGAAGAGCCCGCCGTCCCCGGCACCGGTGTCGAACAGGGCGTCGGCCACGGCGGTGCCGATGACCAGACCACCCACGGTGCCGAGCAGGCTGGCGCCGACCGTGCTGCCGAAGCCCGGGCGCCCGCCGTGACCGGCGCCGCCGAAGGCCCGCTCGAGGGTCCCCGGCCGGCGCAGCTCGGCGCGGGTGGCCGCACGGGCCAGCGTGCCCGGGTCGTCGGCGCGCGGGCGCTCGGCCTCGGGGACCGACGCGGCCAGCTGGGTCAGCACCTCCTGGCGCTGCTGCGGGGTGAGCTGGGCGAAGGCCTCGGCGTGCGCCTGCTCGATCGCGTCCGGGGGAGCGGTGCGCAGCAGGTAGCGGTAGCGCTCGATCGCCTGCTGGTCGGTGGGGGCAGCGCCGTCCACCTGCCGGCCGGTGGGGGCACCGCCGTCCCACTGCCGGGAGACGGGCGGGGCCGGGCGGACCGGCTCCCGTCGCCGTCCGCCGAAGAGCCTGTCGAGCAGTCCCACGAGGAGCACCTCCCTCCGGGCGGCGGCGCCGCCCGCCCCCCGGCGGTGCCCCGCCCCGGGCCGGGCCACACCCGGTCGGGCGGACCCCTGGTCAGCGCCGGGCCCCGTGGTGGCCTCGCCCGGACCGCCGCGGTTACTGTCTCGTCGTGCCGGGCGAGCGGGACCGACAGGGGACGTCCCCGCCACCACCCCGCGACGAGGCGATCGACGCGGGGCAGGCCGGCCTCGTCACGGCCGCGACCGCGGTGGTCTCCGAGCACGAGTCGAGCGGCACCGCCTCCGCGGCGCTGCCGGGCGTGCTCGCCGACGTGCCGGTGAGCGTCCTCGTCATCGACCGCGGCACCGGCCTGGTCACCTACGCCAACACGGCGGCGGTCGAGCTCGCCGGCAACGTGCACCTCCCGGTCGACATCGACACCTGGGGAGCCTCCGCCGGGCTGACCGACCTGGGCGGCGAGCCGCTGGCCAGCACCAGCGGGCCGCTGTCCCTCGTGGCGCAGGGGCAGCCGGTCGCCGGCGAGGCGGTGCGCCTGGCGCCCGGTCGCAGCTCCGAGACCGCCCGCGCGACCGCGGACGACGGGCACCGGGACCAGCTGCTGTGGGTCACCGGGTTCCCGCTGTCCCGGCCGGACAGCCACGAGCAGCTCTCGCTGGTCGTGTTCCTCGAGCTGACCGTCGGTGAGGGTGGGCCGGCCGACCCCGACCAGTACCTGCAGTCCCTGCGCGAGCGGGCGGTCATCGCCACCGACATCACCTTCACGATCACCGACCCGCGCCTGCCCGACAACCCGTTGATCTGGGTGAACCCCTCGTTCACCCGCATCACCGGCTACTCGTACGAGGAGGCGGTCGGGAGCAACTGCCGCTTCCTCCAGGGGCCGGCGACCGACCCCGAGTCCCTGGGCGTCGTCCGCTCGGCGCTGGAGCGGCAGGAGGCGGTGACCGTGACCCTGCTGAACTACCGCAAGGACGGCACGGCCTTCTGGAACCAGCTCTCCATCAGCCCGGTGTTCGACGGCGAGGGGGACCTGGTCAGCTTCGTCGGCGTCCAGACCGACGTCACCGAGCGGGTGCGCGTCGAGCACGAGCGCGAGGCCGCGTTCGCCGCCGAGCGCACCGCCCGCGAGGAGGCCGAGCTCGCCCGGGCGACCGCGGAGCAGTCCCGGGCCGACGCCGAGCACGCCCGGGCGGAGGCCGAGCGGGCGCAGAGCCGGCTGGCCCTGATGGCCGAGGCGACGAGCACGCTGATCGCGACGCTCGACCTCGCCGACCTCCTCGACCGGCTGGCGCGGCTGTCCGTGCCGCTGGTCGCCGACTGGGTGTTCATCACGCTGATCGACGACTCCGGGGCGGTCTCGCAGACGGCGTCGCTGCACCGGGACGGCCGCGAGCACGAGCTGCGGGTGCTGGACGCCCAGCACGTCCAGCACCTGCCCGAGGGGTCGCCGACGCTGCGCAGCATGACCACGTCGCGGCCGGTCCTGGTCGATCGCGCCGGGGAGCGGCTGCCGGGCATCTTCGCCAGCGACGCGGCCCGCGAGGCGTTCGAGCGGGTGGGCGCGGCGTCGGTGCTCGCCGTCCCGATGGTGGCCCGCCGGCGCACCCGCGGCGCGATCCTGCTCGCCCGCACCGACCAGGACCGGCCCTTCACCCAGGAGGACGTCGACCTCGCCGAGGACCTCGCCCGCCGGGCCGCCCTCGCCATGGACAACGTGCGGCTGTACCAGCAGGAGCACACGGTCGCCGACACCCTGCAGCGCTCGCTCCTGCCGGAGCTGCCCACGATCCCCGGCGTCGAGGCGGCCGCGCACTACGTGAGCGCCTCGACCGCGGCCGACGTGGGCGGCGACTTCTACGACCTCCTGCACCTACCCGACGGCTCGGTGGGCGTCGTCGTCGGCGACGTCGTCGGCCACGACGTCGCCGCGGCCGCCGCGATGGGCCACCTGCGCGGCCTGATCCGCGCCTGCGCCTGGGAGGCGGCCGACCCGGACCCGGGGGTGGTCCTCGCCCGGGTGGACCGCCTGGTGCAGGGCCTGCAGGTGGCCTCGCTGGCCACGATGGTCTACGCCCGCGCCGTGCCGCCGGCGGGCGAGGGGCGGCCCTGGCGGGTGCACGTGGCCAACGCCGGGCACCCCCCGCTGCTGCTGCGCGACCCGGAGGGCCCCGTCCGGGTGCTCAGCGAGGTGACCGGGCTGCTGGTGGGCGTGGACGGCGCCGCACGGCGCGAGACCGTCGTCCTCGACGTGCTGCCCGGATCGACGCTGCTGGCCTACACCGACGGGCTGATCGAGCGCCCCGGGGTCGACCTGGACGCCGGGATCGACGAGCTCACCACCCGGTTGGGCGAGACCCCGGCCGACGCCTCCCCCCGGCAGCTCTGCGACGCGGCGGTCGCCGGCTCGATCGACGGCCGGGACGACGTCGCGCTCATCGCCCTGCGCTTCGGCTGACCGCGCCTCTCGTCGGCCGGTGGCGTGCGCTCGCGGCGCAGCTCCCGCGGATCGCGCGCCCCGGCTGCACAGCACCGATCCGTCACGGCCGGACCCCCCACCGCGGCCGCCGGTGGGGGCTGCGCGCGGCGTGCGATCGCGGGAACGCGCGTGGTTGGCTGGCGTCATGAGCGAGGCGCAGCCCGAGTCGGGGGAGCCGGTCCCGGTCGTCGACCCGCGCACGATGCGCGACGTGCTCGGCCACTTCGCCTCCGGGGTCACCGTGGTCACGGCGATGACCGCCGACGGGCCCATCGGCTTCACCTGCCAGTCGTTCAGCTCCCTCTCGCTCGACCCGCCGCTGGTGGTGTTCGCACCCGCGCGCACGTCGACGACCTGGCCGCGGCTGCGCGACATCGGCCGGTTCTGCGTCAACGTGCTCGCCGAGGACCAGACCGACCTGTCGACCACGTTCGCCCGGTCGGGCACGGACAAGTTCGCCGGCGCGCACTGGCGACCCAGCCGGCACGGGTCCCCGGTCCTGGACGACGTCGTCGCGTGGATCGACTGCCGGCTGTGGGCCGAGTACGACGGGGGCGACCACACCCTGGTGGCCGCCTCCGTCCTCGACCTGGGCGCCGACCCCGGGCGCCGTCCGCTGGTGTTCCACCGGGGGGCCTACGGCCTCCTGGACCTCCCGCGGGGCCGCTGACCCGCCCGCCCCGCCGCCGGGACCTCGGCCCGGGCGGTCCGGCGCGCCCGGGCCGGGCTCAGCCGGTCGTCGCCGCCGCCCGGGGCACCGACCGGCCACCCGCCCGGTACAGCGAGCTGGGCAGCGCGTGGCCGACGGCGTCCTCGGTGACGCGGGCGGCGAGGAGGAGGGCGTCGAGGTCGATGCCGGTCCGCACGCCGGACTCCTCGAGCATGTAGACGAGCTCCTCGGTGGCGATGTTGCCGCTGGCGCCCGGGGCGAACGGGCAGCCGCCCAGGCCCCCGACGGAGGCGTCGAGCTGGGTGACCCCGGCCTGCACCGCGGCCAGCGCGTTGGCCTGCCCCGTCCCGCGGGTGTCGTGGAAGTGCACCCCGACCTCGACCCCCGGGCAGGTGCGGCGGACGGCGTCGAGCAGCTGCACCACCCGCATCGGCGTGGTCGTCCCGATGGTGTCGCCGAGGCAGAGCCGGTCGGCGCCGGCGGTGACCGCGGCCCGGGCGACGTCCACGGTGCGCGCCACGGGGGTGCGGCCGTCGAAGGGGCAGTCCCAGGCGGTGGCGATGATGACCTCGAGGGAGCCGCCCGCACCGTGCGCCGTGGCCGCGATCTCCCCGACCGCCGCGACGGCCTCGGCGGTCGAGCGCCCCGCGTTCGCCCGGCTGTGCCCGTCGGTGGCCGAGACGACGTACTCCAGGTGCGCCACCCCGGCGTCGACGGCGCGCGTCGCCCCCCGCGGGTTGGCCACCAGCGCCGACCAGTGGACCTCGTCCCACCGGGACAGCTCGGCGGCCACCTGGTCGGCGTCGGCCAGCGCCGGGACCGCCCGCGGGGAGACGAAGGAGGTCGCCTCGATCCGCCGGACCCCGGTGGCGACCAGCGCCTCGAGCATCGCCAGCTTGGCCGGCAGGGGCACCGGGGCCTCCAGCTGGAGCCCGTCGCGCATCCCCACCTCGCGGACGTCCACGGACGGTGGCAGGACCAGGTCGAAGTCGTTCACGGCAGACCTCCTCGTCGGCAGCTGGGTCCATCCTCCCCGTTCAGGGGGTTCCACGTGGAACTACCGGGGCACACCGATACGTCGAAGACCTGCAGTTCCGTGGTCCGGACCCGCAGGATGGGCACAGGGGGAGGTGGGGAGGCGATGAGCATGACCGGCACGGCGCCTCCGGCTGACCGCCGGAGCGTCTTCGACAACGCGCCGATGGGCATCGCGATCCTCACCCCCGACGGCGTCCTGGTCGACGCCAACCCCGTCCTCGGCCACATGCTCGGCAGGGATCCCGCGCAGCTGCAGAGCGTCCCGGTGCTCGACCTGGTGCACCCCGACGACATCCCGGCCGCGCAGGAGGCCCACGGTCAGCTGCTCGCCCTGCGCGGGAAACCGATGCGGCACGAGACGCGGCTGCTGCACCGCGACGGCAGCGCCCTGCCGGTGCAGGTCACCGCGGCGGCGGTCGAGGAGCCGCCCGGGGCGGGGGTCGACCACCTGGTGATGATCATCGAGGACATCACCGACCGGAAGGCGCTCGAGGCCCAGCTGGTCCACCAGTCGCTGCACGACCCGCTCACCGGCCTGCCCAACCGGATCCTGTTCCGGGACCGGTTGCGGCACGCCCTCGACCGTGGCCGCCGGGAGCGCACGCCGACCTGCGTCATCGTCATCGACCTCGACGGCTTCAAGGCCATCAACGACGAGCACGGCCACCACATGGGCGACCTCGTGCTCGTCGCCTTCGCCGAGAAGCTGACCTCCGTCCTGCGGGCGAGCGACACGGCCGCCCGGCTGGGTGGGGACGAGTTCAGCATCGTCTGCGAGAACACCGAGCGGCAGGACGCCGAGGTCCTCGCCGACCGGCTGCGCCGCAGCGTCCCGGAGCGGCTGACGCTCGGCGGCGCCACGGTCACCCTCGGCATGAGCATCGGCATCGGCTCGGTACCCGGGGGCGCCGACCCGGAGGAGGTCTACGAGCGGCTGGTCCGCGCCGCGGACGACGCCATGTACGCCGACAAGGCCGCCCGCCGCCGCTGACCCGGGCCCGACGGGGGTGTCCCCCACCGGGCCCGGCTCCGGTCAGCGGGCGGCGCCGACCGGCTCCCGCGGGGGCGCCGGCTGCGGCGCGGCGCCGAGCCGGGCACCCTCGACGTCCAGGTCGGGCAGCACCCGGTCCAGCCACCGCGGCAGCCACCACGCCGACCGGCCGAGCAGCGCCAGGACGGCGGGGACCAGCGTCATCCGGACCACGAAGGCGTCGAGCAGGATGCCGACCGCCAGGCCGAACGCGATCGCCTTCACCACGACGTCGTCGATGGTGACGAAGCTGGCGAACACCGAGAACATGATGAGCGCGGCCGCCACGACCACGCGCGAGGCGTGCCGGGCCCCGGCCAGCACGGCCGCCCGCGGCTCGGCACCGTGCACGTACTCCTCCCGCATGCGGGAGACCAGGAAGACCTCGTAGTCCATGGCCAGGCCGAACAGCACGGCGATGAGGATGACCGGCATGAAGCTGATCACCGGCCCCGTCGTCGGGACGCCGAAGAGGCCGGCCAGCCACCCCCACTGGAAAACGGCGACCACGGCACCGAAGGACGCCGCGACCGACAGCAGGAAGCCGAGCGCCGCCTTGAGCGGCACGAGCACCGAGCGGAACACCAGCAGCAGGAGGAGGACGGCCAGCCCGACCACCACCAGGGCGAACGGGACCAGCGCGGCGTCGAGCCGGTCGGAGACGTCGATGGCGACGGCGGTCTGGCCGGTGACCGAGACCTCCGCACCGGTCTGCGCCTCGAGCGCGGGCGCGAGGTCGCGCATCTCGGCGACCAGGTCGCCGGTCGCGGGCTCCTGCGGGCCGCTCTCGGGGACGACGGTGACCAGCGCGGCCGTGCCGTCGGCGAGCAGTGACGGAGCGGCGTAGGCGACGTCGTCCAGACCGCCGGTGAACCGCCCCGGCAGCCCCGACGGCGTGCCGCCGATCGCCACGGCCGCGGCGCCGGCCGCCTGCTGCGCGGTGGCCGGGTCCAGCCCGTCGAGGAGCACCACGAGCGGGCCGTTGAGGCCGGGCCCGAACGTCCCGTCGATCAGGTCGTAGGCCTGCCGCTGGGGGGTGTCCTCGGCGGCGGCGCTGTTGTCGGGCAGCGCCAGCTCGAGCTGCGCAGCCGGGACGGCGAGCACCCCGAGCCCGATGACGGTCAGCAGCACGGTGACCAGCGGTCGCCGGGTGACCAGCGCGGCCCAGCGCTCGCCGGCCGGCCGGCTGCCGGACCCCTCGACCTCGGCGGCCTCCCGGCGGGCGGCCCGGGACCCCGGCGCCGGCGCCAGCCGGGCGCCGGCGAAGCCCATGAGCGCCGGCAGCAGGGTCAGCGCCACGAGGACGGCGACCAGGACGGTGGCTGCGGCCGCCACCCCCATCACGGTGAGGAAGGGCAGGCCCACGACCGCGAGACCGGACAGCGCGATGACCACCGTGAGCCCGGCGAACACGACCGCCGAGCCGGCGGTGCCGGAGGCGCGCGCCGCGGACTCCTCCGGGTCCATCCCGGCGGCCAGCTGGGTGCGGTGCCGGGACAGGATGAACAGCGTGTAGTCGATGCCGACGGCCAGGCCGATCATCAGCGCGAGCGTCGGCGCGGTCGAGGACAGCGTGATGGCACCCGAGACGGCGAGCAGCCCGCCGAGGCCCACACCGACCCCCACCAGCGCGGTGAGCAGGTTCATCCCCGCGGCCAGCAGCGAGCCGAAGGTCAGCACGAGCACGAGGACGGCGACCGCGACACCCACGAACTCGGTCGGGCCGATCTCGACGCCGGTGGTGCCGAAGGCGTTGCCGCCGACGGCGACCTCCAGGCCGGCCTCCTCGGCGGCCTCCGTCGTCGACTCCAGGGCCTCGAGGCTGCCCTCGCCGAGCTCCTCGCGCTGCACCGTGTACTGCACGGTCGCCAGGGCCGCCCGGCCGTCCGGGGTGATGGCCCGGCTGGTGAAGGGGTCGGCCACCGCGGCCACCTCCGGCGCCCGGGCGGCGTCGGCGACGACCTGGGCGATGGCGGCCTGCACCGCCGGGTCGGCGACCGTCTGCCCTTCCGGGGCCACGAAGACGATCTGCGCCGAGGCACCCGCCGCGGCCGGCTGGAGCTCGGCGAGCCGGTCGAGGGCGGCCTGCGACTCGGAGCCGGGGATGGTGAAGCGGTCGTCGAACTGCCCGCCGGCGGTGACCGTGACGGCCACGACGGCGGCGAGGACGACGACCCACACGGCGGCGACCAGCCGCCGGGCGCGGAACGAGGCCCGGCCCAGGCGGGCCAGAAGGGTGCTCATGCGGGGTCTCCGGGTGGGGTGTCGGACAGGGTCGCGCGCAGCAGGAGGAGCAGCGCGGCGTGCTCGACCTCGTCGTCGGCGTCGCCGTCCACGGCCCGGCTGACGGCGAGGCCGTCGTGCAGGGCCATGAGGGTCCGGGCGACCTGGGTGGTCGGCACCGCGAGGCGCAGGCCGGTCCGGGCGGCGGCGGCGTCGATCATCTCGGCGATGCGGGACCGCAGCGCCGCGGTGTGCTCGCGCAGGGCGGCCGCCGCCTCCGGGTGCCGGGCGGCGTGCAGCGCGAACTCGGCCTGGACGAGGGTCCACGTCCGGTCCCCGCCGATCGCGTCCCTGCACCGCGCGACGGCGGCGGCCACCGGGTCCGGCTCGGTCTCGACGCCGGCCAGGCGCTCCTCGACCCGGCTGAGCTGCCGGTGGGTCTCGCGGGCGTACAGGGCGGCGAACAGCTCGTCCTTGGTGCGGAAGCTGGAGTAGAAGGCGCCGCGGGTGAAGCCGCCGCGACGGCAGACGTCCTCCACGCTGGCGGCCGCGAAACCGACGTCGGCGAAGGTCTCCAGCGCGGCGTCGAGCAGCCGCGCGACGGTCACCTCACGGCGCCGCTTGGGGCGCTCGAGCTCGGGTGCCGTCACGATGCACGAATGTATCGGATGCACGGATGTATCGAACTGTGGTCTGCACCTCGCCCGGTCGGGTGCCGGTCACCGGCTCAGCGGTCGGGCTCTCGGGTGATGTGCGGTCCCGGCGCAGGATCTCCGGAGGACGCACCCCGACCGCACATCACCCGGGGGTCAACGAGCGGCTCGACGCAGGCCGGGACGGCACCTGGCCGCGGTCGGCGACCGACGAGCGGGGCCCGCAGGGTCCCCGAGGAGGGATGCGGCCGAGCGGCTCGACGCAGGCCGGGACGGCACCTGGCCGC
>NZ_JBJGYK010000058.1:0-25555 GCF_054049955.1 Geodermatophilus sp. SYSU D00758
CACGCCGACGCGGCCCGCGACGGCGGGGGCCGCGGCGCCGCCCCCCCCCCCCCCCCCCCCCCCCCCCCCGCCCCCCCCCCCCCCCCCCCCCCCCCCCCCGCGCCGGTGGTCGCGGTGCACCACCAGGTTGTCCACGGTCACCTGCACCACCCCGAGGACGACCGACAGCGGGTCCACCCCGAGGATCGCGAGCCCCACCACGGACTCCCCCGTCCCGGCCCCGCGCGCGACGTCCGCGCCCGGGAGGACGGCGAGCACCACGCGGTGCCCCGTGTCGGCGAGGAGACGGCGGAACCCGGGGGCGGCGGCGGCTCCCGGCGTCTGGCCGGTGAGGACGCCCTCGGCGTGGGCCTCGGCCCGGTGCTGCCGGACCAGCGCCAGGACGGCGGCGAGGTCGTCGGGACGCGCCGTGCGCGTCGTGACGCGGGACCGAGCACCGGATCCTGACACAGAACCCTCCCTGGACGGTGGGCACAGCGTGCCGGGCGGATCGCCGTGCGTGACGGAGACGCGCCGCCGTGGTGCGCGCGTGACAGGTGCGGTGATCTCTTCCAGGTCACATCTCGCCCTGTGGGAACCGTCGTGCCCCGCCGCTGGGTTACGGTCCTGCCCACTCAGACGCCAGGGAGGTCGAGTGACGCACGCGCACAACCGTGCCGGCAGGCACGGCGGTCGAGGCGCGCCCGCACGCGTGGGTGCCCGCCGGACCGGCACGGGTCGGGGACGGCGGGGGCTGCTGCGGCTGCTCCTGCTGGCCGTCCTGGCGGGGTCCTTCGCCCTGCTGGTCCCGGGCCCGGCCGCCGCCGAGCCCGGGACCGCCGCCGAGTCGGTCTCCGGCACGTTCCGCACGAGCCTGAGCGGCCCCATCGAGGGCGTCGAGGTCACGGTCACGACCCCCGACGGCCAGGAGGTCGGGACCACCGAGTCCGACGAGAACGGGCGCTGGTCGGTGGACCTCCCCGGGCCGGGTCAGTACACCGTCAGCATCGACGAGGACGCCCTGCCCGAGGGCGTCACGCTCAACGGGGAGAACAGCCGGACCGTCACGGTCGACCCCGGGCGCAACCAGGGTGTGCTGATCGGGCTCAACGACGGCAGCCGGAACTCCGGCGGCGGCACGGTGCAGTGGATCCAGCTCTTCGTCGACGGGCTGCGCTTCGGGCTGCTCATCGCCATGGCCGCCATCGGCCTGTCCCTCATCTTCGGCACCACCGGCCTGACCAACTTCGCCCACGGCGAGCTGGTCACCATCGGCGCCATCGCGGCCTGGTTCATCAACGTCGAGGGCGGCGTGCCGCTGATCCCCGCCGCGCTGCTGGCGATGGTGGTGGGCGCCGGCATCGGCGCGCTCAACGAGCTGGCCCTGTGGCGGCCGCTGCGCCGCCGCGGCACCGGGCTGGTCGCCGCGCTGGTCATCTCGATCGGGCTCTCGCTGCTGCTGCGCTACCTGTACCAGATCATCTACGGCGGCCGGTCCAACGCCTACGCCGACTACCGCGGCCAGCGGGCGGTCGACTACGGGCCGTTCACGATGACCAACGCCGACCTCGCCTCGATCGTCATCGCGCTGGTCGTGCTGCTCCTGGTCGCGGTCATGCTGCAGAAGACGAAGATCGGCAAGGCGATGCGCGCCGTCGCCGACAACCGCGACCTCGCCGCGTCCTCCGGGATCGACGTCAACCGCGTCATCCTCGTCGTCTGGATGATGGGCGGCGCGCTGGCCGCCCTCGGCGGCGTGCTGCTCGGCCTCTCCGACGAGGTGCAGTGGGACATGGGCTTCCGGCTGCTGCTGCTCATGTTCGCCGGCGTCACGCTCGGCGGCCTGGGGACGGCCTACGGCGCTCTCATCGGGAGCATCGTCGTGGGGGTCTTCGTGCAGATGTCCACGCTGGTGATCCCCAACGACGTCAAGTACGTCGGCGGCCTGCTGCTGCTGATCGTCATCCTCATCGTGCGGCCGCAGGGGATCCTCGGCAGCCGGGCTCGGGTGGGCTGAACCGTGGCTGAACTCATCGACGCCCTCGCGATCGCCCTCAAGGCGGCGATCGGCTTCCAGGCGGTCTTCCTGGCGCTGCTGGCCCTCGGCCTCAACGTCCAGTTCGGCTACACCGGGCTGCTCAACTTCGGCCAGATCGCGTTCGCGCTGCTCGGCGGCTACGGCATCGCGATCTCGGTCGCCCAGTGGGGCCTGCCGTTCTGGGTGGGCGTGCTCATCGGCCTCGCCGCCGCCGTCCTGCTCGCCCTGCTGCTCGGCATCCCGACCCTGCGGTTGCGCGCCGACTACCTGGCCATCGCCACCATCGCCACGGCCGAGGGCCTGCGGCTGCTCTTCCGGTCGGTGTCGGCCACCCCGGTCACCAACGGCACGCGCGGCCTGTCCGGCTTCAACCAGGACTTCGTCGCGCTCGCGCCCTGGGACACCGCCGAGCGGTACGACCTGCTCGGCACCCGCTGGAGCGGCGCCGACCTGTGGGTGGCGCTGGTCGGGTGGATCCTGGTGGCGCTGGCCTGCCTGCTGACCTGGCTGCTCGTGCGCAGCCCCTGGGGTCGCGTGGTCAAGTCCATCCGCGAGGACGAGGACGCCGTGCGCGCCCTGGGCAAGAACGTCTACGTGTACAAGATGCAGGCCCTGGTGCTCGGTGGTGTGCTGGGCGCCCTCGGCGGGATGGTCTACGCCGTCGGAACCGGGTCGGCCACCCCGGACCAGTACCAGAACGCCAACACCTTCCTGGCCTACGCCGCGCTCATCCTGGGCGGGGCGGCCCGCGTGCTGGGTCCCGTCGTGGGGGCCATGCTGATGTACTTCATCATCCAGTTCGCCGACACGGGGCTCCGGACGCTGATCAGCAACGGGGTCATCCCGGAGGGCCTGCTCTCGGCCACCGACGTGGCCCAGATCCGGTTCGTGCTCATCGGGCTCGGGCTGATCCTGCTGCTGGTCTTCCGCCCCCAGGGCATCTTCGGCGACCGACGAGAGGTGATGCTCGATGCCCGCTGACCCGACCCCGCACGGCGCCACCGCTGCAGGAGCCGGCGCCCCCACCTCGCTCGGCAAGGGCGCGGCCCCGCAGCGGCTGGCCCAGGCCGCGCTGCGCGACGTCCCCTGGGAGGTCGGCGTCGCCAAGCCCGACCCGGCCATCGTGGTGGACGGCGTCACGCGCACCTTCGGGGGCCTGACGGCCGTCGCCGTCGACCACCTGGAGATCCAGCGCGGCGGCATCACCGGCCTCATCGGGCCCAACGGCGCCGGCAAGACGACGCTGTTCAACCTGCTCACCGGCTTCGACCAGCCCGACACCGGCACGTGGGCGTTCGACGGCCGCCCGCTGGGCAAGCTCGCCCCGCACCGGGTCTCCCGGCTCGGCGTCGTCCGCACCTTCCAGCTCACCAAGGCGCTGTCCCGGCTGACCGTGCTGCAGAACATGCTGCTCGGCGCCCAGGGGCAGAAGGGCGAGGGCTTCTTCCGCGCCCTGGTCCCCGGCGTGTGGCGCTCGCAGGAGCGGGAGAACACCGAGAAGGCCATGGAGCTGCTGCGGCGCTTCAAGCTCGACGCGAAGAAGGACGACTTCGCGGGCACGCTCTCCGGCGGGCAGCGCAAGCTGCTGGAGATGGCGCGCGCGCTCATGACCGACCCCCAGGTCGTCATGCTCGACGAGCCGATGGCCGGGGTGAACCCGGCGCTCACGCAGAGCCTCCTCGGCCACGTCAAGGACCTGCGCGAGCAGGGCATGACGGTGATCTTCGTCGAGCACGACATGGACGTCGTCCGCGACATCAGCGACTGGGTGGTGGTCATGGCCGCCGGCAAGGTGATCGCCGAGGGCCCGCCCGAGTCGATCAGCCAGAACCAGGCCGTGGTCGACGCCTACCTCGGCGCCCACCACGACGCGCCGCTGACCGTGGACGAGGAGGACCGGGTGCTCGCCGAGGCCGAGCGCTCGATCGCACAGGAGGAGGGCACCGGCGGGGACGTCCTCGACCCCCACCACCGGCCCCGGCACGGAGGGCACCGATGACCGACCCGCGGCACAGCACCGACCCGGCCCTGGAGTTCGACCGACCGGTCGACGCCGGGGTCGGGGACGACACCGACGCGGGCACACCGCGCGCGGGGGCGGCCGGCACGCCCGCGGACGCGCTGTCCCCCGCGGAGAAGGCCGCCACCCGCGAGGAGCACCTGCGGCTGGCCGAGGGCGCCCTCGTCCGGGCCGACGACCTGGTGGCCGGGTACGTCCCGGGCGTCAACATCCTGCGCGGCTGCGACTTCTACCTGCAGGACGGCGAGCTCGTCGGCATCATCGGCCCCAACGGCGCCGGCAAGTCGACGCTGCTCAAGACCATCTTCGGGCTCATCCCGGTCCGCTCCGGCGCGGTGTCGCTGCGTGGCGAGGACATCACCTCCGCGCCGGCGCACCGGCTGGTGTCGCTGGGCGTGGGCTACGTGCCGCAGAACAACAACGTGTTCCCCTCGCTGACCATCGAGGAGAACATGCAGATGGGCGCCTACCTGCGGCCCAAGGTGTTCAAGGAGCGGTTCTCCTACGTCTCCGACCTCTTCCCCATGCTCGGCGAGCGGCGCAGCACCAAGGCCGGGTCGCTGTCCGGCGGCGAGCGGCAGATGGTCGCCATGGGACGGGCGCTCATGATGGAGCCGTCGGTGCTGCTGCTCGACGAGCCGTCCGCGGGCCTGTCCCCGGCCTACCAGGACGAGGTCTTCATCCGCTGCCGGCGGATCAACGCGACCGGGGTGTCGATCATCATGGTCGAGCAGAACGCCCGGCGGTGCCTGCAGATCTGCGACCGCGGCTACGTGCTCGACCAGGGCCGCAACGCCTACACCGACACCGGTGAGTCGCTGATGCACGACCCCAAGGTCATCGAGCTCTACCTGGGGACCCTCGCGAAGGCCCACTGAGAGAGGCCCCCGCACCGGGGAAGGACGAGGACCTACGAGGTGGCCGGCCCGGGTCGCGCGGACCCGGCAGGGTCCCCGGACGGCGGCCGCCCCGCTCCCCCACGGGAGCGGGGCGCCGTCGTGGGTAGGGGCCGGGGATGAGCTGGACCTGGGAACTGCGCTCCCGCGACGGGGGCATGAACGGTCTGGAGCACGCGCGCGCCCTCACCGCCGGCGGCTTCTCCCGCGTGCTGGTCCACGCCGCGCCGGCGGCCCTCGCCGTCCGGGTGACCGCCGACGACGACAGCGTCGTGGCGCGGGGGGACGCCGACCGGTCCGGGGACCACTCCCCCCTCACCCTGCTCGAGCTCCGCGACGGCGGTGTGCACCGCAGCGAGGTGTGGCCCGACGCGCGGATGCACGGCCTGCCGGTGGTCCTGCCCGGTGGCGAGGTCGGCGTCCTGACCGCCTGGGAGCACGCGCCCGACCAGCTGGTGGCGCTGGTCGGTCGAGTTCTCCAACCACGTCGGCCGGCCCGCCGACTGGGCTCCCGCCGGCCAGCAGCTGCAGCGCTGAACGGCGCCGGCAGGGAGCGGCCGACCCCGGGCAACGCAGCGGCCCGGCACCTGGTCGGTGCCGGGCCGCTGCCGGTGGTGCTGCTGCGCCTCAGCGGCCCGTGGGGGCGCCGCCGTGGACGATCAACGCGCCGGGCCGATGCCCTGCGAGTTGAGCCCCTCGATGATCCGCGCGGACTCCTCGAAGCCGATCACCACGATGGCGTCGGGGTTGAAGTCCACCATCTGCTGGACCTCGGAGTCGTAGTTCGCGGCCTGCGGGTCGTAGGTGATGCTCTGGATGCTGTCCTCGGACAGACCGCTGTCGATGAGGTTCTGGCGGAGGTTCTCGGCCAGCCCGGTCCCGTACGGGTCGTTGAGGGCCATGATGCCGACGGTGTTGTTGCCGTCCTCGATGACCAGGTCCGACAGCGCGCGGGCCTGCAGGGTGTCCGGCGGGGCGGTGCGGAAGTACAGCCCGTTGTCGTTGTAGTCGGTGAACTGGTCCGACGTGTTGGCCGGGGAGAACTGCAGGACGCCGGCGCCGGTGATCCGGTCGATCACGGTGAGGCTCACGCCGGAGGACGCAGCGCCGATGATGGCGTCCACGTTGGCCTGCAGCAGCCGGTCGACCGTCTGCGTCGCGGTGTCGGTCGAGGCGTCACCGGAGTCACCCTCGACCAGCTGCACCGGCTGACCCAGCACCCCGCCCGCGTCGTTGATCTCCTGCACCGCGAGCCGGGCACCGGCGACCTCCGGCGGGCCGAGGAAGGCCAGGTTCCCGGTCAGCGGCAGCAGCGTGCCGATCACCAGCGGGTTGTCCGACGTGGTCCCGGGCGGCGCGGGCGCCGGCCCCTCGTCGGCGGCGGCGTTGCCCTCGTCACCGGCGATGACGTACTCCGTCGCGGTGTCGTCGAGCTGGTTGTCCTCGCCGAACTGCAGGATGCCGAAGCTGGCCTGGGCGGGCTCGCCCGGCTCGGTGAAGCTCAGCGGGCCGGACACGCCGTCGTAGTCGGGGTTGCCGCCGTTGTTGATGATCTCCAGGCAGGCCGTGTAGCTGTCGCAGGCCTCGCCGCCGAAGGTCACGCCGTTCACGTAGGGCGCGAAGTCCGGCGCCTGGGTGCTGCCGGCCAGCTGGGCGGCCAACGCGGTGATGATGATCGCGTCGTAGGTCTCCGCCGAGTAGTTGAAGTCCTGCAGGTTCGGGTCGATGGCCAGCAGCCGGTCCTGGAACTCGGTGCCGAGGTCGGTGAGCGGGGTGGTGCCCCGCATGCCGGCCAGCGCGCCTTCCTCGGAGAAGGACTCGCCGAGGGCGTTGCCCATGTTGCCGTCGCTGCCGTAGACGTTGACCTGCTTCTCGCCGGCCTCACCGCCTCCGCCGGCCGAGCCGCCCCCGCCGTCGTCGTCACTGCCGCAGGCGGTCAGGACGAGCAGGGCAGCAGCCGAGACCGCGGCGCTGCGCGCCAGGATGCCAGTGCGCATCAAGCAACTCCCACTGTTGTGTCGTGGTGCACGAGGCCGGCCCCTGGGGGACCGGCCCGGTCAGTGGGGGGACGTTAGCTGGCGTTCCGCCTCGCGAAAGCCGGGTCGCCCGGACCGTGACAGGGTTGTGACCTGCCGGATGGCGGAGGACCGGCCCCCGTGGACCGGTCAGTCCGAGGGGGTCTCCGCCGCCGCCGGCTCGAGGATCCGCTGCGCGACCGCCTTCATCGACGTCCGCTCGTTCATCGCCGTCCGCTGGATCCAGCGGAACGCGTCGGCCTCCGTGAGGCCCTGCTCGGCCATCAGCTTGCCCTTCGCCCGCTCCACGACCTTGCGTGCCTCGAGCCGCTCCTCCAGCGTTCGCACCTCGCCGTCCAGCGCGGTGAGCTCGGCGAAGCGGGCGCGGGCCACCTCGATCGCGGGCACCAGGTCGTTCTTGGAGAACGGCTTCACCAGGTAGGCCATGGCGCCGGCGTCCCGCGCCCGCTCGACGAGCTCGCGCTGGCTGAAGGCGGTCAGCACGATGACCGGGGCGACCCGCGACGCGGCGATCTGCTCCGCGGCGGCGAGCCCGTCCAGCACCGGCATCTGGATGTCGAGGATGACCAGGTCGGGCCGCAGCTCCGCGGCCCGGTCGACCGCCTGCTGGCCGTCCCCGACCTCGGCGACGACGGTGTAGCCCTCCTCCTCGAGCATCTCCTTGAGGTCGAGGCGGATGAGCGCCTCGTCCTCGGCGATGAGGACCCGGATCGTCTCGCTGCTCACGCGCGAGAGCCTATCGATGCCGGTCGGCCGCCACCGCCCCGCTAGGCTCGGCGGCGCACCGCCCTCCGCAGGACGGCGCGCCCCCGTACCCCAACGGCAGAGGGAGCGGATTCAAAACCCGCACAGTGTGCGTTCGAGTCGCACCGGGGGCACAGCGACGTCGCCGGCCACCTCCTCGGCGACGGGACGCCCCGGCGGGGCGATTACGGTGAACCGGTGACTGCGCCGTCCGAGATGCCCGCCGTCCCGCACATGACCCCCGAGGACTTCCGCCGGCACGGGCACGAGGTCGTCGACTGGATCGCCGACTACTGGACCCGGATCGGCAGCCTGCCGGTCCGCTCCCCCGTCGCCCCGGGTGACGTCCGCGAGGCCCTCCCGGCCGACCCGCCCGAGCGCGGAGAGCCCGTCTCCGCGGTGCTGGCCGACCTCGACCGGGTCGTCGTCCCGGGGCTGACGCACTGGCAGCACCCCGGCTTCTTCGGCTACTTCCCCGCCAACACCTCGGGGCCCTCGGTGCTCGGCGACCTGGTCAGCGCGGGCCTGGGCGTGCAGGGCATGTCCTGGGTGACCAGCCCGGCGTGCACCGAGCTCGAGCAGCACGTCATGGACTGGTTCGCCGGCCTGCTGGGCCTGCCGGACTCCTTCCGGTCGGACGGGTCCGGCGGCGGGGTCGTCCAGGACTCCAGCTCCGGGGCGAACCTGGTGGCCCTGCTGGCCGCCCTGCACCGGGCCAGCGGCGGGGCCACCGTGCGCCAGGGCGTGCGCCCCGAGGAGTACACCGTCTACGTCTCCGCGGAGACGCACTCGTCCATGGAGAAGGCGGTGCGGATCGCCGGCCTCGGCAGCGACGCCGTGCGCATCGTGGAGGTGGACGGCGACCTCGCGATGCGCCCGGCCGCGCTGCGCGCCCGCCTCGAGCGGGACACCGCCCGGGGTCTCACGCCGGTCCTCGTCTGCGCCACCGTGGGGACCACCTCGACCACCGCGGTCGACCCCCTCGCCGAGCTCGGCCCGATCTGCCGCGACCACGGCGTGTGGCTGCACGTCGACGCCGCCTACGCCGGGGTGAGCGCGCTCGCCCCCGAGCTGCGCGGTCTGCAGGCCGGCGTGGAGTGGGCCGACAGCTACACCACCGACGCGCACAAGTGGCTGCTGACCGGCTTCGACGCGACCCTGTTCTGGGTCGCCGACCGGGCCGCGCTCACCGGCGCCCTGGCGATCCTCCCGGAGTACCTGCGCAACGCCGCCTCCGACACCGGCGCGGTGGTCGACTACCGCGACTGGCAGATCGAGCTGGGCCGCCGGTTCCGCGCGCTGAAGCTGTGGTTCGTGCTGCGCTGGTACGGCGCCGAGGGGCTGCGCGCGCACGTCCGCTCGGGGGTGGCCCTGGCCCAGCAGCTCGCCGGTTGGGCGGCGGGCGACGACCGCTACGAGGTGGCGACGCCGCACCCGCTGTCGCTGGTCTGCCTGCGTCCGCGCTGGGCCGACGACGTGGACGCCGACGTCGCGACCATGACCCTGCTCGAACGGCTCAACGACGGCGGCGAGGTCTTCCTGACCCACACCACCGTGCGCGGGCAGGTGGTGCTGCGGGTCGCGGTCGGTGCGCCCACGACGACCCCCGCCCACGTCGCCCGGCTGTGGGCGCTGCTGTGCGAGAACCACGACTGGCTGGCCGCGGACTTCGCCGAGTCCGCCGCCGAGCGCGCCCGCGAGGCGGCCGAGCGGCGGGCGGCCGCGGAGCGGGCGGGCACCGCCGGGCCGCCGGCGCCCGCGGGGGACGGCCCGTCCACCGGTGGGTCCGAGACCCCGGCCGGCCAGGACGAGACGGCGCGCCAGGCCCGGGACCAGCAGGACCTGCCCGTCCCGCCGGCCGGCCCGGCCGGCGACGGGGCCGAGAGCACCGCGGTGGCCGGTGACAGGGCGGGGAGCACCGCGTCCCCGGGCGAGGCGGGGGACGACGCCGGGGAACCGCCCGCGGTGACCGAGACGGCCGCGGTCCTCGACGAGACCGACGCCGCGGCGCGGCCCGGGAGCTGAGCCGCGGCGCGGCCCGGGAGCTGAGCCGCGGCGCGGCCCGGGAGCTGAGCCGCGGCGCGGCCCGGGAGCTGAGCGGGGCCGCTCAGCCGCGGGCGCGCAGCAGGCCCTCCTGGGCCACCGTGGCGACGTGGGTGCCGTCAGCGGACCAGATCTGCCCCAGGCACAGCGCCCGCCCGGCCGAGGCGGAGGGGCTGTCCCCCTCGTAGAGGAACCACTCGTCGGCCCGCGCCGGGCGGTGGAACCAGACGGCGTGGTCGAGGCTGGCGCCGACGAAGCCGCCCCAGCCGGCGCCGAGGCGGGCGACGCCGGCCGAGAGCAGGGTGAGGTCGCTGGCGAAGGTCAGCGCGGCGGCCTGGACGGCGGGGTCGTCGGGCAGCCGGCCGCGCACGCGCAGCCAGGTCCGCTGCTGGGTGTGCGGTGGGGTCTTGGGCTCGGGCGCGAAGGGGTCCTCGAAGAAGCGCTGCTCCACGGCGGCGCTCATCGCCTTCATGGCGGCGCCGACGTCGGGGTGCCGGCCGACCATCTCGGGGATCCCGGGCAGGTCGTCGGGGCCGGCGACGTCGGGCATCGGCAGCGCGTGCTCGGCCAGCGCCTGCTCGCCGGCGGTGAAGTCGGCGGTGAGCCCGAAGATGGCGACGTCCTCGCCGCCGCGGTGCTGCCAGGCGAGGACGCGGCGGGTGGTGAACGTCCGGCCGTCGCGGATGCGCTCGACCACGTAGCGGATCTCCTCGTGCGGGTCCCCGGGTCGCAGGAAGTAGGAGTGCAGCGAGTGCACGCCCCGGTCGGCCGGGACGGTGAGGCCCGCGGCCCGCAGCGCCTGCCCGGCCACCTGCCCCCCGAAGATCCGCTGCTGGCGCGTCGTGGGCGTCTTGCCCACGAAGGAGTCCCGCTCGCGCTCCTCGAGCTCCAGCACCGCCATGAGGGGGGCGCCGCCCAGCACGTCGCTCACGAGTCCGTGCCCACCTCGTGCACCCGGATCAGGTTGGTCGAGCCGACGGTGTTCGGGGGGCTGCCGGCCACGACGACGACCCGGTCGCCCTCACGGAGCCGGCCGATGGCCAGCAGGGAGAAGTCGACCTGCTCCACCATGTCGTCGGTGTGCTGCACCTCCGGGACGAGGAAGGTCTCCACGCCCCACGAGAGGGCCAGCTGGCTGCGCACGCGGCCGTCGACGGTGAAGGCGAGCAGCGGCTGCCGGGGGTGCAGGGCGGCCAGCCGCCGGGCGGTGTCGCCGGTCTGCGTGAAGGTGGCCAGCGCCTTCACGTCCAGGGACTCGCCGATGTCGCGGGCGGCGCGCACGATCGCCCCGGACCGCGAGCGCGACCGGCGGACCAGCTCGGGAGCCCGCGCCTGGTCGCCCTCGACCGCGGCGATGATCCGCTCCATGGTGCGGACCGCCGCGATCGGGTGGCGGCCGACGGAGGTCTCCCCCGAGAGCATGACGGCGTCGGCCCCGTCGAGGACGGCGTTGGCGACGTCGGAGGCCTCGGCGCGGGTCGGCCGCGAGTTCACGATCATGGACTCGAGCATCTGGGTGGCCACGATGACCGGCTTGTTGCGCTCGCGGGCGGCCTGCACGGCGCGCTTCTGCACCAGCGGGACCCGCTCGAGCGGCAGCTCGACGCCCAGGTCGCCGCGGGCCACCATGACCCCGTCGAAGGCCTCGACGATCGCCTCGAGGTCCTCGACGGCCTCCGGCTTCTCCAGCTTGGCGATGACCGGGACGGTCACGTCCTCCTGGCGCATGATGTCGCGGACCAGCTCGACGTCGCGGGGCGAGCGCACGAACGACAGCGCGATGAAGTCCACGGACAGGTGCAGGGCGAAGCGCAGGTCCTCGGCGTCCTTCTCCGACAGCGCCGGGACGCTCACGGCCACGCCCGGCAGCGAGAGGCCCTTGTTGTTGGAGACCTCGCCGCCCTCGACGACCAGGCACCACACGTCCGGCCCGTCGACCTCGACGACCGAGAGCGCGAGCTTGCCGTCGTCGACGAGCAGCCGGTCACCGACGCGGACGTCGGCGGCCAGGCCCTTGTAGGTGGTGGACACCCGCTCGGCGGTGCCCTGGACGTCGTCGACGGTGATGCACACCCGGCTGCCGGTGCTCCACTCGACCGGCCCGGTGGCGAACGTGCCGAGCCGGATCTTGGGCCCCTGCAGGTCGGCGAGGACGGCGACGGCCCGGCCGGTGCGGTCGGAGGCCTCGCGCACCAGCCGGTACGCGCGCTCGTGGTCGGCGTGCGCGCCGTGGCTGAAGTTGAGCCGTGCGACGTCCATCCCGGCCTCGACCAGGGCGGTGACCTGTTCGGGGGACCCGGTGGCGGGCCCGAGCGTGCAGACGATCTTGGCGCGGCGCGTCATGGTCAGAACGCTAGTGGTCCGCCGGCCAGGCCTCTCACGCGGCCGGGGCCGTGTCCGTCACGTGACGGGCACGGCCCCGGCCCGTACCGCGGCCCGGCCCCTCTGCAGGGCCCCACCGCGAGCGGCGGGGGGCAGAGGGGTCCTTGCGTCAGCGGAGCGCGACCGCGGTGGGGGTCACCGGGCGGGGCAGCATCGAGCTGCCGGTCAGCCACTCGTCGACCGCGCCGGCGGCCGCCCGCCCCTCGGCGATGGCCCACACGATCAGCGACTGCCCGCGCCCCATGTCACCGGCGACGAAGACGCCGGGGACGGTGGACATGAACTCGCCGTCGCGGGCCACGTTGCCGCGGCCGTCGACCTCGACGCCGAGCGCGTCGACCAGCCCGGTGCGCTGGGCGCCGGTGAAGCCCATCGCCAGCAGCACCAGGTCGGCCGGCAGCTCGCGCTCGGTGCCCTCGACCTTCTGGAACCGGCCGTCGACCCGCTCGACCTCGTGGATGAGCAGCGCCCGCACCCGCCCCTGGTCGGGGCCCTCCTCGTGGCCGAGGAAGCGCTCGGTGTTGACCGCGTACAGCCGCTCCCCGCCCTCCTCGTGGGCGCTGGAGACCCGCATGACCATCGGGTAGGTCGGCCAGGGGTTGGCCGCCTGGTCCCGGCGGTCCGGCGGCGCGGGCATGATCTCCAGCTGGGTGACCGAGGCCGCGCCCTGCCGGTGGGCGGTGCCCAGGCAGTCCGCGCCGGTGTCACCGCCACCGATGATCACGACGTGCCTGCCGCGGGCGTCGATCGGCGGGGTGTCGAGCTCGCCGAGGGCCTGCCGGTTGCCGTGCGGCAGGTACTCCATGGCCAGGTGGATGCCGTCGAGCTCGCGGCCGGGGGCCGGCAGGTCGCGGCCGACCGTGGCCCCGCCGGAGAGGACGACGGCGTCGAAGGACCCGCGCAGCTGCTCGACCGGCAGGTCGTCCGGGCCGCTGCCACCGACCTCGACGCCGGTGACGAACCGGGTGCCCTCGGCGCGCATCTGGTCCAGCCGCCGGTCGAGGACGGCCTTCTCCATCTTGAACTCGGGGATGCCGTAGCGGAGCAGCCCGCCGATGCGGTCGGCCCGCTCGAAGACGGTCACCTCGTGCCCGGCGCGGGTGAGCTGCTGGGCGGCGGCCAGCCCGGCGGGGCCGGAGCCGACGACGGCGACCTCCTTGCCGGTCCGCTCCTGCGGGACGACCGGGGTGACCAGGTCGCGCTGGAACGCCTGGTCGATGATCTCCCACTCGATCTGCTTGATCGTGACCGGCGACTCCTGCAGGTTGAGCACGCAGGACCCCTCGCACGGTGCCGGGCACAGCTTCCCGGTGAACTCCGGGAAGTTGTTGGTCGCGTGCAGCCGCTCGATCGCCTCGGCCCAGTCGTCCCGGCGGGCGAGGTCGTTCCACTCCGGGATGAGGTTGCCCAGCGGGCAGCCGTGGTGGCAGAACGGGATGCCGCAGTCCATGCAGCGCGCCGCCTGCTTGCGGACCTCGGCCACCGGGAACACCGCGTCCTCGCCGCTGTCGCGGGAGAGGTAGACGTCCTTCCAGTCCAGGATCCGGACGTCGACCGGCCGGCGCGGCGGCAGCGCCCGGTCGTGCTTCAGGAACCCCGTCGAGTCAGCCACGAGCGGCCTCCATCACTGCCACGTCCACGTCCGTGCCGGCGGCCTCCGCGGCGCGCCGGGCCTCGAGTGCGCGACGGTAGTCGCGCGGCATGATCACGCTGAACCGTTCGGCCCAGCGGCCCCAGTCGGCCAGCAGCGCGGCCGCGACCGGGGAGTCGGTGTCGGCGCGGTAGCGCACGAGCACCTCGCGCAGCCACTGGGCGGACTCGCCGTCCAGGGGCTCGACGTCGACCATCTCGGCGTTGACCCGGTGGCGGGCCAGGTCGAGCACGTAGCCGATGCCGCCGGACATGCCGGCCGCGACGTTGCGACCGGTCGGCCCGAGGATCACCGCGCGGCCGCCGGTCATGTACTCCAGCGCGTGGTCGCCCACGCCCTCGACGACGGCCAGCGCACCGGAGTTGCGCACGCAGAACCGCTCGCCGACCCGGCCGCGCAGGAAGATCTCCCCCGCGGTGGCGCCGTAGCCGATGACGTTGCCGGCGATGACGTTGTCCTCGGCCGGGAAGGTCGCCTCCCGCGCCGGGCGGACGACGACCCGCCCGCCGGACAGGCCCTTGCCGACGTAGTCGTTGGCGTCGCCGAACAGCCGCATGGTGATCCCGCGCGGCACGAAGGCGCCGAAGGACTGCCCGGCCGACCCGGTGAAGGTCAGGTCGATCGTGCCGTCGGGCAGGCCCTCCCCGCCGAAGCGGCGGGTGACCATCGAGCCGAGCATCGTGCCGACGGTGCGGTTGACGTTGCGCACCGGCAGCTCGAGGGTCACCGGCCGGGCGTCGAGCAGCGCGCCCTCGCAGAGCTGGATCAGGGTCTGGTCCAGCGCCACGTCGAGGCCGTGGTCCTGCTCGCGCACCTTGTGCCGGGCGCCGCCCTCGGGCAGCGCGGGCACCGCCAGCATCGGGGACAGGTCCAGCCCCGCGGCCTTCCAGTGGTCGACGGCCTTGCGGGTGTCGAGCAGCTCGGCCCGGCCGATCGCCTCGTCGAGGGTGCGGAACCCGAGCTCGGCGAGGTACCGGCGGACCTGCTCGGCCAGGAACTCGAAGAAGGTGACCACGAACTCCGGCCGCCCGGTGAACCGCTTGCGCAGCTCCGGGTTCTGCGTCGCGACGCCGACCGGGCAGGTGTCGAGGTGGCAGACGCGCATCATCACGCAGCCGGAGACCACCAGCGGGGCGGTGGCGAAGCCGTACTCCTCGGCGCCGAGCAGCGCCGCGATGATGACGTCGCGGCCGGTCTTCATCTGCCCGTCGGCCTGGACGACGATGCGGTCGCGCAGGCCGTTGGCCAGCAGGGTCTGCTGCGTCTCGGCCAGGCCCAGCTCCCACGGCGAGCCCGCGTGCTTGAGCGAGGTCAGGGGCGCCGCGCCCGTCCCGCCGTCGTGCCCGGAGATGAGGACGACGTCGGCGTGCGCCTTGCTCACGCCGGCCGCCACCGTCCCGACGCCGACCTCGCTGACCAGCTTGACGTGGACCCGCGCCTCGCTGTTGGCGTTCTTCAGGTCGTGGATCAGCTGCTTGAGGTCCTCGATCGAGTAGATGTCGTGGTGCGGCGGCGGGCTGATCAGGCCGACGCCCGGCGTGGAGTGCCGGGTGCGGGCCACCCACGGGTACACCTTGGCGCCGGGGAGCTGCCCGCCCTCGCCGGGCTTGGCGCCCTGCGCCATCTTGATCTGGATGTCGTCGGCGTTGACGAGGTACTCGCTGGTCACGCCGAACCGGCCGCTGGCCACCTGCTTGATCGCCGAGCGGCGCAGGTCGCCGTTGGGGTCGGGCTCGAAGCGGTCGGGGTCCTCGCCGCCCTCACCGGTGTTCGACTTGCCGCCGAGCCGGTTCATGGCGATCGCCAGGGTCTCGTGCGCCTCCTGCGAGATGGAGCCGTAGCTCATCGCGCCGGTCTGGAAGCGCTTGACGATCTCGCCGGCCGGCTCGACCTCCTCGAGCGGCACGGGCGGGCGCTCGCCGGTCCGGATGTCGAACAGCCCGCGCAGGGTCGCGGCCTCGACCGACAGCGCGTCGACGGTGTCGGTGTAGCGCTGGAACACCTCGAACTGCCGCGAGCGGGTGGCGTGCTGCAGGAGGAACACCGTCTCGGGGTTGAAAAGGTGCACCTCCCCCTCGCGGCGCCACTGGTACTCCCCGCCGGTCTCCAGCCGCCGGTGGGCCCGCTCGGTGGGGTTCTCCGGGTAGGCGCGGCGGTGGCGCATGGCCACCTCCTCGGCGAGCACGTCGATGCCGACGCCGCCCAGGGGGCAGGAGGTGCCGGTGAAGTACTCGTCGACGACCTCGCGGGAGAGCCCGACGGCCTCGAAGATCTGGGCCATCGTGTAGGAGCCGACGGTGCTGATGCCCATCTTGCTCATGACCTTGAGCACGCCCTTGCCCAGGGCCTTCACCATGTTGCGGACCGCCTGGGCCGGCTCGATGCCGGTCAGGGCGCCGTCGCGGATCAGGTCCTCGACGCTCTCGAAGGCCAGGTAGGGGTTGACCGCGGCGGCGCCGTAGCCGAGCAGCAGCGCGACGTGGTGGACCTCGCGGCAGTCGCCGGACTCGACGACCAGGCCGACCTCCATGCGGGTCTTCTCCCGCACCAGGTGGTGGTGGACGGCGGCGGTCATGAGCAGCGACGGGATCGGGGCGCGGTCCTCGTCGCAGTCCCGGTCGGAGAGCACGATGATCCGCGCACCCGCGGCGATGGCCTTGCTGACCTTGGTGCGCAGCTGCTCGACCGCGTGGGTCAGCGCCGGCCCGCCGCCGGTGACGTCGTAGTGGCCGGTCACCCGGACGGCGGCGTAGCCGGGGAGGTCGCCGTCGTCGTCGATGTGCAGGATCTTGGCCAGCTCGTCGTTGTCGATGACCGGGTAGGGCAGGAACACCTGCCGGCACGACGCCGGGGTGGCGTGCAGCAGGTTCTGCTCCGGCCCGAAGGTCCGCCCGAGGCTGGTCACCAGCTCCTCGCGGATGGCGTCCAGGGGCGGGTTGGTCACCTGGGCGAACAGCTGCCCGAAGTAGTCGTAGAGCAGCCGGGAGCGGTCCGACAGCGCCGCGACGGGGGTGTCGGTGCCCATCGACCCGATCGGCTCGGCGCCCGTGGAGGCCATCGGCGTGAGCAGGACGCGCAGGTCCTCCTCGGTGTAGCCGAACAGCAGCTGCCGGCGCACGACGGACTCGTGGCTGGGCCGGGCCCGCCGGCGCTCCGGCAGGGAGGGCAGGTGCACCAGGCCGGCGTGCAGCCAGTCCTCGTAGGGGTGCTCGGCCGCCAGCGCGCCCTTGACCTGCTCGTCGCTGACGATCTTGCCGGCCGCGGTGTCGACGAGGAACATCCGCCCCGGCTGCAGCCGGCCCTTGGCGACGACCTCGGAGTCGGGGATGTCGAGGACGCCGACCTCGCTGGCGAGGACGACGAGGTCGTCCTTGGTGTGCCACCAGCGGCCCGGGCGCAGCCCGTTGCGGTCGAGCACCGCGCCGATGAGGGTGCCGTCGGTGAAGGCGACCGCGGCCGGCCCGTCCCACGGCTCCATGATCGAGGAGTGGAACCGGTAGAAGGCCCGGCGGGCCGGGTCCATCTCGTCGTGGTTCTCCCAGGCCTCCGGGATCATCATGAGCACCGCGTGCGGCAGGGAGCGGCCCGACAGGTGCAGCAGCTCGAGCACCTCGTCGAAGGTGGCCGAGTCGCTGAAGTCGCTGGCCGTGACCGGGAAGAGGCGGTCGAGCCCCAGCTCGGAGGCCGGGCCGGCGGGGCCGTCGAACAGCGCCGTCTCGAGCTTGGCCTCGCGGGCCCGCATCCGGTTCCGGTTGCCCTTGATGGTGTTGATCTCGCCGTTGTGCGCGATGACCCGGAACGGGTGGGCCAGCGGCCAGCTCGGGAAGGTGTTCGTGGAGAACCGGCTGTGCACGAGGGCGATCGCCGAGGCGTAGCGCTCGTCGCGCAGGTCCGGGAAGAAGGCGGGCAGCTGGTCGGTGGTCAGCATGCCCTTGTAGGTGATGGTCCGGGAGGACAGCGAGGCCACGTAGAGGGAGCTGCCGGCCTCGGTGGCCGCGCGCTCGGCCCGCTTGCGCAGGACGAAGGCCCGCCGCTCCAGCCGGGTGACGCCGTTGACGGCCACGTTGCCGCCGAAGGCCGTGGAGTCGGCGCGGGCGCCCATGGTCTCGGCGACGAACAGCTGGGCGAAGTGCGGCATGACCGCGCGGGCGGTCGGGCCGACGTCGGCGCCGTCCGGGTCGATCGGCAGCTCGCGCCAGCCCAGGACGGTCAGCCCCTCCTCGCCGGCCAGCCGCGCGACGTCGGCGACCCGGGCGGCCCGCTCGGCCTCGTCGACGGGCAGGAAGGCGATGCCGACGGCGTACTCCCCCAGCGGCGGCAGGTCGAAGCCGACCTCGGCGCGCAGGAGGGCGTCGGGGATCTGGGTGAGGATGCCGGCGCCGTCCCCGGAGTTGGGCTCGGAGCCGGCCGCCCCCCGGTGGTCGAGGTTGTGCAGCGCGGTGAGGCCGGCGGCCACGATGTCCCGCGAGCGGCGGCCCCGGACGTCGGCGACGAAGGCGACGCCGCAGGCGTCGGAGTCGAGGGCCGGGTCGTAGAGGCCCTGGGCGGCCGGGGCGGCCGAGAAGGGCACGGCGGTACCCGGGGGCACAGCGACGGCGGTCCCGCGGACGGGGGCTGCGGCGGGGGCGGTGGACTCGGACATGTCACTCCCGTCGTCGGCGCACCGCCGGGGTCCGTCGTCGGCGACGGGGGCGGTGGGGCTGGTGCCCGGGCCGGTGGTCGAAAGGGCGGAAGGGGCGGCACTGCGGGGGAGCCGAGGGGGCCGGGGGTCGGGCGGGACCACCGGGCCGGGCGGGCTCGCGAGCCCTGGGGGTGGGTGCCCCCCGGGGCTGTCGTCCGCGGGGCGGCGCTGGCCCGGTTCCGACGCGTGCGACCCCCGCCAGGATCGCTGGGAGGGTCTGGCAAGAGGGTACACACGCGTAACACCCGCCCCCTGCGGTGAACCCGGGGTGGCGGCGCGCCGTCCTCAGGGTTCGCGGCGTGGCGCGGGAGCGTCCCCACCAGGGGTTCCGCCGTCCGCCGCGGTGCCCGGCGCGGACGGCGCAGACGTGCCCGGCCGGTCGCCCCGCCGGGGGCCGGCGGCGGTGTCGTCCATGTCACGGCCCCGGGTGATGACCTCCCGCGGGCGCCCGCGCTGCCAGACCATGTAGGCCACCGCGAGCAGGCCGACCACCACCGCGGTGAACACGTTCAGCCGCACGCCGGCGAGGGTCTCCGCCGGGTCGGTGCGCAGCACCTCGATCCACACCCGGCCTGCGCAGTAGCTGGCCACGTAGAGCGCGAAGGCCCGGCCGTGGCCGAGCCGGAACCGCCGGTCGGCCCACACGACGACCGCCGCGGCGGCCAGGTTCCACAGCAGCTCGTAGAGGAAGGTCGGGTGGAAGGTCCCGAGCACGACGGGGGCGCCGTCCGGGCCGCGCACCGCCTCGGTGCCGGTCCACTCGTACACGCGCAGCGCCCAGGGCAGGTCGGTCGGCCCGCCGTAGAGCTCGTTGTTGAACCAGTTGCCGAGCCGGCCGATGGCCTGGGCGACCAGCAGGCCGGGGGCGAGGGCGTCGCCGAAGGCCGGCAGCGGGATCCCCATCCGGCGGCAGGCGATCCAGGCGCCGACCGCACCGAGGGCGATGGCCCCCCAGATGCCGAGCCCGCCCTCCCAGATGGCGAAGGCGCGCAGCGGATCGCCGCCCTCGCCGAAGTAGGCCCGGGGGCTGGAGACCACGTGGTACAGCCGGCCGCCGACGATCCCGAACGGCACCGCCCAGACGGCGATGTCCAGGACGTCGGAGGCGGCGCCGCCCCGCGCGACCCAGCGGCGCTGGGTGATCCAGATGGCGGCGACGATGCCGGCGATGATGCACAGCGCGTAGGCCCGGATCGGCAACGGGCCGACCTCCCACACCGCCTGGGTCGGGCTGGGGATCACGGCCAGGTTCATGCCGGGACCCGGTCCCGCACGCCGGCGGCGAGCTCGGCGGCCAGCCGGCCGGCCGCGGCGGCGCCCCGCTGCGCGTCCCCGTCGGCGTCGAGCAGCGTGCGGACGAAGGCCGAGCCGACGATGACGCCGTCGGCGAACCCGGCCACCTCCGCGGCCTGGGCGGCGTCGGAGACGCCGAGGCCGACGCAGACGGCGAGGTCGGGGGCGACCGCGCGGGTCCGGGCGACCAGTCGCTCGGCCGCGTCGCCGACGGTGGCGCGGGTCCCGGTGACGCCCATCGTGGAGGCGGCGTAGACGAACCCGCGGCAGGCCGCGGTGGTGGAGGCCAGCCGGGCGTCGGTGGACGACGGGGCGACCAGGAAGACCCGGTCGAGGTCGTGCCCCTCGGCCGCGGCCAGCCAGGGCCCGGCCTCCTCGGGGATGAGGTCGGGGGTGATCGCCCCCGCTCCCCCGGCGGCGGCCAGGTCGGCGGCGAACCGGTCGACGCCGTAGCGCTCGACGGGGTTCCAGTAGCTCATCACGACCGGGACCGCCCCGGCGTCGGCGACGGCCTCGACGGCCCGGAGCACGTCGCGCATGCCCACGCCCGCACGGACGGCGACGTCCACCGCCTGCTGGATGACCGGGCCGTCCATGCCCGGGTCGCTGTAGGGGACGCCGACCTCGACGACGTCGGCGCCGTTCTCCACCGCGGCCACCATCGCCGCGATCGACCCCTCGACATCGGGGTAGCCGACCGGCAGGTAGGCGACCAGCGCCGCCCGGCCGTGCGCCTTCGTCCCGGCCAGGACCTCCGCCAGGTGCGAGCTCACGCCGCCCCACCCGCCTCCCGGCCGGCGACGGCCGCGTCGTTGCTGACCGCGCCCTCGGTGGGCCGCTGGTCGGTGTCCATGCCGGCGCCGGGCTCGACGTGCTCGCGGTCGCCGAGGCCGAACCAGCGCGAGGCGGTCTCGACGTCCTTGTCGCCGCGGCCGGAGAGGTTGACCAGCAGCAGGGCCTGGCCGTCGCGCCCCCGCCCACCCAGCTCGCGGCCGAGCCGCATGGCCCCGGCCAGGGCGTGCGCCGACTCGATCGCCGGGATGATGCCCTCGGTGCGGCACAGCAGCGCGAAGGCCTCCATGGCCTCGGCGTCGGTCACCGGGCGGTACTCCGCCCGGCCGATGTCGTGCAGGTGGGAGTGCTCCGGCCCGACGCCGGGGTAGTCCAGGCCGGCGCTGATCGAGTGGGACTCGACGGTTTGACCGTTGTCGTCCTGCAGCAGGTAGGAGCGGGCGCCGTGCAGGACGCCGGGGCTGCCGCCGGTGATGGTGGCCGCGTGCCGGCCGCTCTCGACGCCGTCCCCGCCCGCCTCGAGCCCGACGAGCCGGACCCCCTCGTCGGGCACGAAGGCGGTGAAGATGCCGATGGCGTTGGAGCCGCCCCCGACGCAGGCCAGCACCGCGTCCGGCAGCCGGCCCTCCCGCTCGAGCACCTGGGCGCGGGCCTCGTCGCCGATGACCCGCTGGAAGTCGCGGACCATCTCCGGGAACGGGTGCGGCCCGGCGACGGTGCCGAAGACGTAGTTCGTGGTCTCGACGTTGGTGACCCAGTCGCGGAAGGCCTCGTTGATCGCGTCCTTGAGGGTGCGCGACCCGGTGGTGACCGGGACGACCTCGGCGCCGAGCAGCCGCATGCGGGCGACGTTGAGCGCCTGCCGGCGGGTGTCCTCCTCGCCCATGTAGACGGTGCAGGACAGCCCCAGGAGCGCGGCCGCCGTCGCGGTGGCGACCCCGTGCTGACCGGCGCCGGTCTCGGCGATGACCCGCTGCTTGCCGATCCGCCGGGTCAGCAGCGCCTGGCCCAGCACGTTGTTGATCTTGTGCGAGCCGGTGTGGTTGAGGTCCTCGCGCTTGAGCAGCACCCGGACGCCTCCGCAGTGCTCGGCGAAACGCGGCACCTCGGTGACCGGGCTCGGCCGGCCGGTGTAGTCGCGCTGCAGCTGCGCGAACTCGGCGCGGAAGGCGGGGTCGACGCGCATGGCCCGGTAGGCCTCGGTGAGCTCGTCGAGGGCGGCGACCAGGGCCTCGGGGACGAACCGGCCGCCGAAGACGCCGAAGTGGCCGGTGGCGTCGGGCCAGCTCGGCCGGGGCGGCTCGAGACGGTCCTCCGGCGGTGAGACGGCGCTCGTGGTCATGGCGCCAGTGTCCCGCGCGCGGCAGGGGAGGTGGTGGAGGGGGTGACGCGACCGGCGGTTCGGTCCCGGTGGGGACCGGGACCGGGCCCGACCCCGCCCCGTCAGCGGGTGGTGCGCGGGGTCGCCGGGTGGGATCCGGCGGTCACCAGGTCGGCCACGGCCTGGCGGGCGTCGCCCGCGGTGACCAGGCCCTCCCCCACGAGGACGGCGTCGGCGCCGGCCGCGGCGTACGAGATGAGGTCGTGGGGGCCCCGGACCCCGGACTCTGCCACCTTGACGATCTCCGAGGGCAGGCCGGGTGCGATCCGCTCGAAGGTCGACCGGTCCACGGCCAGGGTGGTGAGGTCGCGGGCGTTGACGCCGATGACGGAGGCGCCGGCGGCCAGCGCGCGGTCGGCCTCGGCCTCGGTGTGCACCTCGACGAGGGCGGTCATGCCGAGCGACTCCACCCGCTCCAGCAGGCCGAGGAGGGCGTTCTGCTCGAGCGCGGCGACGATGAGCAGGACGACGTCGGCGCCGTGCGCGCGGGCCTCGTGCACCTGGTAGCTGGAGACCACGAAGTCCTTGCACAGGACCGGGACGTCGACGGCGGCCCGGACGGCGGCGAGGTCGGCCTGCGCCCCGCCGAAGCGCCGCCGCTCGGTGAGCACGCTGATCACCCGGGCGCCGCCGTCGGCGTACTGGCGGGCGAGCACGGCGGGGTCGGGGATGTCGGCGAGCGCGCCCTTCGACGGGCTCTGCCGCTTGACCTCGGCGATCACGCCGACACCCGGGGCGCGCAGCGCGGCCAGGGCGTCCAGGGCCGGCCGGGTGTCCCGGGCGGCGGCCTTCACCTCGGCCAGCGGGGTCCGCGCCTCCCGGGCGGCGAGGTCCTCGCGGACCCCGGCGACGATCTCGTCGAGCACGGACACGAGCGCTCCCCGCTGCCGGTGGTTCGGTGGGCGTCCCCCGCCCGGGTCGGTGGACCCACTCTAGGGGCGGCGTCCCCCGGCCCGACCGCGGGGTGCGACCGGCGGGTGTTCAGCGCCCGCTCGGCGGGTAGTCCGCCCGATTGCCGTCGGCCGCCCGCGGCCGGTCGCCGGCCGGCTCCCCGCCCCGGTCGTCGGTCGGGTCGTCGGTCGGGTCGTCGGTCGGGTCGTCGGTCGGGTCATCGCCGCGGTCGAGGGCGCGCCAGGCGTCCAGGGCCCGGTCCCCGTCGGTGCGCGGGCGAGCCGGCGCGGGCGCCCCGGTCCGCTCGTACCGCCGTCCCAGGCCGGGCCAGGACGGCCCGCGCAGGACGGTGAGCAGGCCCGCCGCGACCGCGACGACCCCGGCGACGACGGCCAGCAGCGGCCAGCCGGCGTGCACGTCGGCGCTCGCGCCGACGCCGGTGCCGGCGGCCGGGTCGCCCACCAGCGGGCGCAGGCCCGACCAGCCGAGCACGCCGCCGGCCAGCGCGGTGAGCAGGCCGACCACCCGTCGCCCGGCGCCGCGGACCGCGACGACGGCCACCGCGGCCGCGAGCAGGAGCAGGCCGGCCGCGGGGACCAGCGGGGCGGCCTGCCCGCCGGCGAGGACGTCGGTCGTCGGCGGCAGCGGGGCCGGGCGGGCGACCGTCAGCGTCAGCCAGGCCTGCCCGCCGGCGGAGAGGGCCAGCCCGCCGGCGACGGCCGAGCCCACGACCGCCACCGCCGTCTCCCGCCGGTGCCGGCGGGAGGTGCCGCCGGCCGGCGGCCCGCCCGGCTCGTTCCCCGGCCGGCTCACCGCAGCTCCCGCATGCCCTCCGCCGTGGCGATGGCGGTGAGCACGGCCCGGGCCTTGTGGCGGGTCTCGGCCTCCTCGGTCGCGGGGTCGCTGTCGGCGACGACCCCGGCGCCGGCCTGCACGTAGGCCCGGCCCTGGTGCAGCACCGCGGTGCGGATGGCGATGGCCATGTCCAGGTCGCCGCTGGCGTCGACGTAGCCGACCGTGCCGGCGTACAGGGCGCGGCGGGTGGGTTCCAGGGACTCGATGATCTCCATCGCGCGCGGCTTCGGGGCACCGGAGACGGTGCCGGCCGGGAAGGTCGCGTCGACGACGTCGAGGGCGTCCCACCCGGGCGCGACCTCGCCGGCCACGGTGGACACCAGGTGCATGACGTGGCTGTAGTGCTCGACCCGCATGAAATCGGGCACCTCGACGGTCCCCGGGACGCACACCCGGCCGAGGTCGTTGCGGGCCAGGTCGACCAGCATGACGTGCTCGGCCCGCTCCTTGGGATCGGCGAGCAGCCCCTCGGCCAGCCGGAGGTCCTCCTCCGGTGTCGCCCCGCGGGGGCGGGTGCCGGCCGGCGGGTGCACCACCGCGGAGCGACCGGTCACCGTGACCAGGGCCTCGGGCGAGGAGCCCACCACGTCGAAGGGCGACTCCCGGCCGGCGAAGCGCAGCAGGTACATGTACGGCGAGGGGTTGGTCGCCCGCAGCACCCGGTAGAGGTCGAGGGCGTCCACCCGCGTGGGGACCTCGAAGCGCTGGGCGAGGACGACCTGGAAGGCGTCGCCGGCCCGGATGTGCTCGCGCACGGTCTCCACGGCGGCCTCGTACCGGCCCGGCGCCATGGTGCTGGTGACCGGCGGCGGCTCGGCGGTGGCGAAGGTGGCCACGCCGGGGGAACCGGCTTTGGTGAGGTCGGCGGTCATCGCGTCCAGGCGGGCGACGGCGTCGTCCCAGGCGGCGCCCGGGTCGGCGCCGGGGCGCAGCGCGTTGGCGATGAGCAGCACCGTGCCGTCGTGGTGGTCGAGCACCGCCAGGTCGGTGACCAGCGCCATCGCCAGCTCGGGCATGCCCAGGTCGTCGGTGCTCGTCTCCGGCAGCCGCTCCAGCCGGCGGACGACGTCGTAGCCCAGGTAGCCGACCAGGCCGCCGGTCAGCGGGGGCAGCCCGGGGTCGCGGGGCGAGCGCAGCCGGCGGGCCAGCGTGCGGACGGCGGCCAGCGGGTCGGCGGGCAGGTCGTCGGTCAGCCCGGGCACCGGGTCGCCCAGCCACCGGGTGGCGCCGTCGGCCTCGGTGAGCACGCCGGCGCTGCGCACCCCCACGAAGCTGTAGCGGGCCCAGCGCTTGCCCTGCTCGGCCGACTCGAGCAGCACGGTGCCGGGGCGGTTGCCGGCCAGGGCCCGGTAGACCCCGACCGCGGTCGCGCCGTCGGCCAGCAGCCGGCGGGTGACCGGGACGACCGCCTGGTCGAGCGCCGCGAAGTCCTCGCGGGAGGGGACGGTCTCACCCAGCCGCACGGGTCACCCCCAGGGGATGCGAGAAGCAGCTGCGGGTGCCGGTGTGGCAGGCCGGGCCCTCCTGGTCGACCAGCACGAGCAGGGCGTCGCCGTCGCAGTCGAGGCGGACGTCGCGCACCCACTGCCGGTGCCCGGAGGTCTCCCCTTTCACCCAGTGCTCGCGGCGGCTGCGCGACCAGTAGGTCGCCCGGCCGGTGGTGAGGGTGCGCCGCAGGGCCTCGTCGTCCATCCAGGCGAGCATGAGGACCTCGCCGGTGTCGTGCTGCTGGACGACGGCGGCGACCAGCCCGGCGGGGGGGGGGGGGGGGGGGGGGGGGGGGGGGCGGGGGGGGGGGCGGGGGGGGGGGGGGGGGGGGGGGGGGGGGGGGCGGGCGGGGCGGCGTCCCCGCGCGGCGCCTGCTTCTCAGATA
>NZ_JBJGYK010000059.1:0-25550 GCF_054049955.1 Geodermatophilus sp. SYSU D00758
TACCACCGCCGTCGCCGGCAGCGCCGCCTCGGCCGACTGACCCCGGTCGAATACGAGACACTCACCCACGCCGCAGCAGCGGCCTGACCCCCTACCGGAACGAGTCAACCGGACTGGGGGCAGTCCCCGTGGCACATTGCAGCCTGCGAGCGACTGTGGTTCTGGCTGACCGATTGACCTGCCAGCCGTAGTGCCGCCGATCCGCCCGGACCCGGGGCGAGGCGGCACGACCTGCGGATGTGGCCAGCCGTGATGAACTCCTGGCTACTGCGGCAAGTCGCCATCGGCGATCTGCGCGATGAGGATGAGTAGGCCGATCCCGACCGAGACGAGCCAGATGATGGCGAGGACATAGAAGAACTGGAGATATTTCCTGATCTCTCGTAGTGCTTCGGCATGTTGCTCCAATGCTTTGAGTTGCTGCAATTCACGGTCTTCGCGGCGGATGTCCCCCTGGTGAAGCATCGCGACGAAGGTCCGGAGGTCCGCAACAGCAGGACCGCGGGCGGCGTGGCTCTCAAGCTGAGTCACGTCTGGTGCAGTTGCGCTCGCTGACGAGCTTACGTGGGTGGCGGTCACGCCTGAGTGATAAGGGCGCTGCGACGGCGCATGATGCCGCGACCCGGCGATGTGACGTATCGTGATGTGACGGTGTCATTAGCGAGCGGCGTCGCCTCACAAGGGCGACGGGCGCCTGACCGAGTGACCAAGCGGTTTACGCCGGCGCTGCTCAGCAGCCGTCACACACCACGCCAGCGGGCTTGACCCCATGGCATCCCGAGGTCACTCAAGGTGACTCACGTCTGGGCGTATTTGTCTCGCTGGCGGCTTCCCCAGACCGGGTCGGGTCAGACCGCTCATCCGGGATCCGCGTTGCAAGGAAGTTGAACTGCGGTGCTGGTCGCCTGAGGGCCGGCGCACGCCTGCGGCCGACTCGGTAATCGTGCGTCTGCCGCGCTGGTCGGCCGGATCGTCCGGGCCGGCCATTGGGACAGGCCCTCTCCAGCTGCAGGACCTGGCGCGCCGTGACGACACCGCGCACCGCCCCCGAGGTCGTCGGAGGGCAGCAGGGCTCACCGCCCGAGGATGCCCACGGGGCGCCGGTCCGCGAGGCCGTTGCTTCTGGACGGCCGGCGGCGGCGCCCCTAGCCTCGCCCTGGACCCTGAGGGGTTGGGGGAGCGGATGAGCGGCTGCGTGAGTACCGGATCGGCTGAACAGTGTTCGACCTGCACGGCCGCGGGAGCGGTCGAGCGCGTCCTGGAGCGGTACGACTCGTCCGGCGAGCCAGACCTGCTCTTCACCGACGAGGCCCATCGGGCGCTCATCGGTGTGTGGCAGGCGCTCGGCGAGGAGGACGCCTGCGACGACGCGCTGCGGTCGACGGGGGTGGTGCACTGGCGCCGGGCCGAGCACGGCGGTGGGGGCCGCGCCCCGCTCGACGTCTATGCGGCCTGCGGCGCTCTCGCACCCGTGCATGCGGCCGACCCCTCCTCCGTCCCCGAGAAGGTGGCCGGCTATCTCGCTCAACCGGGGCTGCCCGCGCCGCCCCATGAGATGAGCAACAACGCGGTGCGCCTGCTCCAGTCGCCGAGCACCCCCCAGGACGTGCTGCTGTTGGGTGTCGTCGTGGGCCTGCTCCGCCAGGCCGTAGCCCGTGCCGATAACGATGAGGACCGGGCCGGGCTGCTCAGCAACCTGTCTGCCGCGTTGCAGTCCCGGCACACGGTGTTCGGCGATCCGGCCGACCTCGAGCGCTCCGTCTCGGCGGCCGAAGAATCCGTGCTTCTTACTCCGGAGGGCCATCCCGAGTGGCCGGGCAGGCAGTCGAACCTGGCCATGGCGCTCCGGCGCCGCTACGACCGACACGGCACCGCGCAGGACCTCGCCCGCGTCGTTGGGATCGCGGAGGAGGTGCTGCGCACCATCTCCGTGGGGGACCCGGAGACGGCCGGATACCTCACCAATCTGGGCCTCGCACTCAGGGACGAGTACGAGCACGGCGGCGACCCTTCCCGCCTCGACCGGGCCGTGGACGTGTTGACGAGCGCGGTGACGACCGCGCCGGACGACCATCCCGAACGGCCTCTGTATCTGACGAACCTGGGCAGCGCCTTGCGGCTGCGATTTCTGCTGTCCGGCGCCCACGCCGACGTCGACCGGTCGATCGACGTCCTGAACGAGGCGGTCAGGACCACTCTCCCGCACGATCCCTACCGTCCGGGCCGGTACACCCTCCTCGGCGTCGTGCTAGGGCTTAGATACGAGTGCACCGAGGACCTGGCCGATCTCGACGCCTCCGTGGAGGCCTCGCAAACGGCCGTCGGTCTGGTCGCCCCGGGCCACCCGGAACGGCCCCGCTACCTGTCGAACCTCGGCCTCGCGCTGGCCCGTCGGGCCGGCGCGCGCGGCCGGCCAGCCGACGTCGACGAGGCGGTCGAGGTGTGCCAGCAGGCCGTCGAGGCGACCGCCGTTGACGACCCTGAGTGGCCCGGCCGCCTCGGTAACCTGAGCCTCGCCCTGGGAGTGCGGGCACGGCAACACCGGTCGCTCGACGACGCGAACCGCATGGTGGAAGTGGCACGTGCGGCCGTCGATGCGACCCCGGCGGGTCATCGGTCCGCCGGCACGCGCTTCGACGGCCTCGCGCAGGCTCTGCAAGGTCGGTTCGACCTTACGGGAGATCCTGCCGACCTAGACGCGGCGATCCAAGCCACAGAGGCCGCAGTCGCGGCCACGGTGGAAGCGCGCCCTGACTGAAAGGCATCGGTGCCCTGCCCTGGGCAGCCGAGGGCGCTGGTGCGCGTCAGACGCCGTTGTGGATGTGGGCGGCCCACACGGAGGGCCGATCGGGTTCGGCGTTCCGCCGGGCGAGACACGCTGATTGCAAGGCGTGCGCCGCCGCGGAGCTGCCCCGGCCGGCGAGGACGGTGTAGACGTCCTTGGCGACCCCGACGGCGGTGCGGTCGGCGATGGGCCAGAGGGTTGCGATCACGTTCCGGTATCCGGCGAGCTGGCACGCTGCGGCGAGATGGATCGCCTCGTCGGCGAGATCTAGCCCCGTGCGGGCGGTCCCACAGGCCGACAGGAAGGCCAAGTCGGCCTCCTCCATGCGCAGTCGCGCCAGGTCCAGCACGGTCAGGGGCCGGGTTCCGTAGTCCTCGAGCAACAGGCGGCTGGCGGAGGGCTGCGCCAGGTCACTGGCGGCATGGCAAGCGAAATGCGCCCAAGGGGCGGAAGGCAGCTCGGTGACCACCCGCTCATAGGTCGCCGGGTCGGCGAGAGTGGTCCGGGACGCGAGGGCCGCCGACTCGGAGGATGTCAGCTCACCGTGGAGGAGGCGCACCCGCCCGGGGAACAGGTCGCTGAGGGCGACCGCTTCGGATACCGTGCCCGGCAGGGGGGTCTCGTGGGGGGTGTGCGGCATCGCGACCACGAGTATGCGATCGGGCGCTTGGGCCGCCCGTCCCGGTGAGCCGGTGCGGCGAGCGTGCGCCAGGGCTCGCACGGTAGGGGTGTAGGAGGACACCACTCGATCCATAACGGTTCGGGGGGCGGCGCGGTGGCGGGTCAGGTGATGTCCCGCCGCGTGCAGCGGGAGGAGCGCCAGCAGCCCCGACGGGCACCACCAAAGGCGTGGCCAGTTTTCGAGGCTTCCCTCTGGTCGCCCCGTGATGCCCAGCCGTTCCAGCACTGGCTCGGCGATCAGGTCCCAGAGCCAGCCGAGGACGTGGCGCAGCCGGGCCTCCGCCCACTCCCGCTCGCCCGTGCCCGCGTCATAGCGCTCCACATCGTCGAGGGCGGACAGGAAGGCGCTCACCTGGTCGGCGACACCGCGCGGGCTCAGTCCGGGGAGCGGTACCGCCTCCACGCCGTCGATCGTGAGGATGAGCGCGTGGGATTGTATGGCGGTCACGTTGAGCAGGATCACCGGTCCCTGCGCCGCGGCCGCGGTCAGCTCACCGGCGGGCGGCGGAAGGAGAAAGCGGTCGAAGCCCGGCAGGTTCCGGATCCGGCCGAGCAGCGCCTCGAAGTCATCCGCTGCCTGCCTGCGGCGCTGGATGCCCTGGTCGGTTCCCGTCCCCCGTACGCCATCCCACGCCGGGAAGAAGAGCCCTGTGTCGGAGGAGAGCGGGATGTGGGCGCTCTCGGATGATGCGAGCTCGTCCCGTAGTCGGGAAAACTCATCGCCCAGCTGCGGGTGTGCCTTCGCCAGGTCCGTGAGGTCGGTGCGACTGTCGAGGGCTTGGCCGAGCAGCACGCCTCGACCCTGCTCGGACAGCTCGGCCGCCCGCTCCGGCAACCCGGCCTGGAGACAGCAGGCGGCCGCGGTTGCACCCAGACCGGCCAGCTGTGCCAGCGTGTACTCCTGATCTGATCGGCTCAGCCCGCGAGTCACCAGTCTGGGCACCAGCTCGATGGCGGAGGCGTATCCCTCTGCGGCAAGGGGCCAGTGTGCCCTGGATGCAGCCAACCGTCCCCAGTCGACGGCCGCACTCATCCGTGCCTCCGGCGCGGCGGTTTCCTGCCCCACCGCCCCGCGTAGCAACTGGAACGCGTCGTTCACGTCTGCCGGGTCACCCAGCGCTTCGTGTCGGAGCCAGAGTGCGAGCGCCAGGTGATGGAGGTATCGCGCACGTGCAGGATGGTCGGCCGGAGTGGCGGCGACCGCCGACCGGGCGACGTCCACCGCCCGAGTGAGGTCCTCGGGGTTGCCGCGTCGCTGATAGCGGGTGGCCCGAGCCAAGGACAAATTGGACAGGATTGGCGCCCGGTTGGGGTGGTCGGTCGGAATCGCGGCCGCCGCGGTCTCACCGACCTCGATGGCCCGGTTCAGGTCGGCCACCGCTCCCGTATCCCGGAACCGTGTGCCCAGCGCCAGCTGCAAATTGGACAGGGCCCCGGCGCGATGAGGGTGGTCCTGGGGGGTCAAGGCGACAGCGGCCTCGGCCGCCTCGATGGCCCGGTCACGGTCGGCGGTGTCCCCGAGACGTCGGTAGCGTGCGCCGAGCGCGAGCCCCAGATCGGACAGCCGCTCCGCGCGCTCCCGATGGTCGTCGGGGGTCGCGGCCAGGGCCTGCTCGCCCGTGCCGATCGAGCGCTGAAGGTCCGCCAGCTCCCCATGCCGGTCATGGCGCAGGTGCAGGAGGACGGACAACCGGCTAAGTCGGGTTGCCCGCTCAGGGTGGTCGGCCGGGGTGCCCACCACCGACGCCTCGGCCGCGTCGATCGCCCAGTCCAGGTCAAGCGGATTGCCCAGCCGTTCGTGGCGGCTCCGGAGGGCGAGACTAAGGTTGGCTTGGTAGGTAGCCCTTTCGGGGTTGTTCGCCGGGACCGCCTCCAGGGCCGCCTCGCTGGCCTCGACGGCGTGCTGGAGGTCCAGCAGGTCGCCGTGGTGCTCGTACCGCAACCGCAGTGCCATCGCCAGGTTGTTGGCGACCGGGGCGCGACGGGGATGGTCGATGGGAGTGGCGGTGAGCGCATCCTCGGAGACTTCGATCGCCTCGTCGAGGTCGGCCCGCACCGCCCGCCGGCCGTAGCGAATCTGGAGGGCTCCGCCGAGGTTCGACAGCATCCCGGCTCTGTAGGGATGGTCCGCGGGCATGGCCGCAACCGCCGTCCGCGCAATCTCGACGGCCCGGTCCAGGTCGTCCGGCCGGCCCAAGCGCTCGTATCTGGTCCGCAGGGCCGAGGCGAGATGGTCTAGGTCAGCCGGGTACCGAGGGTGGTCGTCCGGTGTGGCGGTGAGGACGTCCGCCACGACCTCGATCGCTCGGTCGAGGTCCGTCAGCTGGCCCAAGCGCTCGTACCGGCTGCGGAGGCTCCGTCCGAACTCGGCGAGGAAACCGGCCCGGTCGGGATGCTCCGCAGCGCTGACGGCGAGGGCGCCCTCGGCCGCCTCCACCGACCGGTCCAGGTCGGTGAGGTCGCCGATGCGCTCGTACCGCGTGCGGAACACGATGGCGAGGTTGGCCAGGACGTCGGCGCGACTCCGGTCGTGCTCCGGCGTGAGGGCGGCCGCCTCAACCGCTGCGTCCACCGATCGCTGGAGGTCGTCCAGGTCGTCATGGCGTTCGTGGCGGACCCGAAGCCCCAACCCAAGGTTGGTGAGCAAGTGGGCGCGCTCCGGGTGGTCGGTTGACGTCAGGGCCAGTGCAGTCTCACTGATTTCGATCGACCGGTGCAGGTCCGTCAGGTGGCCCAGGCGGCCGAAGCGAGTTAGCAGTGCCAGCCCGAGGTTGGTGAGGATGGCCGGGCGGCGCTGGTCGCTCACGGGGATTGCCGACTCAACATCCGCGAGGAGGTCGATCGCCCGGTCCAGGTCGGCCATGTTCCCGGTGCGACGGTACCGGTCATGCAGCGCCGCCGTGGCGTTCGAGTAGACGGCGACTCGCTCTGGATGGTCGTTCGGGACGAGGGACACCGCGGCATCCCCAGCCGCGATCGCTGCGTCGAGGTCGGCGGGATCCCCTCGCCGGTTGTAGCGGTCCCAGTGGGAAAGCCCGAGGTTCGACAGGTGGACGGCCCGAAGGGGGGAGTCAGCCGGGAACGCAGCCAGTGCCTGCTCGCCCACCTCGAGGGCCCGGTCGAGATCGGGGAGCCGGTTCTGTTCTCGGTAGCGATCTCGCAAGGCCGTCCAGAGGTCGAGGGCCGCACCAGCGCCCTCCGGCGAGCCCGCCGGCACGGTGGCCAGGACGCTCTCGGCGAGCTCGACCACGCGGTCCCGGTCGCCGGGTTGCCCTCGCAACTGGAAGCGAGCCCGGAGCGTAGACCGGAGCTGGGCGAGCAGCCGGACCCGGTCAAGGTCGCCGGAGGGGCTGGTGGCAAGGGCGGTCTCGCCCGCCGTGATCGCCCGGCCACGGTCACCGGGGTCCTCGGACCGCTTCCACCTGCTGGCCATGACTAGGGCGTCCCCGGGCGCGATGGTGCGGATTGCTTCTTCAGCCGCGCTGACCATCTCGTCGAGGAGAGCCGGCTTGGGGTCGCGCTCCACCAGCCGTGACAGGGCCTCCGCCAGATCGGATAGGACCCCCGTCCGGTCGGGGTGACCGACGGGGGTCGATCGGACGGCCCGCCGCAGCAAGTCCACGGCGGTGCGGAGCCGCCCGGTGTCCCCGTCGCTGGCGGCGGCCCGTAGTTGGAGGTGGGCCAGGGTGACGTAGCGCTGCCTGTTCGGGTCGGCTACGACGGGCGCAGACCCGGCGTCCGCGGCTGTGCCGGACACATTGTCATCCATGGGGTTCTCTTCCGGCGCCGCCCGGATTCGGGCCGGTCAGCCGGCCAGCCAGTCGACCAGCGCCGTCCTCGTGGACGGGTGAGCGAAATAGGAGCAGTGCCACACGTGGTCGGCGGCGCGCAGCTCGAGCGCGCGAGAGGCAGGCACGGGTACACCACCAAGGAGGCCCACCCCGGCGCTGGGGACGGCGACGTCGTTAGCGCCGCCGGTGAACACCCGGTCAATCAGCGTGTCCGGCAGCCACATCATCGAGGCCAGGCTGCCGTACGGCTCGAAATTTGCGTGCACGGCGTAGTAGTCCGGCGCCGCACCGCCGGACGCCTTGAGCGCGCGCATCAGCTCGCTGTCCTCGTACATGGCCATCAAGCCGGGCAGGCCTCCGGCGGCGCCGGAACCGACGACCTTGACGATCTCGAGGACGGCGTCCAGGACGTCGGTGACCACCGACCAGGGCCCCGGCGGGAGAAGGTTGAGCAGGGACGTCCATCGGTTGATCAGGTCGACCAAGTAGCGGCGGTCCGCCAGTGGCGTTCCATTGTTCGGTGTCCCGACGAAAACGATCCGGCGGACAGTCACCCCGGACACCGGGTTCCCGGTCTCACCGGCGATGACCCGGGCGACCAGGCCACCGCGGCTGTGGCACACGATGTCGAGGTCCAGCGCCGCGCCCGAGGGCAGGCTCTCGGCGAAGACCAAGGCGTTTTCCTCTGGGTCAACCGACGTCGTGGGGTGGTCGAAGGCCAGGACGCGCCCGCCATAGGCGTGGTGGAGCCGCTCCAGGGTGGCGTCGTCTAGGCCGCCGAAGGAGCCAGCGCTGGTCGAGAAAATCCCGTGGAGGAAGAGCAGGGCACGTCCACCGGTAAGTTGTTCCCAGTCCGCAGACGCCAGCACCGGCACGTCGGTGCGCCGGTGGTGGCCGGGGGTAAAGCCGCGGAAGCGATACGGTCGCGACCGGCGTTCCCAAGCCCCGGCGACCTCACGAGCCGCCCGCCCGATGAGCGGGTCGATGATCGGGTAGACGAGAACCGACAGGATCTTCTTGCCGATGGCCGTGACGAGTGACCGGTCGGCGGGGTCGGTCCCCGTCGTCGCTGGGGCGGCCACTTCTCGGGGCACGGTGAAGCGCAGGACCTCTCCGGGACCGCGGGTAGTACCCGGGCCGCCCGCCGGGGGCTCGGGGAAGTGCCAGGTCAGAACCCCTTGCTCGTCGGCGAGCAACAGGACCTGCCCCCGGCCCGGGCCCAGCGCCGGCACCTCGACGGCCAGGCCGGCGCGGCCGTCGTCGGCTCGGACGTCCTCCCCTGGCGGAGGCGGCACCTCCTGGGCCTCGATCTCGACCGTCTGCGTCGGGAGCAGGTCCGCGCGCTCCAGCGCCTCGGTGAGTCGCCCCGGGAGAGTGCCATTCCGGGCCTCCCCGAGCAGGCCGGGAGCCTGCAAGACGGTGCCATCCTCGAGGACGACTGGGGTGCCGGTTGCGTCGAGTCGGACCACGGGTCGACCGCCTGCCAGGGAGAAGTTGGGAGGGTCAGGTGGAGAGCACGAGGGCCGGATGGCCGTAGAAGACGTAAGCGAGCGGCGTAGCGCTGCCCGGCGCCCAGTCCGTGCCGAAGCGGCTGCGCAGTTCGCGTAGCACGTCCGCAACCGGGCGCTGACTCCTGAGCGTCTCGCGGTAGAACTCGGTGGCGAAGGCGCGGGCCACGTCGTCGTCGACGTCCCACAGCGGGGCAAGGTATCCGCGGCACCCCTCCCCCAAGAAGGCCCCGGGCATGCCCCCGTACGTGCTGAGGATCGAGCCGGCGGTCCCTACCTGGCAGGCGTTGAGGAAGACAAACGGTTGCGTGACGTCGAACTTGGAGCCGAGGACAGTGATCGGGCTCATCCGCTTGCCGCTGCCGGAGAGCACGACGCCGCTGTACTGCTGCGCGTTGAGGCTGACCTGGCCGTGCGCCGCGATGTGCACCACGTCGGGATGGAAAGGCTCGCCGCCGCGGGTCAGCCGGTCGCTCAGCAACTGGTCCATCGAGTCCTCGTTGGCGACGATACGTAGCGCATCGTAGGTCAGCGCGAGGTCGTTCCCCTCGGCCGTCGCCTCGGGCAACTCACGCAGCCGGGTGTCGGACGCGTAGTCGCCAACCGCCACCACCATCCGCTGGACATCGATGTCGGTCGACGGCGGCTGTGGCGGGCGGTCTCCTCCGCGCGCAGTGGGGGTGGGTGCCACCCAGCGCCCGACCGACCAGAACTGGCCCAGCCATCCACCGTCCATGCCCTGGGGCAGGAGGGAGGCGTCCACGAAGTCCTCGTCCAGCCAGGCCAGCTCCCACGGGACGTAGGGCTCGTTGGTGGTCAGCAGCAACTGCGGCTGCTCCCCGGCGGCCGCGGCCTTCGACCAGGCCTCGTCGAGCAACTTCCAGAACTGGACCGGGAGGACGGCGGTGATGGCGCGCCCGACACCCATGAGCGTGCTGCGGAGCAGCGGGGAGCGTCGCGCGCCCGTGACCTCGGCGGCCAGCAGGACAGCAAACTCCTCGGCGGACCCCTCGGTGAGTCGGGTGGTGACCTTGCCGGTCGGGAAGGTCAGGTCCGGATACCGGGAGTGAAAGGTCCACTCGAGCTCAGCTCCGCCCTGGCGGTTGATGACGTCCACGCCGAGGTGAGGTGCTGTCGAAGATGGGGGCGGTTGGATGCCCGTGCCACCGGTCTGGACCGGGGCCACCGGTCGCGGGGGCTGCACCGACCCGACGAGTACCTGCCGCCACGCGCGCCCGCACACGTTCCCCTCGTACTCGTAGGAGACTTCGAGCACGCGGGTCACGTCGGTGGCGACGGGGTCGGCCCGGACGACGAACCGCACCTCCGCGTCCTCCGCGTCGGGGTCGTTCTGCGGCACAAGCAGCGGGGCCCGTATCCCACTGGGGAACTGGAAGCCGAATCCCGCGACCTGGACGACGAAGCGCAGGGTCTCCGGCGGGGAGGGGATCAGCAGGGGTGTGGTCGAGGCACTTGCGTCCGTCGCGGACAGGCGTACGACCAGGTCGAAGTTCATGCCGCTGCGCACCGACTCCGGTGCCGACAGGTGGGGGAAGGCCCGGAACAATCCGCCCCCGGGGGACGCCCGTCCTCGGTCCCCCTCCACGTGGCGCACCGGCTCCTTGGCGTCCGGTGGGGGCGGGGTGGGGCCGCCACCACCCACGGCGACGGAACCCCGGCCGACCTCGCCCCCGAGGGTCGGGCCGCCCCGCGAGGTCCCCTCGCCGACCGTGCCACCGTCCCCGCCGCTGCGGTCCCCGGCGGTGGGCTGGAGGACGCCGAGCAAGCGGTCGCCTTCCACCAACACGGCCGGCCTGGTGAGCTCCGCCTCGGCGGCCTCAGCCAGTCCGAGCGAGCCCACGCTCTCCCACTCGTGCAGCCCAAGCGCCGCGTCAAGCTGGCTTCGAGGGTGGCGCGCGGCCGCTGCCGACACGGCTTCCGCCGAGAAGACGTAGTAGAACACCTGGCCCTCGAACTCCCGCCGGATCACTACGGTCGCGCCAGCCGCGAGTCGCCTCAGGCGGCGCGCAACGTCCTCGGCCGGTGTATCGGAGAGCAGCAGCAGTGCGTCGCCGAGTTCCATGTTCCACTCCCCCGAGGGCGGTGCACCAGCACGGGGGATCGTCCTTATAGGGGCGGCACGCCGTACAGAGCTACCTCCGTGGTGATGCAATCACGCCGAGTCCCGGCGGCGCGCAGACGCGTTCCGTGACCAACCGTGTACGGACACCTATGTCTGTGCATATGTCGCTGCTGAACTGTCCGGTGCTGAGATGCCTTGCTCTCCGTCCGCATCCGTGACTGCTCGCCCGGCCGACCCCACTGCTGCGTGATGGGTGCCCATCCCAATGGCGCCGTACTGGCACGCCGGAGTGAACGTGGAGAGCCCGTGATCGGCTACAGGGCGAAGAGGACGGTGACCGGCAGCACCAGGAAGACGACCGGGACCATCATCGCGATCTCCTTGCGACCGCCGGCCTCCAGCAGCCGCCGCTTTCCGGCCTCGCGGGCGTCGGCGGCCTGGGCGCGCAGCACCTCGGCCAGCGGGGTGCCGCGTTCCAGGGCCACGAGCAGCCCGTCGACGAAGCGGGCCAGCGGCTCCAGGGAGGTCCGCTCGGCCACGAGCCGCAGCGAGTCGGCCAGCGGCATCCCGGCCCGGGCCCGGCCCAGCGCCGCACCGAGCTCGGCGGCCAGCTCCCCGCCGGAGAGCCGGGTGACCCGGGCGATCGCCGCCGCCGGGCCCTCCCCCGCCGTCACGGCCAGGGCCAGCAGCTCGGCCACCACCGGGAACTCGGCCAGCAGGAGCTCCTCCCGCCGCCGCACCTGCCGGCTCAGCCACCAGTCGCGGCCCAGCACGCCCCCCAGCAGGCCGGCCAGGCACAGCAGCGACACCGAGAGCAGGTTGACGCTGCCGGCGGCGAGCGAGCCGACGGCGGCGACCAGCGCGGCGCCCAGCAGGCCGAGGGCACCCCACACCACCTGCTCGACTCGGAGGTCCTCGACCGTGGTGCCGCCGCCGAGGGCGTCCAGGCGCCGGCGCACCGACGCCCGACCGCCCACCAGCCGGTCCACCAGCCGGGCACCGTCGGCCACCACCGGGCCCAGCAGCCGGCGCACCGCGACCAGCAGGCCCGGCTCGGTCGCGCTGCCCAGCAGCCGGGACGGCGGGGGCGCGTCGTGGACGTAGGGCGCGAGCCGGTCGACCAGCCGCACGGTCCGGAAGGGCGGCGCGAACGAGACGGCCAGCAGCACGCCGCCCGCGGCCACCAGGCCGAGCAGCATGCCGGCGGCGACCCCGCTCACCGGAGCACCCGCACGTCCTGCGGCAGCCGGCCGATGCGCAGCATCACCTGGTAGGCCACCACGCACACGACCGCCCCACCGAGCAGGATCGCCGTCCCCAGCGGGGAGTCGTAGGCGGCCAGCGTCGTCGACTGGGTGGCCAGGAGCAGCAGCACCACCCACGGCGCGCCGACCGCCAGCCGGGCCGCGTGCACCACCCAGCCCTGCCGGGTCTCCAGCTCGGCGCGGGCCCGGGCGTCCTCCCGCAGGAACGCCGCCAGGGTGCGCAGCACCCGGCCGAGGTCGCTGCCGCCCACCTCCCGCGCCACGCGCAGGGTCTCGACCACGCGGTCGCCCACCGGGTCGGCGAGGTCGTCCTTGAGCCGGTCGAGGCACTCGCCGAAGCGGCCGCTGGAGCGGTGGTCGGCGGCGAACCGGGCGAACGGGGGGCGCAGCACCTCCGGGCCCCGGGTGGCCAGCGCGGCCAGCGCCTCGGGGAGCGACAGCCCCGCCCGGACGGCGGAGGCCAGGTTGTCCACCACCTCGGGCCAGATCTCGCGCAGGTCCGCCTGGCGGCGCCCGGCCAGCCGGCGGACCTGCAACGGCGGCAGCGCGGCGCCGAAGGCGCCGAAGACCAGGCTGACGGTCACGGTGCGGGTAGGAACCAGGACGACGACGAACGCCAGCAGCGCCAGCCCGACCTGCAGGGCCAGGAGCTGGGCGGGTGTCACGCCGGTCAGTCCGGCGGCGGCCAGCCGCTGCCGGCGTGCGCCGGTCCGCGCCGGGCGGTCGACCCGCCGCGGGGCACGTGGGCCGCTGCGCCAGACCAGCAGCAGGCCGACCCCCAGCGCGAGCCCCAGGAGGGCACCGGTCACGCCGGACCCCCAGCGAGCAGCCCCGCCAGGTCGATGCCCAGCGCCGCGAAGCGCTCCGGGCGCGGCGGGTACCCGTCTGCCCGCACCAGCCGGCCGTCCCGGGTCGTGAAGACGTCGGCCAGCTCGACGACCCCGCCCTCCGCGCGGCCCGGGACGGCGACGACCTCCCGCACCCGCCGTCGCCCGTCGGGATCGGTGCCCACGTGCACCACCAGGTCGACGCTGGCCGCCACGGTCGGGACGACGAAGGCGTGGCCGATGTTCTCCCCGGCCAGCAGCGGCAACGTGCACATCTTGACCACGGCCTCGCGGGCGCTGTTCGCGTGCAGCGTGCACATCCCGGGCAACCCGGAGTTCAGGGCGATCAGCAGGTCGAGGCACTCCTCCTGCCGCACCTCGCCGACCACGAGCCGCGAGGGCCGCATCCGCAGCGCCTCCTTGACCAGCCGGCGCAGCGGGATCTCCCCGGTCCCCTCCAGGTTGGCCTGCCGGGTCTGCATCGCCACCACGTCCGGCAGCGGCACCCGCAGCCGGGAGCTAGAGCTACTGCACAAGTCCCAAGGCGGCAGGTGCGGCTCCGCGTCCGCTGCTAGGACTCAGACACCCACGCTGCGTTATCGGTTCGGCCATCATGCGTCACGGAGGGCATTACGTCACAGAGTTATTCACAGTCTGTGGAGGCGCACCCCAGCGGCGCTGTGGCTCGGTAACTTCGCCGCACTGACCACGGGGGGCGGCACAGGTGTCTGAACCAGAGCGGACAATCGAGCGCGTCGCCAGTGGCGCTCCCATGTCGGCGCGGGAGCGGGAGTACGCCCGGCGGATCCTCGACGCGTTCGCCGGCACCGGCCGGTCGGATGTGATCGAGGCGCGGCGCCGGGTCGACGAGCCGGCAGCGCCAGCCACTCCGGGCCGCAGCGGCCGCCCTATCGCCAACCCGGTGGCCGACCGGACGCCGGACCGTAACGCTCAGGCAGGCGTGCTGGGCGTGCTCGCGGCCGGGGTGGTGGGTCTGGTGGTGTGGCTCGGCTCGTCCGGAGACGGTGACCCCGGAGGGGGCGCAGCAGGCAGCAGCGAAGCGGCCGACGGTGGGCGGGAGCTGCGGGCCGGCTCCTACGGGCCCGACTGGCCGCTGACGGTCAGCTCCGGAACAGTGCGCTGCGAGAACGGTCAGCAGGTGCTGTTCGAGGCCGGCGGCACCACGTACGCGGTGAACGTGCATCGCGCTGTCGCAGCGGCCCGAGCTGCCTTCCATTGCCGACATTCAGGTCGTGGGAGTGAGTCTGTATCCGGTGCTGAGCGCTGGTCAGAGGCTCTGCGAGTAGGGCCAGCGACACGGCAGCCGCTGAGTGGGCAGGGACTGACCGACTGTTCCGGCGGGCCGCCTCGGGCACGCCCCGATCCAGTCGACGGCCTTAAGAGGACCTGCGGGTCCTAGCCTGCGCTCATCGATCCGGGCTGACTGGGGAGTTTGCCATGAGCCTGCGCCGCCGGATGTCGCTGATCCTGACCGCATCGTTCGCCTTCGCCATTCTCGGCACCAGTGCCGCTCAAGCCGGCAGCATCGTCAACATCAAGCCGCTTGAGGACAGAGTCGTCGTTCAGAGCAGCACCCCCGGCACAGCGGCCGACAACCACGACTTTGCGCTCGCGGCCTGACGCCGCCGCGACCCAGCTCAAGGCAGCCGCAGCCGGGTCGCCGGCACGGACGGGACGTGTTTTCCGCGGCCCCACTCGTGGGTGATGACGTACTCGACGTCTGCGCGCCATCCGCGTCCGTCGTCGCAGAGGCGCCAGGCGTGCGGCCAGCCGGGCCACCACTGCTGGTCGTGCTCGACGAGCACCGGACGAGGTGGGTCGAACCTGCGTTCCTCGAGCAGTCGGACGGCGGCCACGTAGCTGGTGTAGCCCGTCGGGCGGCCGGTGGATCGTGACGCCCCCGACGTGTGGCGTGTCGTGACACAGTCGCGGCCTGCGCCCACGAGAGACGTTCCATTGACGACCACAGCCTGCCGATAACAGGCCGGTGAGAACGTGGTTGCGGAACTGGTGGGGCCTAGTCGTGGTGCTGGCCCTGCTCGGCGTGGGGGCAGGAGTCGTCGTGCTCCAGACCGAGGCGTCCGACGCCGTCGGGAACGGGCTGCTGCTGGGACTAGCAGCGCTCGCCATAGGCGGATTCCTCGGCTTCCTGTTCGCTTTGGCCAATACCAGAGAAGCTCCAGATGGCCGGGACGGCATGCAGCAGATCGCCGACTGGATCATCAAGCTCGTACTCGGTGCCGGCCTGGTCGGATTCGTCGACGGCGTTAACGCACTCATGGCAGCGGCGGACCAGTTCGGTTACGCGCTCAATCCAGACAACCGCGACGCTGGAAAGTTCACCGCCGTCTTCACAGCGCTGTTCTATTGGGCGGTGGGCATCCTGCTCGGCTACTGGCTTACTTCCAACAAGACCGTGTTCGTTGGCGTCTCCACGCCCGAGGTCGCCTCAGTCTCAACGCCAGCAGGAGGGGCCGCTACTGACTAGACGTCGGCCGGCTCGGGCAGTTGGACGGTCGCCACACCGGGTTGTGCAGCCAGCCTCGGATGCAGCCCGGGCGGGGTCTGCTACGAGGGGTGACGGACCTGTGGCCCGGCCGCGACAGCTGATGACAACGAGCCGAATCACCATTGGGGGACGAAATTTCCCCGTATGGGGGTCACGTCCCAGTCCGTCGGCGCAGATGGGTAACGAGTGCCCCGATCCTGGGGAGGTGGCTCGAGGGGCTTCTCGCCGGTGAGGGGACAGCCGTGCCCGGCGTGGATCAGCATTGACCCTGGCCGCGAGGTCCACTGCGACAAGCCGGCCGGGCACAGCCCCGAGGAGGATGTCCACCATGGGCTACTGCGCGTGACTCTGCCCGACGGCCGCGACCAGGCCGCCTCCCTCGTGTGGAGCACCGAACGGAAGCCCCGCGACGAGCACAACCTGAAGCGGGCGACGTGACCGACAGCAAGCCAGCCACCTATCGCGCTGCGGCGGCGTACCCGTATCCGAACCGTGAGCGGGCGACGTCGGCGCTGCGCGGGCAGCTCCGGTTGATGGCGCTGGCCGGTGGCGGCACCGCGGACTGGTCCACGTTGACCGTGCAGGGACCCCGGAAGGCGCCGGGGTTCCGCGGGGTCTGCTGGTACGAGTGGTGGGCCACCGTAGAGGTCGACGGGGGGCGAGATCTCACGCTGGACCCGGCGAGCGACGCGCTGCCACCGGGCAGAACCAGACGCGGAGCTGCGTCAGCCTCGACGCAGCCGCAGACGGCGGTCGACTGACGGCGCGCCGCGCCCCTTGCCGGGACCCACCGTAGTGGTCGCACTACCGTCCCGGCGCATGACATCTGCCACCTGCCATGCCGTTGGCTGCGCGTCGGCGGCCACCGACGGCTTCTTCCTGAGCGACGGCACGCCAACGCCACTGTGCCGACCGCATCTGGACTTCGTCGCTGCCGGCGGCCCCTACGACCCGACCGAGGACCTGGCGGGAATCCTTCTCAAGTCCCACGACGACACGGGCGCACTCGTGCCCATGAGCGCCGAGAACGTGGCGGCCCTGGCCCACGGGCACGGGACGTGACTGCCGACTGGCTACCCAACTTGGCTGTCTGGACTCCCAACGACTGGACAGCCTTCGGCACGAATCTCACCGCACTCGTAGCAATCGCCGCCGGAGCCGTGGCGTGGCGTCAGCTGGGTGAGGCGAGAAGGCTGCGGAAGGAACAGGCTCAGGCATACGTGGTCTGCTACGCCGAAAAGACGCCGGGCCACCTCCATGCGGTCGACATCGTGATCCGGAATTTCGGGCTGACCGCGGCGCGAGACATCACCGTTGTGGTGTCCCCGCCGCTGATGCGCAGTGGGCACGCGGGCAGACCGCCGGAGGCGGTCGTCGTTCCTGATCAGTTGCCGGTGCTCGTGCCCGGCCAGGAGTGGCGGACCTGGTGGGACTTGGGCACGGAGCGGGTCGACTCCGGGCTGGACGGTCGGTACGAGGTGGTCATCCGCTACCGGGACAGCCAGGGCAAGAAGCTCCCTCCCACACCATCCGTGCTCGACTGGGCCGACTTCGAGAGCCGGCAGTTTGTCGTGACGCGGGGGCTTCACGACGCAGCCACTGCCCTGCAAGAGGTCAGCAAGACCCTCAAGAGCTTCAAGGACGGGCCCAGAGGAGGGGTCGCCGCGTATGTCAGGGACGGCGATGCCGCGGACCAGCGGCGCCGCGAGCGGTACCAGGAGCAACTCGCTCGGCATGACGAGATGAAGCGGCGACTCTTGCCAGCCCAGCAAGCCGCACCACCCGACAGCGATCCCGGTTCCCGTGAAGAGGAGTAATGGAGGCGCATCGACCACGCCGGTCTGTGTCTCATCACCCGTGGCGGAGCGTGGAGGTCGACTGCACCTCGGGCTGCGAGCTGACCAGCGAGCACGTCGCCGAGCTGCAGGACAGGCTGACGCCACCCCGATAGCGCATCAGGGCAACCGCAGCCGCTCCGGCGGCACGGTCGGCAGGTGCTTGCCGGCGCCCCACTCGTGGCTGCACCACGTAGCGGACGTCAGCACGCCAGGCTCGGCCCGTCGTCGCACAGCCGCCCATACTGCTGGCCGGGCACCAGTACCCCGTCGTGCTCGACGAGGACCGGGCGGGGCGGGTTGTAGCGGCGCTCCTCGATCATGCGGCCCGGTGGCACACCGCTGGTGTAGCCCGGTCGGCGGGCGTAGCGCCGACGCCCCGATGGTGTGACGTGTCGTGACGCGGCCGAGGCCCGACGCTGAATAGGCAGTCGGCATCTCCCCGGCTCACCCGTCAGCGGAGGCGGCCAGGCCTCGGGTAATGCTCTAGCGTCCGGCGGCGTCGCGGTAAGCAGGTCACTGCAGCAGCCTTCGCTGCCACCTCGATTGGGGGAGTTACGCATGTGGTCGAGGGAGCGGTGGACGGCGCCCGTTCTTGCGGGCCTCGGGGTCTTGCTGCTCACTGCCGGGGCCGGTCGACTGCTGTGGGTATGGAGCACGCAGGGAGCAACGGGAGCAGACCCCGAGGCATCCGTCCTCGGGGTGATTCTGGCAGCCGCCGGCGCAGCCATTGCCCTCGGCGGCTGGGCCCTAAGCAGAAGGCAGGTGGCTTCTCTTCCCGCGAGTGCCGAGCAGATCGATCTGGCCGCATCCACGCTAGCCGGACTGGTGCGTGAGCAGTGGACTGCCGAAGCGCAAGCTCGAGCGTTAGGAGATCCAATGCCCATGCCGGTGCGATGGCGACTCGCGACTCCGACCTTGATGGACCATCCCGCCATCTCAAGTCCCACAGGACCCCTGTCCTTCTCAGGAAGTTCCCAACAGCCTGGTAAGCTCGCCGCAGCCTACCGAGCGCTACCTCGCCGACGTCTCGTCATTACAGGTGGACCCGGAACTGGCAAGACGACGCTCGCTCTGCAATTGTTAATGGAATTGTTGCCTCCTCCTGGCGAGGCTCCGTCAGAGCCTGTTCCCGTGCTGCTCTCTGTGCACAGCTGGGACCCCTCTACGCATCCCCGCATACAGGACTGGCTCGCCATCCAGTTGATGCACACTTACCCAGCTCTCGGAGCAATCTCACCCGACGCCGCCGCAGCGCTCGCCGCACAAGACCGAACGCTCCCCATCCTCGACGGTCTCGACGAAGTGCCCGAAGAGCGACGAGCAGCGATACTCGCAGCGCTGAACAACTCCCTGTCCGGCGGACTGATCCTGACTAGTCGACGCGCCGAGTATCGAACGGCGCTTGTAGCAGTTGGCGATGTGATCACCGCGTCGGTGACGATTGCACCACTGGCGCTTACGTCAGCCGATGCGTCGCAGTACCTGCGCGCTCAACTTCCGCCGAGTTGCAATCCTGCCTGGAACAGCGTCTTATCTCACATCAATCCCACTGCGCCGCTCGCTCGAGTTACTGCGACCCCACTGGGCCTTTGGTTAGTCCGTGCCGTCTATGTCGATGGACACCGCGATCCGACACCGTTGAACGACGGCACCTTTCCGACTTTCGCCTCTCTGCATGCGCATCTTCTTGACGAGCTGATTCCTGCACTGCTGGCGGCACGTCCTCCGCTAACTCGTCGACGTCGAAACTCACCAGCCTATCCGCATCGCCCCAGGCGCATGCACCGACCACAGGATGTGCGTCGCTGGCTGACCACCGTTGCACGCTACATGCGGGAACAAGGCGGCCGAGACTTTAACTGGTGGGAGCTTGCTAGGCACACCTTCCCCACGCGGCGTGAGCGATTTCTTGTGAGGGCGATGGTCTTTTTCCTAATGAGTGTATTTGCCTACTTGGCGTGGATGCCACCGTCCGGCCGCGTATTTATGTCGTCTTTCCTTCTCGGCCTTTTAACTAGCGCGGCTATCATGTTCGAAGCGACACCTGCTCATGTGAACCTGCGCGCCCTGAGAAGACCCTCCATCCTTGCACTGGCACTTGCAGGCGGCGCCACGCTCGCATTGATCAGTTGGGCTCTGCTCCCGCTCGTGCCCATGCCAGGGAGTAGGCGCGCGTTTATCATTGCGGGATTTACTTACGGATCTGTGCTCGTCGCGGCGATCGCAGTGAAGAGTGACGACATCGCAGCCAAGGCATTGTCGCCAACACGTAGCCTCGTCGGCGACCGGCTTTCGATGGCCACTGTGGCGACTGTTCTTGCAATATCGGTCGGGGCGTATCTATGGCTGAATACCAGTCCAGCAAAGAGTCTGGCGACCGCGACATTAACCGCCCTGGGGATTGCGTGCATCGGAAACGCTACCGCCCCCTTCTACTTCGCATGCACGAAGGAGGCTCCTACCAAGCGGCTGCCGATTCCATGGCGGGTGATGCCAATGCTTGAGGATTGCCATCAGCTTGGCCTCTTGCGGACGGTAGGGCCGACGTATCAGTTTCGGCACGCAGAGTTGCAGGATCACCTTGCGCCACCTCCACCTAAATGAGGCCAACTGCGGTCAAACGATTCTGTCGCCAGGCGGGTCCTACCCGGCAGTACGCGGCATGCCTCAGCGCGGGTGGCCGTTGCTGGCGGCCTCCGGGATCTGCTGGTCGGAGTAGTAGAAGCTCAGCTCCTGCCGACCTCCGGATCCTCACCGCGGACCTGCCGGCGCAGCTCGTCTAGCCCGCCGTACCGGTTCAGCCACGCAGCCACCCGCCCGGTCACCACCACCGGGCCGGGCCACACCGCGCACGAAGTGCTCCGGCGGCCGAGCCGACGTCACCACGGCTCCCTGCCCAGCAGCTCCCGCGGATCCCCGAACCGCAGTCCCGGATACCGGGCTCTTGCCCGCGCCACGACCGCCGCGTTGCGCTCCTCACGATCCAGCTCCACGACATCGCCGTTCCGCTGGACCTCCACCCAGCCGCGCCGGTCGATCGTGCCCGGCAGCAGGTCGCCGAGCCGGTGCGCAGCCAGCCGCACCGGCTCCCCCGTCCGCAGCTTCCGGACCTCCTCGGCGAACTCCGGGAACCGTCCACGCCACGCCGACGTGCGCAACTCCTCCTCAAGCCGGTCGGCCAACTGCCCCCGCAGCCGCGCACGCGGCCCCTGAGCGCCCCGCAACGAACGCGCCATCAGCCCGACTCCCGAGCCGCACGCGCCTCGTTATGCGCCCGCCACCGCACCTGAGCAGCCCGCTGCTTCGCCGCGTTCTTCACCGGCGTCGGACTGAACGAAACACCGTCCAGAAGCCGCTTGATCGCCATCGCGCACTCCCGCTCCACCCCCAGGAGCGGATGCGGCCGCAGACCACCGGCCGCCGTCGTCGTCGTCAGCCCCTGCTTTGCCAGCGCCTCCCGAACCTCGGTCAACCGGTCGGCCAACGCAGCGGCCTGCCGCAGCAACTCCTCCTCCCGGGCATCCGGCTCGAGACCGTCCTCCCGGAGCTGCGCCAGGATTTCCCGCACCAGCCGCCGACCAGCCGGCCCCAGCCCCCCGGTATTCACTTAGCAGCCCTAACAATTGCCCTCTGTGGATAGCAGGAACAAGAAGCGAGAGGACGCCCCGGCACAGGTGGCCTGCCGGGGCGGACCTCCCCCGCCACCCGGGGGGTCTGACCTGCAGGCATTACGCAGAGCGATCGAGGCTGAGTGCCGCTCGGCCCCGACGGCTGGGCCTGCAGGTTTGTGGTGGTCACTGCTCGCCCTGCTGCTGGCTGCGGGTGCCGCATGTGGCTCTCGGCGCTGGCGCGCAGGTACGTGTCGAGCTCCGACCAAGGCAGCGTGCGAACGCTGTCGTCGGCGTGGACGACGAGTCGGCCGGCAGGCCCGAGAATGTGTCGGCCGTTCACAGCTTGACCTCGGGCCGGCGAGCGAGCGCGAAGGCGATGCGCGAGCGTCCGCCGTTCGGCTGCGTGGCGTAGACGCTGAGCGAGTCGAGGAGTTCGCGTGCGGTCTGCACGTTGGCGCGGACCTCGGCGGCTCGCGCCTCGGTCTTGGTCAGCAGCGGGGCCATCGTCTGGTCGATGGCGACGGTGAGGCGGTGGGTGCTGGTGCGCCGCTCCTCCGGGTTGTCGGTAGCAGCGGCGACGACGGAGGGGATCTCGTCGCGGAGGGCGCGGAGGGCGTCGAGGTCCTTGGCCTCGGCGAAGGTGGCGGCGATGTCGAGCGGGGCGCGGCCGGCGTCGATGAGGCGGTTCACCCGCCCGGCAGCGCGGGCCTTGCGGGATTCGGCCACCGGGTCGTCGGTGCGGCCGGCGAGGACGGTGTGGGCGGTGTCGTCGGCCTGGGCGAGCCGCTGGCTGATCCGCTCGCGGTCGGCCCGGACGCGCTCGGTGAGCTGGTCGGACAGTTCGCGCACCCGCTGCTGCCGGTAGTCGGCGGTGCGGGTGTGGTCGGCGCGGACGGCATCGATCTCGGCCTTGGTGGTCGCAACGGCCTGCTCAAGAGCGGTGATGCCCTCGACGGCGGCGCGGTAGGTGCTGGCGGGGTCGGTCATGGTGTGCTCCTGTTCGGTGGGTTGTGCGGGGGTTAGGACGTGGCCGGGGGGAAGTCCGGCCACGGGGTCCAGTCGCGCCGTCGGCGGGGCCGGAAGTTGGGGCCGTTGGGTTCGGCTCGGGGGTGGGATGGGTTGCGGGTCGGGTCGGCCAGTTCGTCGGGGTCGAGGCCGGCGGTGATGCGGGACCGCTGCAGGCGCCAGGCGGTCCCGGTAGGCGTCGGTGCGGGGCTGCAGCCGTTCAGGCGGCGTGAGGGCGATGGTGGCCTGGGTGCCGCAGTCGAGGCATCGGGTGACCTGCCAGCAGTCGCCGTGGGATCCGTCGGTCTGGTGGACCTCGGTGCGGTCGCCGGGGCAGTCCCGGCTGATGTGACGCAGGGAGGGGCCGAGCCGCGCATGGCGGATCTCTGGCGGCGGAAAGAGGCGCGCCGCCTCCTCGCCCTTGGCTCCCGCGGTGCCCCCGTCTGTCGACTGTGCCGCGGGTGACTTCCACGCGGCCCAGCCCCTGGTCATCGGGTGTTCCGGCGGTGTGCGGCGGCGAACTCCTCGAAGGAGCTACCTGCGTCGACGTAGCCGCGGACGGCGGAGTGCTGGCGTCGGGGGCGGCATCGGTCACTCGGCCCTCACGAGCGTGTGGCGCGACGTTCACCGCGGCGTGGCAGTCGGGGCAGTGGCGGGTGGTCACTTGGTTCTCTCCTCGGGGGTGGTGGGGGTTATGTGACGGGGCGGGGTCGCCAGCGCCGTGTGCGGCCCGTGGCGGCCTGGACGCTGCGTCGGGATCCACGGAGGTGGGTGACGGTGCAGGGCGTGCAGCGGAGCCACTGAGACGGTCGGCCGCAGTCGATGCAGGTGTCGGGGCCGGTCGCGTCCCACTGGTCCGTCACCGCGGGTCACCGCTGGCTCTCGCGTGTGCGGAGGTCGTGGGCGTCGGCGAGTTGGTCGCGGAGCCGGTCGCGGGTGAACCGGAGTTGCCGTGGGTCGACGTCGGGGCCGAACGCCAGGCCGCTGCAGACCATGCGTATGCCGAGGTCGCGACGACGGATGCCGAGGACCTGGGCGAGTTCGGCGCTGAGGTCGCGGATGTCCGCGTTGAGCGCCTGGGCGTTGTCGGTCATGACGCGACCACCCCGACGACGCGTTCGCGGAGGGCGCGGCCGTTGTTCTCGTAGTCGGCGCGGGTCAGGAACCGGTCAGCGTCTGACTGTCTCCCACCGTCTCCCGACCGTCTCCCGGGAGACAGTGAGTGTCTGTCTCCCGTCTCCCCCCTATAAGGGGAGACGGACACACAGTCGTCGGAGACGGTCGACTGTCTCCCCGGTTCGTAGGCATCCGAGGCCGGGTCGGTGGCCTGTCGGTACGGCCGGACGAGGGTGTGCAGCTTGGCGTTGCGGGGGCCGGCGGTCCGCTGCACGTGGCCCTCGGCCACCAGCACGTCCAGGGCCTGCGCGATGTGCTGCTGCTTGCCCTGCACCCGGTCGTCGATGCCGCGGAAGCTCAGCGGCTCGTCAACCCCCTCCAGAGCCCGCGAGACCTTCTCCATCAGGCCGGTGGGGCGGAACACGTCCTGCGGCTGCTGGGTGGCCTCCGTGGGCGCTCGGAGGGTCAGGTGCACACCGTCTTCCGTAGGGGCGACGGTCAGCTCGGCGACCTTCTGGCCGGGCCGGTAGTTGCCGTGCCGGTCCTTGGCGCAGACGAGCCTGGCTGCGCCCGCTGTGTCCTTGGCGAACGGGCGGACGGTGGTCTGCATGTACTGGGCGCCGGAGATGGCGGCCCGCTTCCGCTGCGATCCGATGGGCCACAGCCCTCCGTCGTCGGCTTTGACGACGTGGTCGAGGACGACGACGGCGGGGCCGAGGTTGGCAATCGCGGTGGGCAGGCGGCGGAACCAACGGGCGGTGTCGTCGTCGTCGTTGGGCTTGGCCCCGTCCAGCGCCATCGACTCACCGGTCGAGTCGATGACCACCAGTGCCGGCTGGCGCTCGTTGACGATGGCGACGAGCCGATAGGCGGCAGCCGACCCGTACGACTCGTCGGGGTGCACGTAGATAAAGCGGCCGGTGATGGCCTCCGGGGCGGCGCCGAGGTCCAGCAGGCGACCGACGACCCCGGCGGCGTCGTCCTCGAGGTCCACGTACACGACCGGGTGTCCGGCGGTGAGCTGCTGCGTGGTGACCAAGAGCGCGGTCCACGACTTGCCCGACCCGGAGGGCCCGGCGATGCCGTTGACCTTCCCGGCGTAGAACAGCCCCGCTCCGTCGTCCCTGGCGCCGATGGTGGGTTCGTGGCGGGTGATCTGCCCGGACAGGACCCCGGCCACGATGTCGGCGAGGTCGACCGGCCGCCAGGTGTCCCCTGGCGCCGGCTCCGCCTTGCCCGTGGGCATGGGCACGAACTCGTCGGGGCCGTGGCCGGCGGCGATGTGGTCGGCGGCGTCCTTGCCGATCTTGGCGGTGACCACGGTGACGGTGGCGCCGATCGCGCCGAGCGACGCGGTGGCCTCTCCGGCGTAGCGGCGGCCCGGCTCGTCGTTGTCGGCGACCAGCACGACCCTGGCGCCGGCCAGTGGGGACGGGTCGACCTTGCCCCAGTTAGCCGAGCCCATCGGTGAGGTGGTGGCGACCAGCCCTACCGATTCGAGGGCGTGCACGTCCTTCTCGCCCTCGACGAGGTACACGGTCCGTCCGGCCGCGACGGCGTTAGTGACCTTGCCGAGCCGGTACAGGGACGCGGTGCCCTGGGTGCGGCCGGACTGGCGGAACCGCTTGTCTGGGCTGCGGTGCACCACTCGGCCGTCGTCGTACCGGTAGGCGGCGCCCTTCGGCTCGTCGTACAGGTCGGCGAGGGTGAGCCCCAGAGCGGTGAGCACGTCCAGGGTGGCGCATCCGGCGTGGCAGTAGACGAGGGCTTGGCCTTCGATCTGCCGCAGGCTCAGCGAGGGGCTGCGGTCCTCGTGCGCCGGGCAGCGCGCCGACCACTGCCCACCAGCTCCCTGGCGCGGCCGACAGTCCCGGTCGCGGAGCACGTCGAGCATCCGGTCAAGAGGGGCACTCATGCGGCGGCACCCCCGACCCAGACGCGGACGACCCCGGCGTGCCGAGACGGCCGGGCGGAGGTCCGGTAGCCGGTCGGCCGGATGAGCCCGGCCTGGTACGCGGCTCGGACGCGGGCGCCCACCCGGTTGGGGTGGTCAGCCGGGGGGACACCGAGGGTGAAGACGTCGTCGGTGGTCCATTCGTGACCGGTGGCGGCGAGGTAGTCCACGGCGCGGTCGAAGCAGTCGGCCCACCAGGCGTCGGCGTTGCCGTTGGCGCGGGCGGTGCCCTCGTCTCGGAGAATTCGGCCTAGCTCGGCGAGCGTGGCGCTGGGCCAGCTGTCCCCGCTGGCCCTAGAATGAGTGACGGAAGCGAGCGACTTGGCGGTGGCGATCTTCCTGGGCCTGGCTCCGTTGGCAGCGGAGTTGGGCCCGTTCCATGTCTGGCTCATGCGACGACGTCCCTCGGGCCGACGCGGAGCAGCGTGGCTAGTTGTACTGACCAGCAACGTTGGTCGAGGACGTGTGACCACACGATCTGACTGACTGATCTTGTGGAGGGAGGACCTCCGGACGTGGAGTGGAGCTGCTGAAGGCGACCACTCACACGATCCGG
>NZ_JBJGYK010000060.1:0-24175 GCF_054049955.1 Geodermatophilus sp. SYSU D00758
CCCCCCCCCCCCCCCCCCCCCCCCCCCCCCCCCCCCCCCCCCCCCCCCCCCCCCCCCCCCCCCCCCCCCCCCCCCCCCCCCCCCCCCCCGCCCGTGCGGTGTGCCCGGCCAGCCGCGCCAGGGTGCCCAGTTCCCGCAGGGCCGCCGCGGCGCCCGTGGGCACGCCGGCCCGGCGGTACACGGCCAGGGCGGCCTCCTGCGCCGCGACCGCCGCGGCCGGCCGGCCGAGCCCACGGGCGGCCAGGCCGGCGGTGTGCTCGGCCATCGCGGTCACCAGGACGGCGCCGACCTCGGCCGCGGCCGACCGCGCCCGGTCGGCGGCTGCGGCGGCGTCGGCGGCGTCCCCGCGGCGCAGCGCGAGGGCGGCGGCACGGGTGAGCAGCACCGCCTGCATCTCCCGGGTGCCCAGCTCGCCGGCCAGCGCCAGCGCCCGGTCCAGGATGCCGCCGGCCCGGTCGAGGTCCCCGGCCGCCTCGGCCACGGTGTACAGGCCGTTGAGGCTCTGCACCTGCCCCCAGCGGTCCCCGGCCGCGGCGAAGCGGTCCAGCGCCGCGGTCAGCCGCTCCCCGGCGGTGACCAGGTCGCCGCGCTGGGCGGGCGGTAGCGCGTCCAGGTAGTCCAGGGTGGCCAGGCCGTGCCGGTCGTCGGCGGCCACGGCCACCCAGCGGGTGGCGGTGGCGATCCGCTCGGCGGCGTCGGCGTCGCCGGCGCCGCGGGCCAGCACCACGGCCAGGCAGCCGCCGATCACCCGCTGCTCGGGCGTGCCGGCGTCCAGCCCGGGAAGCAGGTCGCCGACCCGGGGCCAGGACTCGGCCGGCCCTTCCTCGGCCGCGCCGAGGAAGGCGGCCCACAGCGCGGCGAGGGCCGTCTCGGGACCCGGGTCGTCACCTGCTGCCGGGGCGGTGGCGAGGTGCAGCCAGCGCAGCGCCTCCTCCGGGTTGCCGGTGAGGTACCAGTACCAGCACAGGTCGGTGACCAGGCGGGCGGACCGCGCCCGGTCCTCGGCCTCGGCAGCCCAGGCCAGGGCGGCGCGGATGTTCGCCCGCTCCTCGTCCAGCCGGCGGGCCGTCGCCAGCTGGCCGGCGCTCCGCAGCGCCGTCGTCGCGGGCGCGGCCAGCTCACCGACGTACGACACGAGAGCCCGACGGGCCGCGTCCTGCTCGCCGCGCTCGGCCAGCCGGTCGGCGGCGAAGCGCCGGACGGTCTCCAGCAGCCGGTAGCGGGGCTCGCCGGACACCGTCTCGACGGCCACGAGCGACTTGTCGGCCAGCCGGGCCAGCAGGTCGGCGACCGGCACACCGGCCACCTCGCCCGCGCACCCGGGTCCACCGCCCCCGTCGGCGCACACCCGCTCCGCCGCGGCCAGCGTCCACCGGCCGCCGAGCACCGACAGCCGGGCCAGCAGGGTCCGCTCGGCGTCGTCCAGGAGGTCCCAGCTCCACCGCACGACGGCCAGCAGGGTCTGCCGGCGAGGGGCGCCGGTGCGCGAGGCCAGCAGCCGGAACCGGTCGTCGAGCCGCCGGGCCAGCTCGGCCACCCCGAGGGTGCGCACCTTCGCAGCCGCCAGCTCCAGGGCCAGCGGCAGGCCGTCGAGCTCCCGGCAGACGGTGGCGACCGCGGGGGCGGTCGCCTCGTCCAGCGTGAAGCCGGGCGCGGCGGCGGCGACCCGGTCGAGGAACAGCTCCACGGCGGGGGAGCGGCGCAGGGTGTCCGCGCCGCCGACGGCGTCAGGCGGCGGGCAGCCCAGCGGTGCGACGGAGCGCACCCGCTCACCGGGCAGGCCCAGCGGCTCCCGGCTGGTGACCAGCAACGTGAGCCCGGCCGCGGCCGCGAGCAGTTCGCGGGCCAGCTCGGCGACCGCTGCGACGAGGTGCTCGGCATCGTCCAGGACGACCAGTGCCGGGCGCTCGGCGAGGGCCGCGGCCAGCCGCGCCCGCGGGTCCGCGGCCGGGCCACCGGCAGCCCGCTCGTCGGCCAGGCCCAGGGCGGCGGCCATCTCCGGCACGAGCTCGCCGGGGGAGGCGACGACGGAGAGATCCACCCACCACGGGACGTCGCGGCCGCCACCGATCCGGGAGGCGACCTCCAGCGCCAGCCGCGTCTTGCCCACACCGCCCGGCCCGGTCAGGGTGACCAGCCGGCTGCCGCCGAGCAGGGCGACGACCGCATCGACCTCCTCGCCGCGGCCGACGATCGGCGTCAGGGGCGCAGGCAGCCCCCGCACCGCCGCGGGCGGGGCCGGGGAGCTCGGACCGGCGGAGGAGCTGCTCGTCAGCGCCGGGTCCTGGTGCAGGACCGCCTCGAAGGCCGCGCGCAGCTGCGGTCCCGGCGCGACCCCGAGCTCCTCGTCGAGGAACCGGCGGGCGGCGTGGAAGGCGGCCAGCGCGTCGGCCTGCCGCCCGGCGGCGTAGAGCGCCCGCACCAGCAAGGCCCGCAGCCGCTCCCGCGTCGGGTGATCGGCGACCAGAGCCTGCAGCTCGGGCACCAGCCCGGCCGCGGCGCCGAGCGTCAGGTCGGCCTCGATCCGGTCCTCCAGGACGGCGGCGCGCTCCTCCTCCCAGCGGGCGACCGCGGCCGCGGCGAACTCCTCCCCGGCGAACTCCGCCAGCGGCGGGCCACGCCACAGCGCCAGCGCGGCGCGGAACCGGTCGGCCGCGGCCGCGGCGTCGCCGGCAGCGAGCGCGTCCCGGCCCTGGCCGGCGAGGCGGGCGAACACGGTCGCGTCGAGGTCGTCCGCGGCCAGGTCGAGCAGGTAGCCGGGCGCGCGCCGGACCAGCACCCGCGGCGGCGCGCCGTCGCGCCGGGGCTCGAGGAGCCGCCGCAGCTGGGCGATCTTGGCCTGCACGGCGTTGGCCGGGTCCCGGAGGGGCTCCTGGCCCCAGAGCACGTCGACGATCCGGTCGGCGGAGACGACCTCCCCGGCGTGCACGGCGAGCAGCGCCAGCAGGCGGCGCTGCTTGGCCCCGGGCACGGTCACCGGGGCGCCGGCGTCGTCGCGCACCTCGAGCGGTCCGAGCAGCAGCGCCCGCACACGCCACGGTAGGCACGGCCCCCGGGCGCCGGTCAAGGGTCGCTCCGGCGGGGGCCGGAGGTCCACCCCGACGGGGACGGTCGGTCCTGTCCGACGGAGCGGCCACCCACCAGGCTGGACCGGACGGACGCACCGCCTCGCCGGGGAACGGGAGAGCTCCATGAGCGCGACGCCGGGACCGGCCGACGGGGGCGCCGCCACGTCGGGGTCGCGACGATGAGCGACGACCGGTCGGAGCGGCCGCTGAGCCTGCAGGAGTTGGCGAACGTCTGGGTCGACGAGCCGTCGGCGCCGTTCCAGATCGCCCTGGTGGGGGTGTTCGACGCCGGCCCCTTCTCGGGAGCCGACGGGTCGGTCGACACGACCCGCGTGCGCTCGGAGCTGGCCCGCCGGGCCCGCACGGTGCCGGCGCTGCGGCGGCAGGTGCGGTGGCCGCGGCCGGGACGCGGCCGGCCGAGGTGGACCGCGGACCTGCACCCGTCCCCGGAGCGGCGGATCACCGTGGCGTCGCTGCCCCCGGGCGCGGACTTCCTCGCCTGGTGCGCGCAGGAGGTCGTCCGTCCGCTGGACCTGGCCGGGCCGCCCTGGCGCGCCGTCGTGGTGGACGGCCTGGAGGGGAACCGGTTCGCGCTGCTCGTGGTGGTCCACCACGTGCTCGCCGACGGCCTCACCGGCGTGGCCATCGTCGGCGCGCTCCTGGACCCGACCCCGGCGGGACGCGCCGACGAGCCGGTTCCGGTCGCGCAGCCCGCGCGGCCGGCGACCGGCGGCCGGGCGGTCGGGACGTCGGCGGACCGGGTGCTGCGTCGGGTGCGCGGCGCACCCGACCGGCTGCGGCGCGGCCGGCGCCGGGTCGCCGACGCCGCCGCCGACTTCCGCACCCGTGCGCCGCTCACCTCGCTGTCCCACCCGCTGGGGCCGCACCGCCGTCTCGTCGTCGTGCAGCAGCCGCTGGCGGACCTGCGCTCGGCCGGCCACCGGCTCGGCGCGACGGTCAACGACCTGCTGCTGGCCGCGGTCACCGGTGGCCTGCGGGAGCTGCTGCTGGGCCGCGGCGACGAGCTGCCCGCCGTCGGCCTGCGCGCCTCGATGCCGGTGGGCTCGCGCGGAGCCGGGCAGCCGGACGGCATCCTGCTGGTCGACCTGCCGGTCGCCGAGCCGGATCCGCTGCGCCGGCTGGCGGTGATCCGCGAGGACACCGCGCGGCTGAAGGCGCGAATGCGCTCCGGCGGCGGCGACGTGCTCGACGTGCTGCACCTGCCGCTCCCGGCGGCGCGCCTCGCGGTGCGCTGGATGCGCCGGATCGCCGGAGGCCGGCTCAACCTGTTCATCACCGACGTGCCGGGCCCTGCCGAACCCCTGTGGCTGGCCGGCGCCCGGATGCTCGAGGCCTACCCGGTGGCCCCGCTCGTCCACGGACTGCCGCTCGGCGTGGCCGCGCTGTCCTACGCCGGCGTGCTGCACGTCTCCACCAACGCCGACGCCGCGGTCGACGACCTGGAGGTGCTCGCCACCGGCATGCGGCGCTCCTTCGCCGAGCTGCTGGCGGCGGCCGGTCCCGGTGCCCGGCTGCCCGCCCCGGCACCCCGGTGGTGAGCGGGCGGGTCGAGAGCTGCGCCGAGATCCACGGGCGACTGCCGGCGCGGCCCCCTCGTCGTGGTCGGCCCGGGCGGAGCGACGAACGTCCCGGCACGGCCGGGCCTTCGCGCGGTGCCGAGCACGCCTCGTCCCGTGGAGCGTGGGTCCGGCGAGACCAACGGCAGACGACGGACGGGACAGGGAGACCGAGGATGGCAGACCTCGACCCGGGGACGTTCCACGCGCTGGTGGGGGCGGCGGTGCGGGCCCCGTCGTCCCACAACACCCAGCCGTGGCGGTTCCGGCTCGCGGACGGCGGCATCGACCTGCTCGCCGACCGCAGCCGCGCCCTGCCGGTCAACGACCCCCGCGACCGGGAGCTGACCGCCAGCTGCGGGGCGGCCCTGTTCCTCCTCCGGGTGGCGACGGCAGCCGCCGGCCTGCGCACGGCGGTCACCCCGTTCCCGGCCGGGGAGGACGACGACCTCCTCGCCGCCGTCCGGCTCGACGCGGGACCCGCCGAGGTGCCGCGCGGGCCGGCGGACGCCATCCCGCGGCGGAGGACGCACCGGGGCGGCTTCCGACCCGAGCCCCTACCGGACGGCCTCGTCGGCGCCCTGGACGCGGCAACCGCCGAGCAGGGGGCCGTGCTGCGGTGGGTACCACCGGGAGCCGTCCGTGACGAGGTCGCCCGGCTGGTCGCCGAGGGCGACCGGGCCCAGTTCGCCGATCCGGCGTGGCGGCGCGAGCTCGCCTCCTGGATGCACCCGCGGGGCCGGGGCGACGGCCTGCCCGTGCCGCCGGTCGCCGGGGTGCTCACCCGGCTGGCCGTCGCGCACCTCGACCTGGGCGGGCCCACGGCCCGCAGGGACGAGCGGCTGGTCCGCCGGGCGCCGTCGCTGGCCGTGCTGGTCACCGACGGCGACGGGCCCCGGGACTGGCTTGCCGCCGGGCAGGCGCTGGCCTCGCTGCTGCTGGTCGCCGCGGACGCGGGCGTGCACGCCGGCTACTGCAACCAGCCCTGCCAGGTGGCGCCCCTGCGGCCGGTGCTGCACGCGGCGCTGGCGGTGCCCGGTCATGCCCAGCTGGTGCTGCGGCTGGGCACCCCGGCGCGCCTCGGGCCGCCGGCCCCGCGCCGGCCCGTCCACGAGGTGGTCCGGGTGTCCCGCCGTCCCGACCGGCTGCCGGAGGAGCTGCCCTGAGGACGCGCCCGCGGAGTCGTCGTGGCCTCGCCGACGGAGGTGCTCCATGCGGGCCGACCGGGCAGGGTCGGACCAATGGCGGTGAGCGGAGGGCAGGCGGGTCCATGAGCGGCCGCGAGGCGCTGCGGGTCGAGCACGGCACCGCCGTGGTGGCCCCGGGCGTGCGGATCCACCACGCGGTGGCCGGGACGTCCGCACCGGGCCGGCGGGTCGTGGTCCTGGTGCACGGCTACCCGCAGTCCTGGTGGTGCTGGCGGCGGGTCATCGGCCCGATCACCGAGGCCGGGCACCGGGTGGTGGCCGTGGACCTGCGCGGCGCCGGGGCGTCCTCCCGCCCCGCCTCCGGCTACGACACCTGGACGCTGGCCGGTGACGTGCACGCCGTGGTGCGCGAGCACCTGGGCGTCGACGGCCGCGTGGCGGTGGTCGGGCACGACGTCGGCTCCATGGTGGCGCTGGCGCACGGGCTGCGGTTCCGCGGGGACGCCGACCGGCTGGTGCTGATGGAGGCCACGCTGCCCGGCACGCGGGTGCACGAGCGGCTGGCGAGCGATCCCCGGCACTGGCACTACGCCTTCCACGCCACCCGCGACCTCCCGGAGTTCCTCACCGCCGGCCGGGAGCGGGAGTACCTGCGCTTCTTCTTCGACGGCGCCGCCCACGACCCCTGTGCGATCACCGCGGAGGACCTGGACCGCTACGCGGCGGAGTTCCGGCAGCCCGGTGCGATGCGCGCCGGGTTCGAGCTGTACCGGGCCTTCGAGCAGGACGACCGGGACAACCGGGCCGCCCTCGCGTCCGGCGGGAGGCTGGCGGTGCCGGTGCTCGCCGTCGCCGGTGAGGCCAACCTGTTCGCCGGGGTGAACGAGGCGATGGTCCGCGAGGTGGCCGACGACGTCCGCGCGGTCACGGTGCCCCGGACCGGACACTGGGTGCCCGAGGAGAACCCGTCCGGGCTGCTGGAGGTGCTGCTGCCCTTCCTCGGGTGACCGGGTGCTGGGACGGCGGCGGGAGCGGCGTCGGCACGGGCGGAGCGGCGGGCTGCGCCGCCGGCCTCGTCGCGACGGCGCACCCGCCGGCCCCGGCGGCCGACCGGGCCGGCAGCGCCGCGGCCCCGGCCGTCCGCGCGCACGGGAGCGGGCCGCGGCCACGGCGCCACCGCCCTGCAGCGGTCGCGCAGCCACCCGCTGCCGGGCAACCCCGGGACCGAGCCGGTGTCGGGAGCGGCGCCACGGCGGACGCAGCCCGCCCGGCTGCCGCGCGGGCACGTCGCCGGCGGAGCAGCGCGCGGGTCAGCACCCCGTGCCGCGGGGAGAACAGCAGGGCCAGCGCGAAGCAGCAGGTGGCGACCACGCCCATCGCCCCGCCGATGGAGGCGTCCAGCGCGACCGCACCGGCGTAGCCGCTGACCGCGGCCAGCCAGCCGACGGTCACCGAGACCGCGACCATGACCCCCATCCGGTCGGTGAGCAGGTGCGCCGTGGCCGCCGGGACGATGAGCAGGGCGATGACGACGATGGCACCGACCGCCTCGAAGGCGGTCACCGCGGTCACGGCCACCGCCGTCAGCAGCACGCGTCCGACCACGGTCGGGGAGACGCCGATGGTGCGGGCGAACCGGGGGTCGAAGGTGGTCACCTTGAGCTGCTTCCAGAAGACCAGCAGCAGCGCGAGGTCGACCACCACCACGATGCCGACGGCCACGACCGACTGCGGCACCGCCACGCCGCCGAGCACCACCGTCCGGAACGGCACGAACGCGATCTGCCCGTAGATCGTCGAGTCCAGGTCGAGGTGGACGTCGGCGGCCCAGCGGTCCACCCCGAGCAGGCCCAGGGAGAACAGCGCCGGGAAGACCAGCGCGATCGCGGCGTCGGAGCGCACCAGCCCCGTGGACCGCAACGCCTCGAGGGCCAGGACGCAGACGACGCCGAAGGCGGCCGCGCCGACGACCATCGGCAGCGTCGCCCGCGTCCCGAGGACCAGGTACACGAGCACGATGCCGGGGAGCACCGAGTGCGACACCGCGTCGCCGACCAGCGCCTCGCGGCGCAGCACGAGCAGGGGACCGAGCAGCCCGCAGGCGGTCGCGGTCAGCCCCGCGGTCAGGACGATGGCCAGGGTCGGGCTCACCGTGCACCTCCGGGCGTCGGTGCGGGAGCGGGCGTCGGCGTCGTCCCGGCGAGGGCCCGCAACCGGTCGACCGCTGCGGTGCCCAGGCTGCCCGGCAGGTCGTCGGGATCCGGTTCGCGGGCGTCGTCGAGCCCGAGCCCTGCGCCGTGCTCGAGCCAGGCCCACCACAGCTCGCGCCTGGCCAGGACGGCGGCCGCGGCCTCCCGGCCCGCGTCGGTCACCGACCAGCCCCCACCCGCGGTGTGCACCAGCCCCTCGCGGCGCAACCGGCGCAGGGACCGGCGCACGACCCGCGGTGGACGGCCCGCGGCGGCGAGCGAGGGCACGGGAACCCGTCCCGGGCCGGCGGCCACGAGGTCGACGAGCAGGCCGTCGCGCTGCCGCCGCCCGCGGTCGCGGCGCAGCCGGCGCAGGTGCCACACGACGCCGCGGGCGGGCGCCAGGGCGAGGACGGCCAGGACCAGGCCGACCCCCAGCAGGACGACGACCGGTCCCGTCGGCGTCCGCGTCGCGGTGGACACGAGCGCACCGGTGGCCCCGACCCCGGCGCCGAGCACCCCGGCGACGGCCAGCATGGTGGCCAGCCGGCCGGTCACCTGCCGGGCCGCCACGGCCGGTACGACGACCATCGCCACCATGAGGACGGCGCCCACGGTGCGCAGCCCGACGACCACCGCCACGACGAGCAGCACCGTGGAGACCAGCTCGAGGAGTCGGACCGGCAGGCCGGTCGACCGGGCGAACGCGGTGTCGAACAGCATCGCCTTGAGCGGCCGGTGCAGGACCGCGAGCAGCACGACCGTGCCGGCGGTCAGGACGGCGAAGAGCGTGACGTCCCGCTCGACCAGCCCGGCGGCCTGGCCGAAGAGGTAGTCCCGGAGCCCGGCCTGCCCGGCGTTGCCGGTGGCGGCGATGTGGGTGAGCAGCACGATGCCCAGCGAGAAGGAGCCGGAGAGCACCACACCGATCGCGGTGTCGGGCCGGATCCGGCTGCTGCGCTCGATGGCCACCACGAGGACCGCCGCGACGGTGCCCGCGACCGCCGCACCGACGAGCAGCGAGACGGTGTCCTTCACCCCGGCCAGCAGGAAGGCGACGGCCACACCCGGCAGGGCGGCGTGGGACAGGGCGTCGCCCACCAGGGTGCGGCGGCGCAGCACGGCCAGCACGCCCACCACGCCGGCCAGGCAGCCCAGCACCGCGGCCCCGGTGGCGACGACGGCGTCGGTGTAGGCCAGCGGCAGCAGGTCGATCAGCGGGCCCATGCCGGCTCGTCCTCCCTGTTCGCGGAACCGTCGGGGGCGGCGACGGCGCCGTAGGCGCGGCGCAGGTTCGCCGGGCTCAGCGCCTCGTGCACCGGGCCGCAGGCGACGGCCCGCACGTTGAGCAGCAGGGCGCGGTCGAAGCGCGCCCGCACGGTGCCGAGGTCGTGGTGGACGACGACGACGGAGCGTCCCTCGTCGCGCAACCCGGAGAGCACGTCGAGCAGGGCCGCCTCGGTGCGCGCGTCGACGCCGGCGAACGGCTCGTCCATCACCAGCACGGGTGCCTGCTGCGCCAGCGCGCGGGCGAGGAACACCCGCTGCCGCTGGCCGCCGGACAGCTGACCGATCTGCCGGCCGGCGCAGGCGGTCATCCCGACCCGGTCCAGGCTCGCGTCGACGACCGGCCGCTCGCTGCGGCGGACCCGGCGGAACCAGCCGGCCGCCCGGTAGCGGCCCATCTCCACGACCTCGCGGACCGTGATCGGGAAGTCCCAGTCGACCGCGTCGCGCTGGGGGACGTAGGCGACCCGGTCCAGCGCGGCACGGGCGGGGCGGCCCTCGACGAGGGCCTGGCCCGAGTCGGCGGGGAGCAGCCCGAGAGCGGCCTGCAGCAGGGTCGACTTGCCCGCCCCGTTGGGGCCGACGACCGCCGAGAGCGTCCCCGCCGGGAAGGTGGCGTCCACGTCGGCGAGCACCGGCCGGTTGCCGTAGCTCACCGTCAGCCGCCGCACCTCCAGCGCCGCGGGGCGCACGTCCGCGGCGCTCACCGGGTCAGCCCCTCGGCGATGGCCCGCGCGTTGTGCCGCACCGCACCGGCGTAGTCCCCGGTCGGCGTGCCCGGGCTGCCGAGCGCGTCGCCGTGCAGCTCACCGCCCACCTCCGTCGGCCGGCCCTGCTGCTCGGCGGCGGCCAGGACGGCCGAGATCGTCTGCGGCGGCACGCTGGACTCCAGGAACACCGCGCTCAGGTCGGCCTCGGCCACGGTGCGGGCGACCCGCTCCACGTCGGCCGTGGTCGCCTCCGCCGCGGTCGACCTGCCCTGGACCGGCGCGACCTGCAGGCCGTAGGCCCGCGCCAGGTAGGAGAAGGCGTCGTGCGAGGTGACCAGCACGCGCGACCGCTCCGGGACCTGCGCCACGAGGGCACCGACCTCGGCCTCGAGCGCCTCGAGCTCCGCGGTGAACTCCGCCAGGTTCGCCTCGTACACGTCGGCCGAGCCGGGGTCGAGCTCGGCCAGCCCGTCGCGGACGGCCTCGGCCGCGAGGGCCCACAGGTCCGGGTCGAACCAGATGTGCGGGTCGTGCTCACCCTCGCCGACCGCGATGAGCTGCTCCTCCGGGACGGCGTCCCCGACGGCGACCACGGGCACCGACCGGCCGATCCCGGTGAAGACCTCCTCGAGCTTGCCCTCCAGGTCCAGCCCGTTCCAGATGACGATGTCCGACCCCGCCAGGGTCTGGACGTCGCCGGCGCCGGCCTCGTACAGGTGCGGGTCCACGCCCGGTCCCATGAGCCCGGTGACCTCGACGCGGTCGCCGCCGATCCGGGAGGCGAGGTCGGTGTGCCAGTTCGTCGTGGTGGTCACCCGGATCGGCCGGGAGCCGACGTCCCCGGTCTCGGCCAGGGCGCCGGCCGCGCACCCGGAGAGCGCGAGGGCGGCGAGGGGGACGACGACCCCCAGCACGGTCGCGGGTCGGCGTCGGTCGGGACGTCGTCGTCCGGACTGCATCACGGGTGCCTCCACGAGCGCTCGACAGGCCAGGTGTGCCTGTCCTTCCCGGCCCGGGTGGCCCCCTGGTGCCGGTCCCTGGCCCCGGCGGGCCGACCTCGCCACGTCGGGTCCCCGCCGGTCGTCCGCGCCGGGCGGTCGGTCGGGACCGCTGTCGCCGGCGTCACCGTTCCCCGGTGACCCTCGAGGACACGGCCAGCCGCCGGCAGCACCGCGGGCTGGGGGGACGACGGGACGCGTGGGCGCTGCTGCGCCCGCTCGTGCGGCGTCTGCACTCCTACGCCGGCGTGCTGAGCGCCCCCTTCCTGCTCGTCACGGCGTCCGCTGCACGCGGAGCCACCCAGGGTCCCGGGTGATGTGCCTCCGGCGCTGCGGTCGTCAGTCGCCGGGAGCGCGCTGCTCCGCCGACGGGATGAGCCCCGTGACGAGGCGCTGCAGGTCGTCGGCGAAGAAGTCGCGGTTCCCGTCGGGGGGAGGGCGTCCCGCACGCGTCCGATGGCGGGGTGCTCGGGACCGGCGCTGCGCGCCATCTGGCGCCCGAAGGTGTCGGGCCGGTCGTGGTGCGTGGAGAGCGACGTGCCGTACAGGTGGTGGGAGAGCAGGGCGTAGGCGGCCGCCACGTCCCGACCGGCCAGGCCGCCCCTCTCGAGGGCGGTGAAGCCCCGTTCGACCAGCGGCAGGATCAGCGGGCTGTCGATCCGGGAGCTGCAGTCGGGGTCGGTGCGCACGCACGCGACGATCTCCGCCCGGACGCCCGCGGGCAGGGGGCCCGGCCGCCGGCAAGGGACCCGGTGCACCGTGCCCGGCGTTTGAGCGGGTCGGCGGTGGAGCAAGGAGCGGACCGTCCTCGGTGCATGCGCCCAGCCCGCGGCGGTCGTCACCGGATGCGCGTGGAGGAGCGGTGACCGCAGGCGGGACCGGCGGCTCCGTGGCGGCGCCCCGATCGGGGGCGGGGTTCGGCGTCGAGCAGGTGCAGCGCGTCGTCGAGCTGGTGCACGCCGGTTGCCAGGCGGCCGAGCAGGTGTCGGTGACCCTGGCCCGTGACGAGCGTCTGGAGACGGTGGCCGCTGCCGGGAGGCTGGCCCGCCAGGTGGACGCCGCCCAGTACGCGGCCGGCGAAGGCCCGTGCGTCACCGCCGCCCGCACCGGCGCCGTGGTGGTGGTGGCCGACCTGGCGGGCGAGAGCCGCTGGCCACGCTTCGCCCGCCGGATGGCCGCCGAGCGGCGGGTGCGCAGCATGGCCAGCCTGCCGCTCCGGGTCGACGAGCACCTGATCGGCGCGCTCAACCTCGCCTCCTCGGCGAACGGGGCGTTCACCGAGCCGGGCGAAGCGGAGGTCCGCTCCGGGCTCACCGCGACCGCCGGGCTGGCGCTGGCCGCGGTGGCGGCTGAGCGGCGAGCCGCCGAGGCCACCGCCCGCGCGATCGGGGCTGCGGACTTCCTCGCCGGGCTGGCGCACGACCTGCGCTCGGGCATGACCGTGCTGCTGAGCGCGGGTGAGCTCCTCGACAGCCAACGGCCGGTGCTGGACGCGCAGGGGCGGGAGGCCCTGGACCTGCTCGGCGACGAGCTGCGCCGGCAGCGGTGGCTGGTCACCGAGCTGCTCGAGCTGGCCCGGGCCGACACCGGGTTCCCGAGGCGTCTGCCGATCGGGCTGCTGCCGGCGGTGTCCGAGACGCTCGCCCGGTACCGCCGTCCGGTGCCCGTGCAGGTCGACCCCGCGGCGGCCGACGTGCACGTGGGCATCCACCCGATCCGGCTGGGCCGGGTGCTGGCCAACCTGCTCGACAACGCCGAGCGGCATGCGGGGGGCGCCACCGCGGTGCGGGTCGAACGATCGGGTGACTCGGCCCGGGTGGTGGTGGAGGACGCCGGACCGGGGGTGCCGGCCGGTCGCCGCGAGCAGATCTTCACCCGCTTCGGGCGCGGGCCGGCGCCGGCGGGGGATGCGGGTGCGCACCTGGGGCTCGCGCTCAGCCGCGAGCACGCCCGCCGCGCTGGCGGTGACCTCCTGGTCGAGGACCGGGACGGCGGAGGCGCGCGCTTCCTGCTCGTGCTCCCGGTCCGTGCCCCACGACCCCCACGACCACAGGAGCCGGTGGTCACCGAGGGCCCCGGGCGGACGGACACGGGCCGGTCACCCGGCTGCCGGCCGGTGTGAGGACGCATCCGTCGAGCAGGGGCCCGCAGCCCGAGGACGACGCGCCGTGGCGAGGCGCCGTCGGCCGGACCGTTCACCGCCGCTGTGGGAGTACCCGGGCGGTCGTGGGTGTCGGCGGTCAGCATCCCGGGAGGCTGCGGGACCAGATGTTGCGGTCAGGAGTGGACGCCGACGACTATTGGGCTCCGGTGTGCGCGGGCTGATCCTGCGATCGCCTGCCGCTCCCAGAAGCCGGAGCCCGTCCGAGACCGTCTTCCGGCCCCCCGTGGCGACGGTGGAACTGGGTGCAGCGGACATGCTGGATGATCTCGTCGCCGCGCGGATGCAGATGGCGTTGTCCCTGGGCTGGCACATCGTCGTCGCCTGCCTCGGGGTGGGTTTCCCGCTGCTGGTGCTGCTGTCGGAGTGGCGGTGGATCAGGACCGGCGACGACATGTGGCGGATGCTGGCGCGCCGCTGGGCGAAGGGCCTGGCGGTCGTCTTCGCCGTCGGCGCGGTGTCGGGCACGATCCTCTCCTTCGAGATGGGGATCCTCTGGCCCGGCCTGATGGGGACCTACGGCGAGGTCATCGGCCTGCCGTTCGCGATCGAGGGCATCGCGTTCTTCATCGAGGCGATCTTCCTGGGCATCTACCTGTTCGCCTGGGACCGCCTGCCTCCGAAGGTCCACCTGCTCTCCGGGGTCCCGATCGTGCTCGCCGGCGTGGCCTCGGCGTTCTTCGTGGTGACCGCCAATGCCTGGATGCAGCAGCCGCAGGGCTTCGTGATGGTCGACGGGCGCATCGTCGAGGCGTCTCCGTGGGAGGCCATGTTCAACCCTGCGACCCCGCACCAGACGGTGCACATGATCCTGGCGGCGTTCATGGTCAGCGGTTTCCTGGTGGCCACCGTCTACGCCGCGGCGATGCTGCGGGGCAAGCGGGACGCCTACCACCGGCGGGCCTTCGGTCTCGCGTTCGGCTTCGCCGCGATCGCCACCCCGGTCCAGATAGGGGTCGGGGACTGGGCTGCGCACAGCGTCGCGCACAACCAGCCGGTCAAGCTCGCGGCGATGGAGGGGGTCTTCCGGACCGAGGACGGCGCCGCACTGCGCATCGGGGGCATCGTGGTGGGCGAGGAACTGCGCTACGCCATCGAGATCCCCTACGCGCTGTCCCTGCTGGCCTACTGGGACCCCGACGCCACCGTGGTCGGGCTGGAGGAGGTCCCGGAGGAGCTGCGACCTCCGGTCGGGATCGTGCACTGGGCCTTCGACATCATGGTCGGCATCGGCTTCGCCCTCCTGGGGTTGGCGGCGTGGTTCGCGTTCGCGGCCTGGCGACGGCGACGCCTACCGAGATCCCGCTGGTTCTACCTGTTCGCCGTGCTGGCCGGCCCGGCCGCCGTGGTCGCCCTGGAGGCCGGCTGGGTGGTCACCGAGGTCGGCCGCCAACCGTGGATCGTCTACGGGCACATGCTCACCGAGGAGGCCGTGAACCCCGCGGACGGGCTCCGATACGGGCTCTACGGGCTCATCCCGGTGTACGTCCTGCTGACCGTCGGCCTGATCTACGTGCTGCGCCGGCTGGCCCGCGCCCCGTTCGAGCCCGGCGGGGAGCAGGAGCCGCGGCTGGCCGACTACCCCGCGGTGGAGGATCGGCGATGAGCCTCGCCGAGGTGGCCCTGGGCCTGCTGTGGTTGGGCGTGGTGGCGTACGTCGTGTTCGGGGGCGCCGACTTCGGCGCCGGCATCTGGGACCTGCTGGCCGGGCGCGGGGACCGCGGCCGTCGGCGGCGCGATCTGATCGAGCACGTCATCGGTCCGGTGTGGGAGGCCAACCACGTCTGGCTGATCTTCGCGATCGTCATCGCCTGGACGGCCTTCCCCCTGGCGTTCGCCTCCGCGGCGGCCACCTTGATCATCCCGCTCACCCTCGCCGCGGTCGGCATCATCTTCCGCGGCTCGGCCTTCGTCTTCCGCAAGTCGGTGTCGATCGGTCGCAGCGAGCAGGTCTTCGGCATCCTGTTCGCCGCCTCCTCGCTCCTGACCCCGTTCTTCCTGGGCACCGTCGCCGGCGCGCTGGCGTCCGGGCGCATCCCCTTCGGCGGTTTCGGTGACGTCCTCACCAGCTGGACGAACCCCACCAGCCTGTTCGCCGGCACGGCCGCGGTGCTCATCTGCGCCTACCTGGCTGCGGTGTACCTCACCGGCGACGCGCGGCGGGCCGGCGAGCGCGAGCTGGCCGAGTGGTTCCGCATCCGCGCCCTGGTCACCGGCGTCCTCACCGGAGCGGTGGCGGCCGCCGGGTTGCTGGTCCTCGCCCGCGACGCCGAGGAGCTGCTCATCGGCTTGACCGGCGTCGCGCTGCCGTTCGCCGTTGCCTCGGTCGCGGCGGGGGTGGCGAGCCTGGCGTTGCTCGCGCTCCGTCGGTACACAGCGGTCCGGCTGACCGCAGCCGGCGCGGTGACCCTGCTGCTGGTCGCCTGGGCGGCCGGCCAGTACCCGAACATCCTCGAACCCGGGGTCACCGTGGAAGAGGCGGCGGCCACCGACGAGGTGCTGCTCGCCGTCCTGATCAGCCTGGCCGTCGGCGCAGTCCTGCTCGTCCCCTCGCTGGTGTGGCTCTACGTACTGTTCCAGCGCGAGGAGAGCAGGCCGCACGACGCGGCAGGACCTCGGCGGGGGAGTGCAGGGATGACCGGATCAGACCGGTGATCGTCCGTGCCCGTGCAGCGGAGGAGGCCCCCGGCCGGCTCCTCCCGACGGTGTGGAGCGGCGGCCGGTGCCGTTCGGTCGGGGTCCCCGCGCTTCGCTGACGGTGCCGTCGTCCCGACCGTGTCCCGAGCGGATCCGGCCCGATCGGTCCGAGGTGGTCTCACTGGCCCACGTGCTCACGGCGGCCGGGACGGCCTCGAGCGGTGCTCCGTCGGCGGCCCTGGCGGCCGCGGCCGTGCTGGTGCTGGTGCAGGTGCTCGTGCCGCAGGCGCGCCGGCGGGTGTCGCCCGGCTCGGCGTGGTTCCGCTCGCTGGCCGGCGGGCTGGCGGTCGCCTACGTCTTCGCCCGCCTGCTCCCGGACCTGGCGCGGACGGCCGCGGCGGTTCCCGACGACCGGCCGGGCGGGCTGCTCGGCCTGCTGGAGGACCATGCGTTCCTCGTCGCGCTGGCCGGTCTGCTGGCGTACTACGCGGTGCTCGACCGGGCGCAGGACCAGGACCGCCGGGAGCGGCGGGCGCGGGGCGGGGTGCCGACCCCGTGGCCGTTCTGGGCCGGCGGCGCCCTGTACCTCGTCTTCAACCTGTTCGTCGGCTACCTGCTGGTGCACCAGGTGCGGCCCGGTCCGACCGAGTTGGTCCTCTACACGGTCGCCCTGGCCGCCCGGTACCTGACCGGGGAGATCGCGCTGCGCGACCAGGACCCGCGCGTCTACGACCGGCTGGGGCGGTGGGTCCTCGCCGCTGCGACCCTGGCCGGGTGGGGCATCGGTGCCGCGATCGACCTCGGGGACGCGGCCGTCAGCGTCTTCTCGGCGCTGCTGGCCGGATCGATCATCCTGACCGCCCTGAAGCAGCAGCTGCCCTCGTCGGGACGGGCGCGCTTCCCGGTCTTCGTGGGCGCCTGCGTCCCCTTCGCGGCGCTGCTCGTCGTCCTGTAGCCCGTACCCGTGCCGGGCGGGATCCTCTCCCGCGGTGATGGCCGCACCCGGGCGGTGGGCTCACGCGGCCACGAGCGGGCACGGCCGGACCCGTCCTGCGAGTGCCCCTGGAGGGAACGCCGTCCTCGTCGGGCCACCGGCCTCCGCCCGCCATGACCGTGGGCGGCCACCGGGCATGTCGGTGACGCCGCCCGGGCAGAAGTCGTGGCCGTCGGCCGGCCAGGCGCGTCACTCCCCGTCGTCGAGGGCGCCGTCCCAGGGGTGGATCAGCCCGGTGCACCTCCGTCGGCCCGCGTGAGCAGTCGCCGGTGGACGGTGGCGTCCGGGCTGAGTGCGAGCAGCGCATCGGTGAGGGCGTCGGCCGCGGTGTGCGCGTCGTCGTCGGTCACCGGGTCGAGCACGTCGATGGTGAACAGCGCGCTCGTCGTGCCGGTGGTGATGCGGGTGCGGACACCCTGCCGCCAGTTCCAGCGGCGGCAGGTGACGCCGGCGTCGTCGCGCCAGACGACCTCACCGGCCTCCGGGCGCTCGACGACGCGCTCGCCGCCGGCGGTGGTGTCGAACGGCTCGCTGCCGTCGGCGCGCACGAGCCGGGCCGGACCGGCGTAGGCCGCGCGGTCCTCCCCGCCGAGCGGCAGCAGGTGCGCGATCGAGACGGCGTTGTAGACGTCGGTGATCCGGTCGACGCGCGGCAGCCCGTCCGGGTCGAGGCGGCGCAGGAGCGCCTCGACGCTGGGGCGGGTGCGCTGCGGCTTGGCGCCGAAGGCCCGGTAGGCCTCCCGCCAGGCGGCCGGGTGCGGCAGCTCCTCGGGTCTCCGCGCGCCGAGCCGCTCCCGGGCGGTGGCCTCGGCGGCGGTGAGGAGCCGCTCGCTCACCTCGTCGCTGCCACCGCCGCGCAGGTCGTCGGCGGTCACCAGCAGCGCGCGGTAGTCCGGACGCAGCGCGAACACCGCGTCGTCGACGGTGGCGGCGGCCAGCCACGCCTGCGGGTCGGTCACGGTCGGCCTCCGGTGACGTGGGGCTGGAAGACGGTGAGGGCGAAGCGGGCGGGTGCGGCGGCGTCGTCGGGGGTGGCGTAGCCGTGGGCGACGTCGCCGGCGAAGGCCGCGGAGTCGCCGGTCTGCAGCCGGTCGGTGCGGTCCCCGACGCGGAGGTCGAGGACGCCGTCCAGGACCAGCAGCAGTTCCCGGGTGCCCGCGCTGTGCGCCTCGCTGGTGTGCGCCTCGCCCGGCTGCAGCGTCCAGTCCCACAGCTCGACGACGTCGGGTGGCGCGGTGCCGGCGACCAGCAGCGCCTGCCCGCCGCGCGGGCCGCGCCACAGCACCGGCGCCCGCCCGGCCGCGGTCACGGTGAGGGCGTGCGGGCGTTCGACGTCGACGAGCACCGGCAGCCCGATCCCGAGGGCGTTGCTGATCCGCAGCAGGGTGGCGATGCTCGGGTTGGCCTCGCCGTGCTCGATGGTGATCACCATCCGGCGGCTCACGCCCGAGCGGTCGGCCAGCTCGTCCAGGGTCCAGCCGCGGGCGGTGCGGTGCTGCCGGACGCGCTGCCCGATCACCTCGTTGACCGCGACCGCCTCGGTCGTCATCCGCGCCGCCTCCCGTGCGCCTCGCCGGCGCAGCGGTCTACGCTGCCCCCGGCAGTGCACCATAGTGCATCCAGAAGTAGGGGCGGCCATGCAGGCGAACCGTTCGCCCGACGCGGGGCTGCGCGTGGAGGCCCGGCAGGCGGTGCTGGTCCGTCCGCGCGCGGCGGGGCAGCCGCTCGACGTGCCGGTCGTCCCGGCGTCGCACTTCCGCGCCGCACCGCCCGGGGTGGTCGGCCGGGAGTGCTCGCGGGACGACGGCACGCCGGGCCGGGGCGCGCTCGAGGAACCCGTCGGCGATCTGGAGGGCGGTCCGGCGGGCGCCTTCTCCTCGGGGATGGCCGACCTCGCCGCCGCCCTCGACACCGCCGCCCCCGACACCGCCGCCCCCGACACCACCGCCCAGTCCACCGTCCGTTCGGACGTGCCCGCCGGGAGCCACCCGTGATCGACACCGAGCTGCCCACCGCACCCGGGGTCAGCGCGCTGACCCGCGGTCTCGCCGCCTGCCTGGCCTCGGTCACCGAGGTGCCGGTCGCCGAGCTGCCGCTCCCTCCCGGCAACCCGTCCGCCGCGGTCGGCGCCTGGCGCACCTGGCTGGCCGGGCGGGACTCCGGCCTGGTCCCCATCGCCGACCCCACCCGCTTCCAGTGGCCCGGCTGGTGGATCGCCGTCGTGCGGACCGGTGACACCGAGGTCGCCACGGTCGCCTTCGGCACCCCGCCGGGCATCGTGCTCAGCCCGCAGGACCCGGCCCTGCTGGGCCGGGCCACCGCCGAGCTGACCCTCACCGCCGCCTACGCCGTCGCCTCCCTGGACCCGGTCCTCCGGTCCGTCGCGGTCACGCGGGACCTGCACGGCACGGTGGAGGCGCTCGCGATCGCACCCGCCGCCGAGGCCGGGATGCAGACGGTGCAGGTCGCCCGGGCGGTCGCCGGACGGGGCCTGGAGGGCGACCGGTACGCCGCCCGGGCCGGCACCTTCACCCCGCGCGGCGACACGCGCCCCGGCTACGACCTGACCCTCGTGGCCGCCGAGGTCCTCGACGAGCTCACCGCCGTCGGCGTCGCGGTCGACTTCGCCGCCACCCGGCGCAACGTCCTCACCCGCGGCATCGACGTCAACGCCCTGGTCGGGCGCCGCTTCCGCATCGGCGACGTCGTCTGCGAGGGCCTCCGGCTGTGCGAGCCGTGCGTCCACCTCGACCGGCTCAGCGGACCCGGCCTCCTGCGGCCGCTGATCCACAAGGGCGGCCTGCGCGCCGACGTCCTCACCGACGGCGAGATCCGCTCCGGAGCGCCGATCGAGCCCCTCTGACCGCACCGGAGCCGTCCCGGCCCCACCGGGACGCCGTCGGCCACGGCGAGCACCCGGCGGGCGGTGTCCAGGTCGAGCGGGGCCGCCGTGCTCACGAACCGATCGGCCTGGGTTCCGTGCGGTCGGTCGTGCAGCCGCTGCACCCCGCTCCGCCCCCTGATCGAGGGGGTAGCAGGGCCCGGTCGCCGCCGGGACGGACGGAGGCCCTGGTCGGCGAACCGACCAGGGCCTCCACCGCTGGGGTGAGTGACGGGGCTCGAACCCGCGACACCCAGGATCACAACCTGGTGCTCTACCAGCTGAGCTACACCCACCGTGCGCCCCCACCGGGGTGGCGGCAACGGGACAACGATACCGGGCCGGTCAGCCCTCCGACGCGACCGGGGGTGCGGCCGGCCCGGCGCCGGCGTCCCCGGCGGCGAGCAGCTCGGCGAACGAGCCGGTCACCTTCGTGGCGGCCGCCTGCGCGTCGGCGGTGGAGGGGCCGGGCGCGTCGACGAAGAGGGTCTGCCGGTAGTAGGCCAGCTCGCGCACCGACTCGATGATGTCGGCCAGCGCCCGGTGCGCCAGCCCCTTCGTCGGCTGGGCGAAGTAGACCCGGGGGAACCACCGCCGGGCCAGCTCCTTGATCGAGGAGACGTCGATCATCCGGTAGTGCAGGTGGTCGTCGAGCTCCGGCATGTCCCGGGCCAGGAAGCCGCGGTCGGTGCCGATCGAGTTGCCGCACAGCGGAGCGGTCCGCCGCTCGGGCGCGAACCGTTTCACGTAGGCCAGCAGCTGCTGCTCCGCCTCGGCCACGGTGAGGGTCGAGGCCCGCACCGCGTCGGTCAGCCCCGACTTGGCGTGCATCTCGGTGACGACGTCGGCCATGCCGTCGAGATCGGCGTCGTCGGCGGAGATCACCAGGTCCAGGCCGGGGTCGAGGACGGTGAGCTCGGAGTCGGTGACGAGCACCGCCACCTCGATCAGCTTGTCCCGGGTCAGGTCCAGCCCGGTCATCTCGCAGTCGATCCAGATCAGGTGCCCCGCGCTGTCCGCCACGGGGGAGGACCCTACGTCCCTGCAACCCCGGCCGCCCCGCCGGTGCACCGCATACCGCACGCGGCACGCGCGTGCCAGTCGGGACCCCCGATCGGGTCGGACCCGCCGCTAGGCTCCCGCGGACCGACCCCGAGCCCAGGAGTCCCGCCGTGCCCGCTGCCGCCCCCGACGCGACCGACCGAGCCGTGCCCCCGGCGCCCGGGTCGCCGACCGCCGCGCTGCGCCGGCCGGGGGCGACGCTGCGCTGGGCCCGGGCCGCCTACGGGGCACCCGGGCAGCCCGGCCGGCCGACCACCCAGCAGGAGCTGCGCTGGCTCTACACCGCGTGGCTGGGTGCCTTCCTGCTCAAGATGCTCGGCTCGTCCTGGGACGTGTCGTGGCACTTCCGCTGGCTGCGCGACGACCTCGCCCCGCCGCACCTGCTCAACACCGCCGGCACCGCCGTCGTGGTCGCCCTCGTCCTCGTGCACAGCCACACCGGGCTGGGGGTCGACCGCCGGGCGCTGCGGCTCATGCAGTGGGGCACCGCCACCTTCCTCGTCGCCGTCCCGGTCGACATCGTCAACCACCGCATCAACGGCCTGGACATCACCAGCTGGAGCCCCAGCCACGCCCTCCTCTACCTCGGGACGGCGATCATGCTGGCCGGCGCGATCCGCGGCTGGTGGCTGTACGCCGCGCCGGGACGGGTGCGCGACCTCGTGCACGCCGGGCTGTGGCTGTTCTTCGTCGAGAACGTGCTCTTCCCGAACCAGCACCAGGAGTACGGCGTCCTGTCGCTGGAGGCCTACGAGGCGGGGCGGACGACGGCCGAGCCGCAGCTGCTGGACTTCGCCGTCGCCCAGGGGCAGACCCCGACCACGTTCATGCTGCCGGTGCCCGGCTGGGTGCACCCCGCCTGGCTGCTCTGCGCGGGCGTGCTCGCCCTCGTGGTGGCCCGGCGCGTGGTCGGCCTGCGCTGGACGGCGACGGTCCTGGCCGCCACCTACCTCGGCTACCGCGGCCTCATGTGGCTCGGCCTGGTCGGCCTGGACTTCCCGCCGTCGGTGCTGCCGCTGGTGCTGCTCGTCGGCGCCCTCGGCGTGGACACCGCGGTCACCCTGCGGACGCCGGGCTGGCTGGCCGGCCTGCTCGTCGCCGCCGCCGTCTACGGCGCCGGCGCGGTGCAGTCGGCCCTCGGCCTGCTGCCGCCCTGGGACTGGGGCTGGCCGGCGGTCCTGGGCACCGGTGTGGCCTTCGCCGCGCTGTGGGCCGTCGTGGACGCCGTCGCGGGCAGCTCCTGGCTGGCGGCCTGGGCGCGGCCGGTGGAGCCCGGTCGCGACGCCCCGGCACCGGCGGCGCCCGAGGGCGCGCCGACCCGCTGAGCGTCCGCGCCTGCGCCGTCACATGACGTAACGTCGGGCCCGACTCCGCCGGCCGCCGCGCCCCGCTCGGCCCACCGCGGTCCCGCCGCACCGGCCAGGCCCGTGCCGCCCCGCCCCCTAGACCCACCCGGAGGACGACGTGCTGGCCCTGACCCCTGCGCCGCTGCAGACGGCGGGGGAGCGCGCGCTGTTCGCGGAGCTCGCCCGCTGGGACACCGGCGGGGCCGTCCGCGGCGCCGTCGTGGCCTCCATCCCCGTGGTCGACGGCCCCATGGAGCGGCGGCTGTCCGACGCCGTGCTGTTCGTGCCCGAGGGCGTGGCCGTCGTCCGGGTCGTCGAGGTGGTCCGCCAGCGGGGCGTGGTCACCGCCCTGCCCGACGGCGCCTGGACGATCGGCGCCGGGGCCGGTCCCGGCGACGTCCTGCAGCTCTCGGGTGGCGGGTCGACCCCGCTCGACGGGCTGATGCGGGCCGGGATGGACGCCGCCGTCCGGCTGCGCCGGGCCGGGCTCGAGCCGGGCCGGATCGCCCGGCTGAGCGTGCTCGTCGGTGAGATCACCGGGCTGCTCCCCGCCGACGGCGACCTCGGCGAGGGCGACCAGGTGGCGCTGCTGGACCCCCGCTCGCTGCTGCTCGGCATCGCCCGGTCGGCCCGGTACGCCGGCGTCGACAACCCCCGGCTGTGGACCACCGCCGACGTCCGCGCGGCGCTGGAGGCCCTGGGCCTGGCCGGCCGCGTGCCGACCGTGCAGGAGCTCAACGGCGAGGGCTTCCCGTACTCGCCCTACGTCCTGCGCACCCCCGACCTGCTGGGCCCGGCCGCCATGGCGGCCAGCCGCCCGGCGGCCCCCGGCGAGGCCCCCGGCGGCGAGGTGCCGCCCGCGGCCGCCCCGCCGGCGGTGCCGGTGCCGTCCCCGGGCGCCTGGACACCGGCCCGCCCGGCGCCGGCCGGGTGGGGGAGCCCGCAGCAGCCGCAGACCCCGCCGCAGCCCGCCCCTGCCTGGCCGGTGCCCGCCGGCCGCCCGCTGGTCGACCCGGCCGCCGCCGCGGCGGTCGCGGCCGCCGCGATCCGGGCCGACGAGGAGGCCGCCGCGTGCGCCGCCGCGGCGGCGTCCGCACCGGCGTCCCCCCCACCGGCGCCTCCTGCCCCGGCCGGGTTCCCGCCCGCGCCGGCACCGGCCCAGCGCGACACCCTCGTCGGGCCGACGGTGGGGGTGACCCCCGAGGAGACCGGCGGCATCGGGGGGCTGTTCGCCGGCGGCGAGCGCGACACCCCCGAGGACGCCGTCCCGCCCCCCGCGCCGTTCGACCCCGCACCCCTCGGCCCCGCACCCTTCGAGCCCGCACCCTTCGAGCCCGCGGCGGCCGGCCCCGCGCCGTCCGGCACCGGGCAGCCGGAGGTCCACGCGCCCCCCGGCGGGGCGCTGGTCGGGCCCCGGCCGCGCCCGGCCCGGCGCACGGCGGTGCTGCTCGCCGCGGCCGTGGCGCTGGTCGTCGTCCTCGGCATCGCGGGGGTGCTCCTGCTCTCCGGCGGCGAGGACGACGTCGCCGCCGCGCGCGGCACCACCACCTCGGCGGCGACCGGAGCGCCCGAGCCGCCCGAGGACCCCGGCCCGCGCCCCGGGGACCGCGAGGTCGTCGACGGGCTGACCCTCGTCGCCCGCGAGGTCCAGGTCGCCGACACCTGCGTCGGCAACTCCTACGGGGCGGTGGCGGAGTTCTTCGCGAGCAGCGACTGCGCCGGGCTGGCGCGGGCGCTGTGGTCCACCGAGGTCGGTGGTCGGCCGGTCGTGGTGTCGGTCTCGGCCGTCGACATGGGCGACGCGGCGTCCGCCCGGGCGCTGCGTGCGCTCACCGACCAGAGCGGGACGGGCAACGTCAGCGACCTGCTGCGCGAGGGCGTCCGCTACCAGGGCGGGCCGGAGGCGCTGTCGAAGGCCGAGTACGCCTCGGCGGTCTCGGGTGCCACGGTGACGATCGTCGAGACCTCGTGGGTGGATCCCGCGCGCACCGGGAGCAGCGCCGACCTCGACGTGGTGGCGGGCACCAGCCTGGTGCTGCCGATGCCCGACCCCGTGGCCTGACCCCGACGATCAGGTCAGCTCAGCGTTGCCGGTCCTGGCTCACCACCGGTGGTGA